>NZ_JAUSOE010000153.1 GCF_030656255.1 Brevundimonas sp. | reverse complement strand
TGGATACTAGTCAAAGTCGAAACAGCAGATGCGGCTTGGTCCGCCTCGATCTGGCAGTTTGCCAAGTTCGCCATGACTTCGAAGGCAGGGTGAGCGATTTTCCGATTCGCGGATTCCGCGTACTCCAGAGCTGCTCCGGGCTCTCCCCTGGCCTGTTCAAACGTTGACCGGCGATGGTCGGAGAAGCCGCTTGGATCAACCCGCTCAAGTATAGTGAGTGTGCGCTCAGCGGTTTCCAGATCACCAAGGCGAAGAGCTATAGTGCAACGGAGATCTACGACGTAGCGGTTGTGAGGAGATCTTTCCTCTGCCTGTCGGATGTGATGTTCAGCCGTCGGCAGGTCGCCTATTTCGAAGTAGCTGCTAGCCAACTCCCGGTGAATCGCAACACCCCCTCGGCCATAGGCCAGGCTCTTCTTGTACGCCTCGATCGCGTCGGGGTACTCCCGCTTGCGCCGCGCCGCGAAACCTCGGATGTAAAACGCCTCTTTCAACTCTCCCAAATTCACTAAAGCGTCGATGTGTGCCTCCGCCTCGGGATAGCGCTCCCGCCGGATGAGGGCCTGCGCTACGTAGCGCCTGACGTCAACGTTATCGGGTCTCGCTTCAAGCGCCGACGCTCCGTAGCGGATCGCCAAATCGTAATCCTGGTCGTGATAGCTCTGTGTGGCTACCTGGATCAGATCAGCTGCAAACCCTACGGCGAAACGGGACTTCGATCCGGATCCCGATAGCAAGCTCGCCCTGAAGATCGTCTGCCCCAGATTGAGCCGGGCATCGTCGTCAGGTTCGTCTCTGAGATAGCTATCCAAAAGATCGGCTATTCGCGAACTGTCTATCCTCAACCCATCGAAGGCTCGATATGCGGCGTCTCGCAGGGGCTCGGAGATACGGAAATGAATGCCGTCAGGAAGGATGAAGGCAAGGTCGAGGAGATGATCGATGTTCTCATTCGCCTCGTCGCCAGAAACTCCGCAATACTCCGCGACGACGCTCAGAGGCAACGGACTGAAGGCTGAAAAGACCACCAACATCGTTTCCATGGTCTTAGTAATCGAGCTGGTTTGCCTCAGCTGTCGAAGGAACAATTCAGCGCTGAAGTTTACCAGGGCGCGCTGGTTCGCAACGACGTGTGGGACACCCCTGACGCGCACCTCGTCCAGCGCGAATCGGACGGCTGGCGGGTATCCACGCGAATAGGTAGCGATTGACGCCAGCTCGTTCCGATCAAAGATCAGGCCCATGTCGCGCCCCGCGATCCTGAGTAAATTCTGCGCGGATGACTGGTCCAGCTCCGGCACCCGTAATGATGGCAATTGCGTGCCGCCGCTACCGTATAGCCTTCTACCCGCGACGATTACTGCGTCTACGTCTAGGTCGGACGCGATTAATTGATAGAGAGCTTCAAACTCCGATCGTAGCACCCCATTTTGTTGTGCTAACGCACCGCTATCCATTATTACAGGCAGAGTACCGCCGGTGCAGGCGATCTTCATGAGCTCAACGATGTCTGCGAGGAGAACATCGGGCTCTTTCTTTTCCTGCTCTGCGAGTACATCCATGTAGTTGGCTGCACCTCCTGGAGACAGAGCGTCCGAAAGTCGGATAAAGGTCTCGGGCAGAAGATCGCCGGCCTTCAGCGTGAAAGGTATAATGGTCGAGTAAGACAGGTGGTCCCGCGCGATGGCGCGAACGAGAGTTCGTCGCCCGATGCCCTCGAGACCATAGACCAACAGCGGTGGACGCCGGTTCGAATCTGTGAAGCCGGAGATCAGATCGAGCGCCTGATCGATCTCATTCCGACGTCCGACGAAGTAAGATGGCATTCTCTCGATCAGCCGTTGACCGATTAGCCGCCGAATCTCCGCGGCGATCAGGCCGGGGTGTTCGCGACGAACGATCAGTGTCGACTTCATCCACTCGGGAATAAGGTCGAGGTCGAGGTCGGGGTCGATAATGAATGTGACAACTCGACTGAGAGCCTGCCTCGTTAAAGCCTCCTTCGCTGCAGCAATCTCAAACTTAACCCAGTCTCTCTCAAGCGCGACTCGACTGGCGAAAAGTATAAAGATGTCAGAGTTGGAGATTCCGGTCAGGATTGCGTCCCTAAATTCGTCGCCAACATCAAACTCGAAGGCGTCGTAAACAACAGCTGCTCTTCCGAGTATCCTGGCGACTTCGGCCACAGTGCTCTTATCTGCCGATCCATGTGACAAGAACGCGCGGGGAAGCTTCATCATGAGTTCTCAGGGACTGGTTTGGAGGGCCACCGGTTCCGGCCGTTCAATCGATGGCGCACCAGGCGACTTGAAGCAATACTTCATCATGCGGCCCATTCGGTACGCTAGGCGATACGGTCGGCGGTCGTCGCCACGAGTTATGATCACACGCCGCAAGCGGACCTCCCCAGCGTCTGAGAGGGATCAGATTCGGCGTCAGCCCATTAGTCGCGGCTCTGTTTGAGCCGGACGCCTGGCCCGGTCGCGGTGGTTTCATCTGCATCCAGGAAGGTGACACCAGCGGCTTCCAGAGCACGCTGTACAGCTCCGACGTTGGCGGCTGAGCTGCGCCCAGGTCCCACTTCGCTTTCCATACGCCTGATTGTTTGAAGCGAGACACCGGCCGCCTCTGCGAGTGCAGCTCCATTCCATCCCAAAAGCGCCCTGGCAGCGCGGATTTGCGCTGCGATCAGCACGAAATGTCACCTTTAATGCCGATCATGGTGTTTTTAGATTGATCCTACCGGGGTGTTTTGGTATTAATAGACTAACATACAGCGAAAGGCAGAGTCATGGGCTCGCGTCGAAAGACGGGTGTCGAGGATGCGCGCCTGCCTGCACTTTCCAGGCGCGCGCTCATCGCCGGCACATCGGTCGTAGCGTTTGGGGCGGCCAATCCTGCTGCCGCTTCCGTCGCCCTGCCGTCCGCCGCGGTTGTCGCTTCAGACGTAGCGACCCGTCGGTGCAGAAACTGGCTGGCCGTCGATGCCCAAATAGAGCGTCTCCAGAATCGCTGGGCCAAACTGGAAGGCTGGCTGATCCGCGAGCATTCTTGGTGCGAGCTCAGCCCGACCGAACAACAGGCGTTGCCATGGTCCAAGGAGCTTCGCGACATAGATGGAATTTTGGACACGCTTTTCGAGAAGCGCGAGCGCTTGCTGGAAACTTTGCCGGATACTGCGTCCCTGAGTTTGGAGGCGGTTGTGACTCGGCTCGCTGTCGCAGAGCGGCTCGTCTGCACGGAGGATCATCCCGAGGCCCACGCCTTGATCGCGAGATCGCGGCTGGACCTCATCGCGATGTCCAAAGAAAATCCCACGAACCTATCGGACGCCTAGCCGCTAGGCGCTCGACGACGCTGATGATGATCGAACTCATTATCGGAATGGACGGGAGGACAGGTGAATGAAGCCGCCAAAGCCTCGGCCAAAGCGCCGACGCGCACGAAGCTACGACGAGGTCCTTAGGGCCGCAATCCTGCGACTGCCCACCAACCAGCGCGACGTGTTCGTCCTCCATCGTTTCGCCGGTCTAACCTACGGCGAGATCGGGTTGCGTCTTGGACTAACCCCGGAAGCTGTGCAGGCACGGTTTGCCGCCGCAATGGTGCGGCTCGTGCGGGCGGTCAGGAATTGCGAGCCGTGAAGACGCCTACAACTAACGTGAAAAGCGGACCATCGCACAGGACGATCCGCGCCGAGCGCGGCGGGCTTTAGGCTTCGCCCTGAGCTTCCGGCGACGCCGGCGATCTCAGCCCATTCGGGTGACGATCCCTATCGCGAAGAGCTTGGGGCCTTGCCCCTGGCGCGCTTCGAAGCGCCTTCCGCCCAGCTTCACTCGCCTTGCTCATTGCAGCCGGTACCCCGCGAAGGCGCCCCTGCGCTTGCACCCCCATTCTCGCCGAAGGGCAAGGGTTCAGGACGAACCCAAAGCCCAGAGGAAGAGATGACCCGCGACTACACGATCGTTCGCAGCCACTGGAACGGGATTGAGATCGAAATCAGGTGGAACCCGGAATACATCGTCTATGAGGACCGATCCCGGATTGCTCATCTGGAGGTGGTGAGCATGTCCCCGAAGAGAGCCCCTTTACCGATCACCGAGACGGGATACAGGTCTCACTTCACGCCCGTATCTGCTGTCCAGATCTATGTGACGCCGGAGGATTACGTGGCGGCATGGATGGATCAAGCGTCGCGTTCGCCGGAATGGACGGCCTTTGATCAGGCCAACAGGCAGTTGTCGTTGTTCTAGAGGGGGCGGACGTTCGTCTGGTCGGCGAGGGCGCCCACCCCTATCATCAAGCCTTGGGCTGGCGCGGTTTGCGTGTCTTGGGCGCGGGCTCGGCAGCGGCTTTCGCCTGACGACCTTTCGAACCCAGGCCGATGGCGCGGGCCAGTTCCGAGCGCTGGGCGCTGTAGGTTGGATGGACCATGGGATAGTCGAGCGGTAGACCCCATTTGGTGCGGTAATCCTCGGGCGTCATGCCGCGTGTTCCGAGATGGCGTTTCAGGCTCTTATAAGGCTTGCCGTCTTCGAAGCTGATCAAAGCCGCGTCGCCGATCGACTTCTTGATCTCCGCCTTGGATTTACGATCCGGCGTCGTTTCCGGCTCGGCCTCGCCAGGCGAAACATTGAGGCTCGAAAGCGTGGCGAAGGTTTCGCGGATCAGAGCCTGAAACTCATCAGCCGTCAGGCGCGTGTTGGTGTTCGAGACATAGGCGCTCACCAGTTCGATCGTGCCATCCCGCGCGTCGGATGCGGCTGTGTACGTTTCATCAGTCATGAGCAGACCTTCGAATCCCAAGGGTAGATACTGATTAGGACGATCTCTAGCGCCTTGCCAAGCTTGTCACAGCCCAGCTGACATAGCTTTAGCCGCCCTAGCCCATTGCACGCTGCCGTCGATTCAAGCCATCTTTCGGGGCAGCCGTGCAGAAAAATCTGCACGATTTCTACACGGCATTTTTTCGAACAGAACTCCTGTTGAGTTTCAATATCTTACTCGCTTGGAACATGCATACCTTTCTCCCGTTGGGAGAGGGCTTGAGCGCCCGAGAGCGTAGCGATCGTTCTTGCGCGAAAGGGTGAGGGGCCAGGTGGTGCGAGTTGGCCCACCGGCGGACCCCTCTTCCGGCCCTTCGGGCCACCTTCTCCCGCAAGGGGAGAAGGAAAGAGAACGGAGCTCAGTCCCTGACCAGTCCCCCGTCCACCACCAGGTTCTGGCCCGTCACGGCGCGGCTCCAGGGCGAGGCGAAAAACAGGGCGGCGTCGGCGAATTCCTCGGGCGTGGTGACCGACCGCAGCGGGGTCATGCCGGCGATGAAGTCGAAGACGGCTTCGGGCGTGGCGGCGCTGGCGTCGGTGGTGCGCAGCAGGCCGCCGGAGACCATGTTGACGGTGATGCCGTCCGGCCCCAGGTCGCCGGCCGCCGTGCGGGTCAGGGACAGGAGGGCGGCCTTGGCGGCGGTGTAGTCGTGATAGGGCACGACCGGGTTCTGGAACAGGTTGGTGCCGATATTGATGACGCGGCCGAACCGACCGGCGGCCATGCCGGGCGCCGTCGCCTGGATGGTGTTCAGGGCGCCGCGCACGACGGTCGAGAACTGGCGCTCCAGTTCGTCCCAGCCGATGTCGGTCATCTGGGCGCGGGCGTCGCCGTTGAAACTGTAGTCCAGGGCGTTGTTGACGACGGTGGTGACGGGGGCACCGAAATGGGCCTGGGCGGCGGCGACCAGGGCGTCGACGGCGGCGCGGTCGGTCACGTCGGCCTGAAGGGCGATGGCGCGGTCGCCGATCTCGGCCGCCAGGGCGGCCGCAGCCTCGCCGCTGGCGCGCCAGTTGATGATCACGCGCGCCCCTTCACGCGCGAAAGCGCGAACGGCGGCTGCGCCGACGCCGCGCGCGCCGCCGGTGACGAGGACGATCTGGTCGGCGATCTTCATGGGGAGACTCAGTCTGTTGAGGAGGGGAGGACGTCGTCGCCCATCCAGGCGGGGCGACGCAAGCGCACGGGACGCCCCTCGACGGTCAGGTCGCCGTCGATCCGGTCGATGCGCACCAGCGCCATGGCCGAGCCGTCGCGTCCCGACAGGATCTCGCCGGCGCGCAATTCGCCCTTCAGCACCTCGGCGCCGAAGGGGGGCGGGGGGCCGTCGAAGTCGAGCGGCATCATCCGGTTCTTGATCACGCCCCGGCGCTTCATGCGCGACGTCGTCTCCTGGCCGACGAAACAGCCCTTCTGGAAGTCGATGCCGTTCAACAGGTCGAAATCGGCCTCGATCGGATAGGTCTTGTCCTGGGGGGCGTCAGCGGTCGGATCGGGGACGCCGACCGACAGGCGGTAGGCGTCATAGTCGGCCTCGGTCGCATCGGCGGCAGCCTGGCCATACAGGCGGCCGCCCATCAGCGGGGTGCGCGGGTCGGGCAGGAAACCGTCCGGCGTTTCGGGCCAGGCGGCGAAGACGGGGCGGTCGTCAGCGGCCACTTCGACCTTGGCGCGCAGCTTGTACATCGACAGGCGCTGCACCAGGGCGTCGCGACGCTCGGCGGCGACGTCCAGCACCACGCCCTGGGCCTGACCCAGGATGAACAGGTCGAACAACAGCCGGCCGGGCGGCGACAGCAGGGCGCCGAACCGCAGTTCGCCCTCGCCCAGGGTCTCGACGTCCTGGGTCAGCAGATTGTGCAGAAAGGGCCGCGCCTCCGCGCCGGTGACGGAGACGAGGGCGCGGCGGTCGAGACGGGCGATGGACATGGCGCCTAGATAGGGATGCTCGCCCCGATGCTCCAGTCAGGATCGCGCAGTCAGCGTTGCGGATGCGCGGTGATGAAACCGGCGACGTCGTCCACCACACCGGGCGCCAGAGGCAGGGCCGGGTCGGCATAGGTGGCCAGATTGGCGGCGCGGTCGGCGGGGGCGGTCTTCAGCACATGGTTGACTCCGTCCCATAGTTTCAGGGTCGCGCCCGGATCGGCGGCGGCCAGGGCCTGGGCGTCGGTGGTCGTGACCTGGATGTCGGTGGTTCCCTGACCGATGAAGACTGGCCCGTCATAGGCGGCGATCAGGGCGGCGGGGTCCAGCGGCAACCACGAAATCAGATAGGGCTGGACCGATGGGCGAAACAGGGCGGCCAAGGCGGGCGGCGTGTCGGCGACGGTGCGGCCGGCCTCCAGCTCGGTCAGGGCGGCGAAGGCCTGGGTCTTCATCAGCTCGGGCAGGGCGGCCAGTTGTTCGCGGATGACCACCCCGGCGGGGCGGCCAGCGCCGGACAGCAGGACCAGGCCGCAGACCTTGCTGGAATCGGGGCCGCCGCCGCCTTCGACCGCCTTGAGAGCGATCAGGGCGCCTTCGCTGTGGCCGATCAGCCAGGCGCAGGGTTGGTCCGCCTGCGACGCGGCCTCGGCGGCCCAGGCGCGGGCGTCGGCGACATAGGCGTCGAAGCGCAGATCGGCTTCGGCCGGACCGGCTGCGGTGCTGGCCGCAACGCCGCGTTTGTCCATCCGCACCGTGGCGATCCCTTGCGCCGCGAGCCCTTCGGCCAGCAGGCGGTAGGTCCCGGCGGACACGCCCAGCGGGCTGTTTCCATCCCGATCCGTGGGGCCGGAGCCGGGCAAGATGACGGCCGCTGCGGTCGTGTTTTCGGGCGTCAAAAGGGTTCCATGCAGGGGCGCGGGCTGGGCGGGCAGAACGATCTCGGTCGCGACAGGACCGGCGAGCAGGGCGAGGGTCAGCATCAACATGGCGGTCTCCTTGGCGGATTGGTTCAGAAAGGCTGGCGGTCAGGGTCGGCGCGCCAGACGCGCCAGCTCTCGAAGACCGAGAGGGCGGCGGCCATCAGTACGGCCCCAATCAGGGACAGGGCTCCCAGCGGTTGGGGCGCCACGGGCGCGGCGATCAGGCCGACGACGCCCAGCAGGAACAACAGGCGTCCCGCCAGTCGATTGGACCGGTCCCAGGCCAGGCGGCTCTTGTAGCTCCAAGGCGTGCGGACGCCGACCAACGGATTGGGCGCGACCCGCCCGAGAAAGGCGCCGAGGACCAGCAGGATCAGCGACACCCCGGCCATGGTGACGACCGGGCCGGTCTCGGCCGTGGCGTTCCCCAGTCCCGACCATGTCATCAGCAGGCCGATGGCGGCGAAGGTGAACAGGCTGATGCCCTGGCCGATCCGCAGGGAACGGCCGCGCGAGGCGTCGCCTTGGGACGCGGCGCGCATCGCCCCCAAGCCCAGCCCGGCTGCGCCGATGAAGCCGATCAGCGTCATGCCGCCCAGAAAGGTCGCGAACTCGACCCGACTGCCCCAGCGATCGACCTGCCAGTCGCCGTTCCAGTGCATCGGCATGGGCGTGGTCGGGCCGTTGACACCGATATGCAGGGCCAACGCCGCCTGGAGGCCGAAGACGGCGAGGGTCAGATAGTCCAGCAGTGACAGGCGGTCCTTCATCGACGGGGCTCCTTTTGGGCGACGGGCGTGACTTCGGCGGCTTCGCCCGTTCCGACGATGTCCATCAGAAAGGCCATGGCCTCCTCGACCGCCGAGATTTCCAGCCGATATCGGATGGTCTGGCCCTCTCGCTCCGGACTGACCAGGCCGGCCTCCTTCAAGGCGTTGAGATGGCCGGTGATGGTGGGCCAACTCATGTCGAAGGCGGAGGCGATGTCGCCTGAAGCGAGCGGCCCTGCGCGCAGCATGGCGATGATGCGCCGACGCACCGGATGGGACAGGGCTTTGAACAGGGTGTTCATAGCCATATTCCTAATTAGGAATGTAGCTAAATGCAAGCCGGCCTGCGTCATCACGCGCCGAAGGGACGCGGTGTACGCCATTGCAAAGCAATCGCATCAAAGCGTATGGAGCCCACTTCCCTTCGTTCTTGAGAATGCGTTGCAAATCATGGTTCGTTCGACCCGCCGTCTGGCCTGCGCCAGCCTTCTGGCCCTGGTCGCCGCTACGCCGGCGCTGGCGCAGACCCAGGCGGCGCCGACGGAGCTGGACGAGATCGTCGTCACCGGCTCGCAGGTCGGCCTTCCGGGTCCCTACGCCGGGGGGCAGGTCGCGCGCGGCGGGCGGGTCGGCCTGTTCGGCGCGCTGAACACGATGGACACGCCGTTCAACCTGACCAGCTATACCGAGGCGCTGATCCGCGACCAACAGGCCCGCAGCATCGGGGACGTGCTGCAGAACGATCCGGCCGTGCGGGTGACCAAGGGGTTCGGCAACTTCCAGGAGGTCTATCTGATCCGGGGCTTCCCCGTTTACTCGGACGACATGAGCTATAACGGCCTGTACGGCGTGCTGCCGCGCCAGTACGTCGCGCCGGAATTGCTGGAGCGGGTCGAGGTCTTCCACGGGGCGACGGCCTTCCTGAACGGCGCAGCGCCCGGCGGCAGCGGCGTCGGCGGCGCCTTCAACCTGGTTCCCAAGCGGGCGACGGGCGATCTGAACCGGCTGACGGCCGGGTGGGAAGGCGCGGACGAAATCTATGCGGCGGCCGATCTGGCCCGGCGTTTCGGCGAGGACGACGCCTGGGGTGCGCGCCTGAACCTGGTCAGCCGTGCGGGCGAGGGCGCGGTCGAGGATCAGCACAGTGAACTGCAGGTCCTGGGTCTGGGCGTGGATCGCCGCGGCGACCGCGCACGCTTCTCAGCCGACCTGGGCTGGCAGGCCAATCGGATCGATGCGCCGCGTCCGCAGGTCACGCCAAACGGCGCGGTCCCCGAGGCGCCGTCGGCCGACGGCAATTTCGCCCAGCCCTGGACCTATACCGACGACGAGCAGTTGTTCGGCGCTGTGCGCGGCGAGTTCGACCTGACCGATACGGTCACGGCCTGGGCGGCCTTCGGCGGTCGTAACGGCAAGGAGGACAATGTTCTGGCCAATCCGAACGCCGACGCCGACGGGACGCTGAGCGCCTATCGGTTCGACAATGTACGCGAGGACGAGGTCTGGTCGGGCGACATCGGCCTGCGCGCCGACCTGACCACCGGGCCCGTCGGCCACCGGTTGATCGTGTCGGCGTCACAGGTGCGGTCGAAGTCCAAGAACGCCTACGCCTTCTCGGACTTCGCGGGTTTCACCAGCGATCTGTATGATCCGACCGATGTGGCGGCGCCGACGCCGGACTTCTTTGTCGGCGGCGACATGTCCGATCCTTTGGTGACCGAGCGGGTGAACAACCGATCCGTCGCCTTCGCCGACATGATGTCCTTCCTGGGCGGTCGCATCCTGGCCACGGCGGGCGTCCGCTATCAAGAGATCGAGACGCGGTCGTTCGACTATAACACCGGGGCCGAAAACTCGGCCTATGACGGCGACGCCTGGACCCCGGCCTTCGCCGTGGTGTTCAAGCCGAGCGAACGCATCTCGCTGTACGCCAACTACGCCGAGGCGCTCCAGCCGGGCTTGACGGCGCCGGCGGCGGTCAACGGCGTCGTGGTGGACAACGCCGGCGAGGTGCTGGCGCCCTTCCAGTCCGAACAGTTCGAGGCGGGGGTGAAGTATGACGCCGGAACCTTCGGCGCCACGCTGAGCGCCTTCCGCGCGAACCGTCCCCAGGCTTATTTCGACGGCGCCCTCTACACGGCCGACGGCGAGCAGCAGAACACCGGCGTGGAGCTGGGCGTCTATGGCGAGCCGGTCTCGGGTCTGCGTCTGATCGGCGGGGCGACCTGGCTGGACGCCGAGATCACCCGTTCGCTGGACCCGGCCCTGGTCGGCCTGCGTCCCACCGGCACGCCGGAGATCCAGGCCAATCTGAACGCCGAATGGGACGTGCCGATGCTGGCGGGCCTGACCCTGGAAGGGCGTGTTGTCTATACCGGTGAACAGCCGGTCAGCAGCGACAATACGGTCGAGCTGGACGCCTGGACTCGGTTCGACGCCGGAGTGCGCTACGCCTTCGAGGCGGGCGGCAAGCCGATGACGGTCCGCGCCCGCGTCGAGAATCTGGCGGACGAGGATCAGTGGGTCGCCGTGGGCGGCTATAGTCCGACCTCCAGCTACCTGACCCTGGGCGCGCCGCGCACCTTGCGCCTGTCGGTCTCCGCGGAGTTCTGACCCGCATGAAGACGCGGACCCTCCGCGCCTGGTCCTGGACGCACAAATGGTCGAGCCTGGTCGCCACGCTCTTCCTGCTGATGCTGTGCGTCACGGGCCTGCCGCTGGTGTTCACGCACGAGATCGAGGAGGTGCTGCTGGATCAGGCCTGGGCGCCGGCGGATCCGGACGGGCCGGGGCTGGATCTGGACCAGGTGCTGGCGGCGGCGATGGCGCGGCATCCGGGCGAGGTTCCGGCCTTCATGAGCTTCGACGAGGATCGTCCGGTGGTGAACGTCACCAGCGTCGATCCGAACGGCCCGGCCGGGCGCTACAGTTTCGAGCCGATCGACCAGACCAGCGGCCAGGTCGCGCCGCCCGTGGCGGGCCATCCGGTCATGGAGTTCCTGCTTCAGCTGCACACAGACCTGTTCCTAGGCCTGCCGGGCATGTTGTTCCTGGGCCTGATGGGACTGATGCTGATCGTGGCGGTCGTGTCGGGGGTGGTGCTGTACGCGCCCTTCATGCGGCGGCTGCCGTTCGGCACGGTGCGCGCGGCTAAGTCGGCGCGGACGCGGTGGCTGGACTATCACAACCTGCTGGGCGTGGTGACCGTGGCCTGGCTGTTGGTGGTGGGGGCGACGGGCGTGGTCAACACCCTGGCCACGCCGATCCTGGCCTATTGGAAGAACACGGCGCTGAAGGAACTGACCGTCGCCTATGACGCCCCGGCGCCGGCCGGCGAGCGGGCCTCGCTGGATGCGGCGGTGGAGCGGGCCAAACAGGCTCTGCCCGGCATGAAGCTGCAGTTCGTCGCCTTTCCGGGAACCGACTATTCGACCGATCACCACTACGCCGTCTTCTTCCACGGCGACACGCCGCTGACGACCCATCTGACCACACCGGCCCTGATCGACGCCCGGACCGGGGAACTGGCGGCCGTGGCGCCGACGCCCTGGTATGTGAAGGCCCTGTCGCTGTCCCAGCCGTTGCACTTCGGCGACTATGGCGGGCTGGGGCTGAAGATCCTGTGGGCGCTGCTGGACGTGGCGACCATCGTCATCCTGGGGTCCGGCCTGTACCTGTGGCTGGGCAAGGGACGGCGGAAGCCGGCATGAGCCGCAAGGACCTGAATATCAGGGCCATCTTCGGCGCGCCCATCGTGGTGTTCGTGCTCAGCCTGACGGGGCTGATCGGGGCGTTGCTGGGGGACGGCGTCTGGGATGCGGTCTTTTCGACCCTGCTGGCCTCGACCGTGATCGTCACCGTCTGGGCCTTGATCCGACGCCGACGCTGACCGCCGTCAGATCGAGAAGCTGACGCCGCAGCCGCAGCTGGAGGCGGCGTTGGGGTTGCGTACCACGAACTGGGCGCCGGCCAGTTCGTCGACATAGGCGATCTCGGAATTCTTCAGGAAGGGGACCGAGACGGGGTCGATCACCGCCGCCTGGCCGTCGGCCTGGATGCGCAGGTCGTCGTCCTCGGCCGTCTCGACCAGTTCGAACCGGTACTGGAAGCCCGAACAGCCGCCGCCGTCCACCGCGACGCGCAGCATGAGGGTCTTGCCCTCGGCCACGCTAAGTTTGGCCAGGCGTTTGGCGGCGCTGGCGGCCAGGACAATGCCTTCCGGCGCGCGCGTGGCGACCGTAAAGGCGGGTGTGGACGGTTCTGTGGATTGGACGGTGCTCACGGCTGTCTATATGAGGCGCGTGCGGGCGTTCGCAAAGGCCCCGTCGCATCAAAGCTGCTGCAAAGTTGACGACTTGAGCCAGACACCTCTCGCCCCCTACGCCGAACGCGCCGAATTGAGCCAGGGGCGCCGCTTCTTTGAACCGCCCAGCCGTACCCGCACGCCGTTCGCGCGCGACCGCGACCGCATCATCCATGCGACGGCGTTTCGGCGTCTGAAAGAGAAGACCCAGGTCTTCGTCGCGCACGAGGGCGACCACTACCGCACCCGCCTGACCCATTCGCTGGAGGTGGCCCAGATCGCCAGGTCGCTGGCCCATGCGCTGCGGCTGGACGACGATCTGGCCGAGACGGTGGCCCTGGCCCACGACCTGGGCCATCCGCCCTTCGCCCATGCGGGCGAGGACGAGCTGGTGATCCAGATGGCCGATCACGGCGGCTTCGACCACAATGTCCAGAGCTTCCGCGTCGTGACCGAGCTGGAGAACCGCTATCCGCAGTTCGACGGGCTGAACCTGAGCTGGGAGACGGTCGAGGGGGTCATCAAGCACAATGGCCCGGTGTCGCACCGACTGGACGAACCGGCCTGGTCGGTGGTGCGGCCCTACAGGACCGGCGGGGAGGCGGGCTGGGATCTGCGCCTGGGCACTTTCGCCTCGCTGGAGGCCCAGTGCGCGGCCATCGCCGACGACATCGCCTATAACAATCACGACGTTGACGACGGGGTGCAGGCCGGGTTGATCACGCTTCAGGATCTCGATCAGGTGCCACTGATCGGACCGATGCTGGCCGAGGTGCGGCGCGACTGGCCGGCCATCGACGACCGGATGCTGCGGATCGAGGCCGTGCGGCGGATGATCGGGGTCATGGTCGAGGACGTCCTGGCCGAGACGGCGCGGCGGCTGGAGGACGACCGGATCGGCTCGACCGAGGACGTGCGCACGGCGACCCGGACCATGGTGGACTTCTCGCGGTCGATGCACGCGGACCTGGCGATCCTGCGCAAGTTCCTGTTCGAGCGGATGTATCGCCATTACCGGGTCAACCGCACACGCAGCCAGGCGCGGCGGGTTCTGTCGCAACTGTTCGAACTGTTCATGGCCGAGCCGGAGGTGATGCCGCCGGAATGGGCCGTGCCGGCGGCCATCCAAGACCCGACCCTGAGGGCGCGCGCGGTGTGCGATTACATCGCCGGTATGACCGACCGCTACGCAATAGAAGTCCACCAGAAACTGTTCAGCCTCGACCTTGCGCTCGATCTGTGATTCGAAAGACGGCGGCGGGGCGTTAGACTAACCGTTCGACGCGCCGATTCGCTGCGTCGGACAGACGGCGGAGCGCGACCATGTCTTTCGATGATGAAAACCGACCGGGCCGGGGCGCCTATACGCCCCCGACCGACGACGACCTGCCCTTCCGTCGCAATTCCTATGATCCGCGCAGCGGCCGCAATGTCGGTTCGGGCGGGGGCAAGGCGCCGCCGGTGACCTTGATCATCAGCGCGGTGGTCCTGCTGGTCCTGATCATCGCCGTGATCTTCTTCTATCGTTCGGGCATGCGCGCCTCGACCGACGCCCCGCCCGCCGTGGGCCAGCCCGTCGGCGAGATGAAGACCGCCGCTCCCGTCGACGCCCAGCCTGTGGATCCGGCGGCCGGGGTGCGCGTCTATCGCGACGAGGCCGAGACCACTGACGCCCCAGTGACCTTTACCCCGCCCCCGGAAACGCCCCAGCCGCGCCCCGCTGCGCCGCCGGCCGCCGCCCCGACCGGACAGGGCCTGCCGCCTGCCGCCGCAACGCCCGCCGCCCCCGCGCCGCGTCCGACCACGCCGACCCCGGCTGCGCCTGCTCCCGCGCCGGCCGCCGGCGCCGCCACGGGTTCGGCCTCGGTCCAGATCGGCGCCTTCTCCTCGACCGAGATCGCCGACCGCGAATACGCCGTTGTCGCCGGCCGGTTCGGCCAATACGCCTCGGGCGCCCAGAAGCGGGTGACGGAAGTCACCTCGTCCAGCGGTTCGACCCTGTACCGCACCACCTTCTCGGGCCTGTCGCGCGAGCGCGCGGTCGCCTTCTGCAACGCCCTGAAGGCCGCCGGACGGGATTGCATCGTTCGGTGACCTCCGCCGCCATCTACGGCTGTTCGGGCCATAGGCTGACCGACGACGAACGCGCCTTCTTCGCCGAGGCGCGGCCGTGGGGCTTCGTGCTGTTCCGGCGCAATATCGATACGCCGGAACAGGTGCGGGCCCTGACCGACGAGCTGCGCGCCGTGATCGGCGATGCCGAGGCGCCCATCCTGATCGACCAGGAGGGCGGCCGGGTCCAGCGGATGGGACCGCCGCACTGGCCCAAATATCCGCCGGGGAACGCCTATCTGAGGGCGGCGAACGACCCGATGGAGGCGCGTGAACTGGCGCGTCTGGGGGCGCGGCTGATGGCGCATGATCTGCGCGAGGTTGGGATCAACGTCGACCTGTTGCCGGTGCTGGACGTGCCGGTGCCCGGCGCCCACGACATCGTCGGCGACCGCGCCTATGGTCCGGATCCGGCTATGGTCGCCGTGCTGGGGCGGGCGGCGGCCGAGGGGCTGCTGGCGGGCGGGGTTCTGCCCTGTATCAAACATATGCCGGGCCATGGCCGGGCCTTCGCCGACAGCCACAAGGACCTGCCGATGGTCAACGCCGATTTCGACACCCTGGACGCCTGGGACTTCGCGCCGTTCAAGGCGTTGTCCGACATGCCCTGGGCGATGACGGCCCATATCGTCTTCACCGCCGTCGACAAGAAGCGGCCGGCGACCCAGTCGAAGAAGGCCGTGCGGATGATGCGCGAGCATCTGGGCTTTTCCGGCCTGATCATGACCGACGACCTGTCGATGCAGGCGCTGAGGGGATCCCTGGGCGAGCGGGCGCATCAATCCTTGAAGGCGGGCTGCGACATCGTGCTTCACTGCAACGGCGACATGGCCGAGATGCAGGCCGTGGCCGAGGCGACGGGCAAGCTGAAGGGCAAGGCGAAGGCCAGGGCCGAGGCGGCTATGGCGCGGATCGTCCGCAGTCCCGAACTCCTTGATCCTGTCGCGGGGCATGAACGCTTCTTCCGGGCGATGGCGGGCAAGACGGACGCCGCAAAGGGGCCGGACGTGGGGGAGGCGCAGGCGTGATCCGCGTAGACTCTATCGGCCTCAAGCAGCGCGAAGCGCGGTAGGCCGAACAAGATGACCGACGCCTTTCAGCCCAATCTGGATTTCAGCGCTGCCGCCGAGGTTGAGGAGCGCGAGGCCTTCGTCGTCGATCTGGACGGCTATGAGGGGCCGCTGCACGTCCTGCTGGCCCTGGCGCGGACGCAGAAGGTCGATCTGCTGAAACTGTCGATCACCCAGCTGGCGGAACAGTATCTGGCCTTCGTGCACGAGGCGCGGCGGCGCAACTTCGCCCTGGCGGCGGACTATCTCGTGATGGCGTCCTGGCTGGCCTATCTGAAGTCGCGCCTGCTGCTGCCGCGCGCCGACAAGGACAAGGGCGAGGAGCCGCCGGCCGAGGTCATGGCCGCCGCCCTGGCGTTCCGGCTGCAGAAGCTGGAGGCCATGCGCAAGGCGGTCGAACAGCTGATGGCCCGGCCCCAGCTGAAGCGCGACGTCTTCACGCGCGGCGACCCCGAGGCGACGGTGATCGTCCCTTCGGACCGGATCGACGCCAGCCTGTACGACCTGATGAGCGCCTATGTAACCCAGCGTCGGCGCGAGGGTGCGCGCCATTATTCCCCCGGCCAGCGGGTCGAGGCCTTTCCGCTGGAGGCGGCGCGCGACTGGTTGCGAGAGGTCATGCCCCGGCTGGCCGACTGGACCCCGCTGGATCAGGTGGCGCCGCATCCCGAGGATGACGACGGCCCCAGCCAGGCCAGCTACACCGCCTCGACCCTGTCGGCCAGTCTGGAGCTGGTGAAGGAGGGGGCGATGGAGATCCGCCAGACGCAGGCGTTTGCGGAGCTGTTCCTGAAGCGTCGCGGGGGCGGGCATCCGCTGGAGCTGACGCCGTGAGCGACCTCTCGTTCCAACCCGACGAGGCCGAGATCGAGCGCCGGGTCGAGGCCCTGTTGTTCGCCGCCGCCGGGCCTCTGACCGCCGGCGAGATCGCCGCCCGCCTGCCGGAAGGCTGTAACGTCGCGCGCGCCATATCGGGCCTGCGCGCCCGCTATGAAGGGCGGGGGGTAGAGCTGGAGTGTGTCGCCGACCGCTGGCGGTTCCGCACCGCGCCGGATCTGGCCTTCATGATGACCGAGGAGCGCGAGGAGCCGCGCCGTCTGTCCAAGGCCGCGCTGGAGACCCTGGCCATCATCGCCTACCACCAGCCCGTCACCCGCGCCGAGATCGAAAGCGTGCGCGGCGTCACCCTGTCAAAAGGCACGCTGGATCTGCTGCTGGAGATGGGGTTCGTGCGGCTGCGGGGGCGCAGACGGACGCCGGGCCGGCCGGTCACCTATGCGACCGCAGACCGGTTCCTGGAGCATTTTGGCTTGGCCACCCTGTACGACCTGCCGGGCGTTCAGGAGATGAAGGCGGCGGGCCTGCTGGACCTGTCGCTGCCCGTCGGATTCGAACTGCCGGATCCCGGCCGAAGCGCCGATGTCGATGACGACAGTCTGGCGGGCGAAGACGACACGCCGGAGTTCGCGCAGGATTTTGTCGGCAACTAAGGGAAACTGCCTATAGCGGCTTTAAAAGAGCTTATCTGCTGAACGGGCTAACCGTTCCATCATGAGGACAAGACTACGAAAATCCGAGTTGGCGGGGTACAGGATCCTATTGGTCCTGATGCTCGCCGTCGTCATCGGCATGGTCGGCGTCCTCACCACCGTCAGCCGGGGGATCGACGACCACCAAAGAAAACGCGAAAGCGACGTTGTCTCGCTGCGTTTGACGCGTGTTCTCGAAATCGTCGGCGAAGACCTGAACCCGACGACGGTTTGGGACGAGGCGGTCGCCGAAATGGCCGCCCCAACCGATCCGACATGGTTCGACCGCTTCATGGGCGGCCTCTACACGACACGCCACGGCCACCACGCGACCTTGGGCTATGATTCGAGCGGCCGGCTGATCCGGGCCAGCCATCATGATGCGGCGCCGGATGCGGAAGCCGCCGTTCCCTTCGTGCGCGCCGCCCGCCCTCTGGTGAATCAGCTTCGCGCCGAGGCTCAGGGCCGCCACAGATCGACCCACGCCAAGGGGGCGGTCCGGTTCAAATCAGCCTTCATCGACATCGACGGCGTCATCTATGTCGTCGGCGTATCGACCATCGTTCGCCATACGCCCGGCGGCCTGGTCCCGGACGCAGATCCCATGGTCGCCTCGTTCAAGTCATTCGATTCGGAACTGGATTGGCTGCGAAATCGACTGGGTGCGGCGGGGGCGCGGTTCCAGCCTGGGGCCGGGCCGCCGCCGGAAGGCATGAGCGGCGTACCGATCCTGGATGCGGCCGGGGCGCGCTTGGGCCAGATCGTATGGACGCCGCAGCGCCCGGGCCAGAAGATACTGACACAGGCCTTGCCGTTGGTGATCTTGATATTGGCGCTGTTGGCCGTGGGCGGCGGCGTGCTGGTGTCGCGGATGGTGGCCGATGTGCGGCGTCTGGGCGATTCTGAGGCCGCCCTATCGGTGGCGCTGGAGCGGGCGGAGGCGGCCAATGCCGCCAAGACCCGGTTCCTGTCCAATGTCAGCCACGAACTTCGAACGCCCTTGAACGGTGTTCTGGGCATGGCCGAGGTCATGAGCATGGACATGCTGGCGCCCAAACAACGCGAGCGGCTGGACATTCTGAAAGCCTCCGGCCAGCGACAATTGAGATTGATCGAGGACCTTCTGGACGTGGTCCGATTGGGTGACGGCGAGGTGAAGTTGGTCGAGCGACCGTTCCGCCCTGAGACCTTGTTGCGACGGTTGACGTCCGACTATCGCGGAGCCGCCGGGGCCAAGGGGCTGGTGCTGACGGTCGAGGCGGTGGTGAGGGGGGAATGGCTGGGCGACGCCGTCCACCTGGAAAAGGTGATGGCCGCCCTGGTCCACAACGCAATCCGATTTACCGATTCAGGCGAGGTGATCATGCGTGTCATGGAGCGCGACGGCCTGGTGTTTGAGGTTCAGGATACCGGGCCGGGCATGGACAAGGCCGAAAGCGCCCGCCTGTTCGACCCGTTCGCCCAGCGAGACGAAAGCAGCACCCGGATCGCTGAGGGGCTGGGCCTGGGACTGACGGTCGCCAATGGTCTGGCGCAACTGATGGGCGGGCGGATCGAGGTGGACAGCACGCCCGGCGTCGGCAGCCTGTTCCGCGTGGTTCTGCCGCTTGAACCCGCAGTCAGGTCGTCAGAAGCCGAGGCAGCTTGAAGGTCACGGTCTCGCGCGCGCCGCCGTCCTCGGTGACGGTGGCGTCGAACCGTTCGGCGATGGCGTCCACCAGGGCGGCGATCAGCGGCTCGGGGGCAGAGGCGCCGGCGGTGACGCCGACCGTCTGAACCCCGTCGAACCACGCCCAGTCCACCTGTGAGGCGTCATCGACCAGCCGGGCGTCGCGGGCGCCGGCGCGCATCGCCACCTCGACCAGCCGGGCCGAGTTGGACGAGTTCTTGGACCCGACCACCAGCACCAGCTCACAGCCCTCGCCCAGCACCTTGACCGCGTCCTGGCGGTTGGTGGTGGCGTAGCAGATGTCTTCCTTGTGCGGATCGGGCAGTTCGGGGAAGCGGCGCTTCAGCACCTTCAATATGCCCGCCGTGTCGTCGACCGACAGGGTGGTCTGGGTCGCATAGGCCAGGGGGGCGTCGCCGGGCCGTTCGAACGATTCGGCGTCGGCCTCGGTCTCGATCAGGCTGATAGCGCCCGGCGGCAGTTGACCCATGGTGCCGATCACCTCCGGATGGCCGGCGTGGCCGATCAGGATGATATGGCGGCCCGCGTCATGATGACGCTCCGCCTCCACATGGACCTTGGACACCAGGGGGCAGGTGGCGTCGAGGAACAGCAGCTGGCGCGCCTGAGCGTTGGCGGGCACCGACTTGGGCACGCCGTGGGCCGAGAAGACGACCGGCCGGTCGTCCGGACATTCGTCCAGCTCCTTGACGAAGATCGCGCCCATGGACTTCAGCCGCTCGACCACATGGCGGTTATGGACGATCTCGTGGCGCACATAGACGGGGGCGCCGAACTTCTCGATCGCGCGCTCGACGATCTGGATCGCCCGGTCCACCCCGGCGCAGAAACCGCGCGGGGTCGCCAGCCGCACCGCGATGGGGCGGCGTTCAGGCGAGGGGGCGGGGACGTGCATGTTCATGGCCGCAACCTAGTCGTTCACGCGACATATCGCCATGCACGGCGACCGAATCCCTGGCCCTGAACAGCGACGCATCGCCACGGTCAGGCCGTATCCGGCGAAAAACGAGTTCGAACAAAGATTTAACCTCCGTTCACGACGCCTTGACCTCTTGGCCGCTCACGATTAGTTTCCGCGCCGAATTCAGACCCGCCCAAACACATTGTTTGAGCGCTGAGAGCACAGGTCCTGTCCCCCATGTCGGAATCGCGCGAAGAGGCGATCAAACGCCTCCAAGACAGCGCATCCGCATTGGAGGCGCGGACCACGGTGGAGAAATCCGCCGAGCTGACCGGCCATCAGGTGTCGGGTCAGGCCTACAAGATCATCGCCGAGCTTCTCGGCGGCGTGTTTGTGGGTCTTGCGGCGGGTTTCATCGCGGACTGGGTCTTTGGAACCCGTCCGTGGGGTTTGATCGGCGGGGTCCTGTTGGGCTTCGCCTTGTCGATTTACATGGCGCGTCGCACAGCCAACCGGCTGATGGCGCAGGCCAAGGCGTTAGGGACGTCGGCTCCGGCTGATCCTTACGTCGAGGCCGACGAAGACGGGGAACGATAGGGCTTCATGGCCGATCCGATTCATCAGTTTCAGATTCAGAAGGTCATCGACCTTCCTGACGTGACCCTGCCCGTGCTGGGCACGGTCGATTTGGCCGTGACCAATTCGCACATCGCCATGACGGCCGCCTTCGTCGTGATCGTCGGCTTCCTGGCCGCTGTGACCTCGAACGCCCAGGTCGTGCCCGGCCGTCTGCAGGCCGCGGGCGAGGGCGTGTTCGGCCTGATCGACAATCTGGCCGATTCCATCATCGGCCACGAAGGCCGCAAGTATTTCCCGTTCGTCTTCACCCTGTTCATGATGATCCTGGGCATGAACATCCTGGGTCTGTTCCTGACCTTCACGGCGACGTCGCAGCTGGCCATCACGGTCACCTTCGCCCTGATCACCTTTGGTCTGGTGCTGGTCGTCGGTTTCGCCAAGAACGGCCTGGGCTTCTTCAAGCTGTTCTGGCCCATGGGCGCGCCGCTAGCGCTGCGTCCGGTCGTCGGCCTGATCGAGTTCGTCTCCTTCCTGCTGCGTCCGGTCACCCTGGCGCTTCGTCTGTTCGGCAACATGCTGGGCGGCCACGTGGCGCTGAAGATCTTCGCCGGCTTCGTCGTGTCTCTGGGCCTACTGGGTCTGGGCGGCGGCATCGGCCTGCTGGCCTTCCCGGTCGCGGCCCTGTCGCTGGGCATGGTCGTCGCCCTGACCGCGCTGGAGTTTCTCGTGGCCTTCCTTCAGGCCTTCGTCTTTGCCGTTCTGGCCTGCATCTATCTGAATGATGTGGTCAACCTGGACCACGCCCACTAAGGGCAGGACCAGTCTCTTCACCCCAACCACCAACGACTTAATCTAGGAATACAATCATGGACGCTGAAGCCGCCAAGTACATCGGTGCCGGTCTCGCAACCCTGGGCATGATCGGTTCGGCCCTGGGCGTGGGCAACATCTTCGGTCAGTTCCTGGCCGGCGCCCTGCGCAACCCGTCGGCCGCCGCCGGCCAAGTCGGCAACCTGTTCGTGGGCGCCGCCCTTGCCGAAGCCCTGGGCATCCTGGCCTTCGTGCTCGGCATCCTGATGATCTTCGGCTGATATCAGCCGATACCGGCGCGCGGGGTTCGCCCGCGCGCCGCTTCATCTGATCCTGCAGCAGACGGTTCATGGCCAGCACCCACACCAATCATGCGGTTCCGGCTTCGGTCGAAGCGGACCTGCACGCCGAGACGGCGACCGCCGCCGAGCACGGCTCGGGCGGCCTGCCGCAATTCCAGTTCGAACACTGGGCGGGCCAGATCGGCTATCTGCTGATCCTGTTCGTCATCCTGTATGTTCTGGTCTCCAAGGTCTTCGCGCCGCGCCTTCGCAAGGTGATGGACGAGCGGGCCGATACGATTTCCAACGCCGTCGCCACCGCGCGTCAGGTCCAGGCCGAGGCCGCCGACCAGGCCGCTCAAGCCCAGGCCGAGGTCGCCAAGGCCCGCGCCGACGCTCGCGCCATGGCCGCCGCCGCCAAGGCCCGCGTGACGGAAGACGCCGCCACCCGTCAGGCCGCTGAAGAAGCCGTCGTCAACGCCCGCATCGCCGAGGCCGAGACCGCCATCGGCAAGACGCGCGACGCGGCCATGGCCAATGTGGCCGTCATCGCCTCCGACGCCGCTGCCGCCATGGTCGAGCGCCTGACCGGCAAGGCCGCCACCTCGGCCGAACTGGCTACGGCCAAGGGAGCCGTCTGATGAACCTGATCTTCGAACACGGCATCTGGAGCTTCGCCAATGCGGAGATCTGGGTCGGCATCGGCCTGCTGATCTTCTTCGGCATCCTGATCGCCGCCGGCGTGCCCAAGATCGCCGCCGCCCAACTGGACGCCAAGGGCGCCAAGATCCAGGCCGACCTGGACGAGGCCGCCCGTCTGCGCGCCGAGGCCGAGGCCCTGCTGGCCCAGATCCGCAAGGAGAAGGCCGAGGCCGAGGCCCAGGCCGCCGAGATGATGGCCCAGGCGGAAGCCGACGCCCGTCGTCTGGAAGTCGAGTCCAAGGCCAAGCTGGAAGAGACCCTGGCCCGTCGTCAGAAGATGGCCGAGACCCGCATCGCCCAGGCCGAGGCCCAGGCCTCCGCAGAGGTCAAGGCGGCCGCCGCCGACCTGGCCGCCAAGGCCGCGGAACAGATCCTGGCCGCCCGCCTCGCCGGCGGCGCCAAGGATCCGCTGCTCGACGCCGCCATCGCTCAGATCGGCGACCGCCTGAACTGAGACCGGCTGGCTTAGCCGAACGAAAAAAGGCCCCCGGCGTCGCTGGGGGCCTTTTCTTATGTCTGAATGGCCGCGGTCAGTGGGCGGTGGCGCCGCCCATGAAATGCGCCGCTTGGCGTTTTTCACGCGTCACCAGACGGGCGTAGACATTGCCCAGAACGATGCCGAACACCGCATGGGTGATCAGCAGCCAGCCGATGGTGCCGAAGCCGGCGGCGGCCGAGAAGGTTCGGTAGTCGCCCAGCATCATGATGGCCCCCATCATCACCACCCAGGCGCCGACGGCGAAGACGATGCCCTTGGTCTCGGGGGTATCGGTGGGCAGGCGGGGACACATCAGACCGAACAGCGGGCCCAGAATGAAGACGCCGCTGAAGGCGTGGATCGCCCAGCCGACGGCGAGATTGCCGGGCATGCCGATCATGGTGGCGATGACCCCCTGGAAGGGGTCGAACCAGTTCAGGAACAGGTTGGGTATCTCAAGCAAGGAAACGGCGACGGTCGCGGCGACGCCCGCGATCATGCCCTTTTGTACGCGTGACATCATGACCTTAGCGCCTCCCAACGCATTAGTGGCTCTCTGATAACGCCCGCGCAGGATACGCCTGTAGAGGGAGAACGGCGTTCACGTTCCTGTGGTTAGCGGGTGCAGCAACGCAACCGCGAAATCAGACGCCAACTAGCGGAACATCTTCCGGAAATAGCGGCGCATGCCTTTGCGTGTACGCGTCAGGCGACGGCGTGATCGCTTCAGCACCACCTTCTCGGCGCGCAGGGCCTGCTGCCAGAAGACGGGGGCGAACTCCGGCTTCTTCCGCATGAGTCGGCGGAAGGGATAGACCCATTTCGGCCGGGCGTACTGGGCGCGGATGAACAGACGCTTGGCCCAGAACGAGCTTTTCAAGATCAGCATCAGGCCGACCGCGATGACGGGGATGCCGCCGGGGCCGGGCAGTGGCGCGATCAGAATCCCGAGCAGAACGACGAACAGACCCCCGGCCATCAGCGCCCAGCGTTTCACCGCACGCAGCGTACGGCTGCGCGGGTTGGAGGACGGAAAGCGAAACGCGGTTACGAAGGTCAAGACGGCCCAGATGGGGAGGAGGAGGCAAAGAGACAACGATCATCACGACCGGCCGATCCCTGTAGGCGACTGGAAAAGACGACCGTGGCGAACCTGCCACAACGACCCTTAAGACTCCGCTTCGATGGCCGATCCGTGTCAGCCTTATGAAGCTTCGGTCATGATTAGGCGTGGATTTACAGCTGTGTCTCGAATGACACGCCGTTGAGGCTCAGCCGTAACGGACGCCGGTCAGCCGTTCCGATTCCCGCCAAAGCCAGTCGGCGACCTCGGCGTCGCGGGCCTGGGGCTTGATGACGGCCGGACCTGGCGGTCCCTTCAGCTCCTGGAAGCCCTGGGGCCCATAATAGGCGCCCGGCGGGGCGTCCGGCAGGGTGGCGGCCATGAGGATGGGCAGGGCGCCGTCGGCGGCGGAATGGCTGGCGAAGGATTCCAGCATGTGGGTCGCGCGCGCGAACAGGCTGGGGCGGGCGCCAGCGTGGCCGTTGTCGATCAGGTCGGTGCGGGCGAAGCCGGGGTGGGCGGCGACGCTGGTCAGGCTCCAGTCTTGCCGGTCGCTGCGGCGCTGCAGTTCCAGGGCGAACATCAGCATGGCCAGTTTGGACTGTTGATAGACCGGCCAGGCGCTGTAGCCGGTCTTATAGTTCAGATCGTCCAATCGGATGCGACCGCCCCTGTGGGCGATGCTGGCCAGTTGCACCACACGGGCGCGGGCCGCCGTCAGCAAGGGCAGAAGCCGGCCGGTCAGGGCGAAGTGGGACAGATAGTTGGTTCCAATCTGCAGCTCGAAGCCGTCGACGGTCGTATGGCGCGTCGGCACGGCCATGATCCCGGCGTTGTTGACCAGAATGTCGATGGGCCGCCCCGCCTCCCGGTACCGCTCGGCGAAAGCCGCGACCGAGGCCAGGTCGCCCAGGTCCAGCAGGTCGAACCGGACATCGGCGGTCGGATGTTGCGCGCGGATTCTCTGTTCGGCCTGGGCGCCCTTCTGCGGATTGCGGGCGGCCAGAACGACCTGCGCGCCCTTACCGGCCAGCACCAGAGCGGTTTCCAGCCCCAGACCGCCGGTCGCGCCGGTGACGACGGCCAGTTTGCCGCTCTGATCCGGAATATCGTTTGTGGTCCAGGTCGTCATCGGCGTTATCCTGTCGCTGAAAAAAGAGTCGCTCTAAAGGGCTCCGGCTTGCATATCTGCATCCGGTGCAAATATGCAAGAAGTGCAAGATGACATTTCCGTCGAGCCAGGCCTGCGCGAGCGCAAGCGCATTGAGACTCATGCCCGGATACAGGCCGAGGGCATACGGCTGTTCCTGCAGAACGGCTTCGAGGCGACCACCCTGGATGAGGTCGCGGCGGCGGCCGACGTTTCGCGACGGACCCTGCTGAACTATTTCGGGTCGAAGGAAGAGATCGTCTTCTCGATTAAGGCCGATTTTCCGCAACGGATCGCCGACGCGGTCGCCGCCCGCCCGGCGCAAGAGCCGCTGCTGGACATGGTCGAGGGGGCGCTGGCCGACGTCGCGGCCCGGTTCCAGACGCCCGAGATCCTGGCTTTGACCCGGCTGATCCACGACACCCCCAGCCTTCAGGCGGGCGACCACGCCAAGTACGAGCGGATGGAGCGGCTGCTGGCCCATGCCCTGGCGGCGCGCAAGGGCATGGCGCCCGACGACGTCGCCTGCCGCGTCGTGGCCGGGGCCGCCGTCAGCATCATGAAATTGGCCGCCGAGGCCTGGCTGGCCCGTCCGGACGGCGAGCCTGAACAGTTCGGCCGAGAGGCCTTTGCGGCGCTGCGGCGCGTCGCGGCTCAGCCCTGATCCACCGTCATCCTAAGGACGGGCCCCAAGATGACGGTAGAGAGAAGAACGATCCGATAGGCGGCTTACGCCGCCTGGTTCGACCCTTCCGGCGCGGTCCAGCGCAGCACCGGCGAGCGGGCGGCGCGGGTTTCGTCCAGGCGCTTCAGCGGCGCATGGAAGGGCGCGCCCTTGAAGCGGTCGACGTCGCCGGCTTTGGCAGCCTCCGCCAACAGACGCATGGCGTGGATGAAGCGATCCAGTTCGGCCTTGGACTCGGTTTCTGTCGGCTCGATCAGCATGGCGCCGTGGACGACCAGGGGGAAATACATGGTCATCGGGTGGAAGCCCTCGTCGATCATCGCCTTGGCGAAGTCGAGCGTGGTGATGTCCGTCCCCTTCAGCCATTCGTCGTCGAACAGGGCCTCGTGCATGCAGGGGCCGTCAGGGAAGGCCGCCGACATCAGGTCCGACAGGCGGGCCTTGATGTAGTTGGCGTTCAGGACCGCATCCTCGGCCACCTGACGCAGGCCGTCGGCGCCGTGCGACATCATGTAGGACAGGGCGCGCACATACATGCCCATCTGGCCCTGGAAGGCGCACAGGCGGCCGAAGGCCTGCTCGGCCTCGTCTTCCTCGCGCTCGATCAGGCGATAGCCGCCGTCGTCATGTACGACCCACGGGGCCGGCGCGAAGGGGGCCAGGGCTTCCGACAGCACCACCGGACCCGCGCCCGGACCGCCGCCGCCGTGCGGCGTCGAGAAGGTCTTGTGGAGGTTGATGTGCATGGCGTCGACGCCCAGATCCCCCGGACGAACCCGGCCGACGATGGCGTTGAAGTTGGCGCCGTCGCAGTAGAAATAGGCGCCGGCCTCATGGGTCAGGCGGCTGATCTCCAGGATGTCGCGCTCGAACAGGCCGCAGGTGTTGGGGTTGGTCACCATGATGGCGGCGACGTCGTCACCGAGCTTGGACGCCAGGTCCGCCACGTCCACGCGGCCGTCCTCGGTCTGGGCGACCTCGACGACGGTATAGCCGACGAAGGCGGCGGTGGCCGGGTTGGTGCCGTGGGCGCTGGTGGGCACCAGCACCTTGCGGCGCTTCTCATGCTGGCCTGAGGCCTCGTGGGCGGCGCGGATCGACATCAGGCCGCACAGTTCGCCGTGGGCGCCGGCTTTCGGAGACAGCGCGACGGCGGGCATGCCGGTCAGGGTCTTCAGCCATTGGGCCAGGGTGTCCATCAGCTCCAGCGCGCCCTGAACCGTCGAGATCGGCTGTAGCGGGTGGATGTCCGAGAAGCCGGGCAGGCGGGCCATCTTCTCGTTCAGGCGCGGGTTGTGCTTCATCGTGCACGAGCCCAGCGGATAGATGGCCAGGTCGATGGCGTGGTTCTTCTGCGACAGGCGCACATAGTGGCGCATGGCCTCGGGCTCGGACAGGCCGGGCAGGCCGATCGGGTCCTTGCGAACCAGGTCGCCCAGGTCCGAGCCATCGGTCTTGGGCTCAGCCAGATCGACGCCGGTCTTGCCCCAGCCGTCGCCCTCGAAGATCAGGGCTTCATTCTGCAGCAGGCCGCGACCGCCGGTCAGGGTGGCGGGCTTGGACTGGACTTGTTTCGGAGCGGTGGGGCGGCCGACGGTGTTCATGGTGCTCATGGTCAGTATCCCTTACGCGCCGAGGACTTTGGAGAGCGACTTGGCGAGGATCTGGATGTCCACATCCAGCGTGGTCTCGGTCGCAGCGACCAGCAGGACGTCGTCCATGCCCGCATCGGGGGCCAGACGGCTGTAGGGTACGCCGGCCAGCACATGGTGATCGGCTAGGGTCGAGACGACCTCGGCCGCGTTCCTGGGCAGGCGCACCGCGAACTCGTTGAAGAAGCGCGAGGTCAGGATTTCGACGCCCGGAATGGCGGCCAGGGCGTCACGCGTGGCGACCGCCTTCTCGTGGTTCAGCAGGGCCAGTTTACGCAGGCCCGTCTCGCCCAGCAGGCTCATGTGAATGGTGAAGGCCAGGGTGCAGAGGCCCGAGTTGGTGCAGATGTTCGACGTCGCCTTGTCGCGGCGGATGTGTTGCTCGCGCGTCGACAGGGTCAGGACGAAGCCGCGCTCGCCGTCGGCGTCCACCGTCTCGCCGGTCAGGCGGCCGGGCATCTGGCGGATCAGCTTCTCGCGCGTGGCGAACAGGCCGACATAGGGGCCGCCGAAGTTCAGGGCGTTGCCGATCGACTGGCCCTCGGCCGCGACGATGTCCGCGCCCATCTCGCCAGGCGACTTCAGCAGGCCCATGGACACGGCCTCGGTGACCACGACGATCAGCAGGGCGCCGGCGGCATGGGCGGCCTCGGCGATCTTGGTCACATCGGTCGCCGTGCCGAAGACGTTCGGGGTCTGGACGACGACGCAGGCCGTGTCCGGACCGATCTGGTCGATCACGGCGGCCTCGGCGTCCACGGCGGCGGCCAGGACCTGGGTCTCGACGCCGACGGCGTGAACCACGGTCTCAGTGGCCTTGACATAGTGGGGATGGACGCCGCCCGAGATCACCGCCTTGTTGCGGCGGGTCACGCGGGTCGCCATCAGCACGCCCTCGGCCATGGCGGTCGAGCCGTCATACAGGCTGGCGTTGGCCACCGGCATGCCGGTCAGGTTCGCGACCTGGGTCTGGAACTCGTACAGGTACTGCAGGGTCCCTTGCGCGATTTCCGGCTGGTAGGGGGTGTAGCTGGTCAGGAATTCCGAGCGCTGGATCACGTGATCCACCGTCGCCGGGACGTGGTGCTTGTAGGCCCCTGCGCCGCAGAAGAAGGGCACGGCGCCGGCCGTGGCGTTCTTGGCCGCCATGGCGGACAGGGCGCGTTCGACCTCCATCTCGCCGGCCACGCGGGGCAGGTCCACCGGCCCGTCCAGCCGCGCCGCCTCGGGCACGTCTACGAACAGGTCGTCGATCGATTTCGCGCCGATGGCGGCGAGCATCGCCGTGCGGTCGTCGGGCGTCAGGGGGAGATAACGCATGGTCTTGTCCTGGGCCGTGAAAGGCCGAAGACCCGCCGACTCTTAATCAGCGGGTCCGATGGGGCTTAGAGGGTGGCGAGGAAGGCGTCGTAGGCGGCCTGGTCCATCAGGGCGTCCAGTTCGGCAGCGTCCGACACCTTGATCTTGGCGAACCAGCCGTCGCCTTCCGGGGCGGCGTTGACGGTTTCCGGCGCGGTCGACAGGGCGTCATTGGCCTCGACCACTTCGCCCGATACGGGGGCGTAGACGTCCGAGGCGGCCTTGACGCTCTCGACCACGGCGAAGCTGCTTCCCTTGGAGACAGTCTTGCCGACCTCAGGCACTTCCACGAACACCACGTCGCCCAAGGCGTCGGCAGCGTGCTTCGAAATGCCCACGGTGGCGATGTCGCCGTCCAGGCTGACCCACTCGTGATCCTTGGTGAATTTCATGATCTGATCCTCAGACGGTCTTCGGTTTGCGATAATAGCGTTGCGCCACGAAGGGCATGGCGACGACTTCGGCGGCGGCGGTCTTGCCGCGCACGATGACCTTCAGGTCCGCGCCCAGCGCGGCATAGGCCGGCGGCACGAAGCCCATGGCGATGTTCTTGCCCAGGGTGGGGGAGGGGCCGCCCGAGGTGACCTTGCCGATGACGTTACCGTCCATGTCGGCGATCTCGGCGCCTTCGCGGGCCGGGGCGCCTTCCTTGACGATCAGGCCGATGCGGACGCGCGAAGGACCGTCGGCCAGTTCCTTCAGGATGCGGTCGGCGCCGTTGAAATCCGCGCGCTCCTTGCGCGACTTGGACAGGGCGAAGGTCAGGGCGCCTTCGACCGGGCTGGTCGTCGGGTCGATGTCATGACCGTGCAGCGGCAGGCCGGCTTCCAGGCGCAGGCTGTCGCGGGCGCCCAGGCCGATCGGCTTGACGCGGGCGTCTTCCAGGATCGTGTTCCACACCCGCTCGGCCTGATCCGCAGGCACCGAAATCTCATAGCCATCCTCGCCGGTGTAGCCCGAACGCGAGACATAGCAGTCGCAGCCGAACAGCATCAGCCGGGCGCATTCCATGAAGCCCATCTCGGCCAGGATCGGCTCATGCGCCGCCATGACCTCGGCGGCCTCAGGCCCCTGGATGGCGATCAGGGCGCGGTCCAGCACGGTCAGCTTGGCGTCGCCTTCCAGGTTCGCCGACCAGAAGGCGAAGTCCTCGTCCTTGTTGCCGGCGTTGACGACGACGAACAGGCCGTCATGGTCGGGGCGGCCGGCCATCAGGTCGTCGATGATGCCGCCGTCCTTGTTCAGCAGCAGCGAATATTTCTGTTTGCCGGCCTTCAGGATCGCATAGACGCCGGGCACGAAACGCTCGAACTGGGCGGTGGCGTCCTCGCCGGTGATCTTGCACTGGCCCATGTGCGACACGTCGAACAGGCCGGCGTGCTCGCGGGTCCAGCGGTGCTCGGCCAGGACGCCCTCATACTGAACCGGCATGTCATAGCCGCCGAAACCCACCATCCGGGCCCCCAGGGCGCGGTGCGCGGCGTTCAGGGGCGTGGTCTTCAGGGCTTGATCGGTCATGGTTCAGGCTTTCACGGTCGCGTTTGGTGGCGGAGCTCCGCCGTCTTCGCGCCCCCGCTGTCCTGAAGCCTGAGAGATTCCGGCGACCAAATCATGTCGCCTTGCTCCGTCGGCGCGCCCGTAAAGAGCGACTTTCCAGCGTCCGTATGCTGTCGCGGTCCGTTTGCCTGAGCGTTTCCGGGGCGGTTGCGCCTTCGGCGTCGGCCCGCCGAGGCGCACCGAACTCTCCCGCGAGAGCATCCGACCTAAGCCACCGACTCCGGCTCTAAGTCAAGCGTCGTCGGCCTTTGCAGGCGGTGTGGCGGCGTCATTATCAGCGTTGGCCTCGCCGGTTGACGCGTCGCCCTTGCCCTTACGCCGTAGGCCCGCCAAGAACGGTGCGACGCTTCCCGCCGCTTCGGACAGACCGCATGACCGCCGACCGCACCCGCCTCGACGCCCATATCGCCGCCCTGGACGCGCCCGAGGGGCTGAAGACGGTCCTGACAGTCGTCGCCGCCACCTGCGCCAACATCAGCAAGGTCGTCGCCGGCGGCGCCCTTGCCGGCGCCCTGGGCGCCTCGGGCCAGATCAACGTTCAGGACGAGGAGCAGAAGAAGCTCGACGTCATGACCAATGACATGCTGACCGACGCGCTTCTGGCCAGCCCCGCCGTCGCCGGCGTCGCCTCGGAGGAAATGGATGAGGTCCAGCCGGCGCCCCATTCGACCGGCCAATATCTGGTCCTGTTCGACCCGCTGGACGGCTCGTCCAACATCGACATCAACGCCATGGTCGGGACCATCGTCTCGGTGCTGAAGTCTGCGACGCCGACCCCGACCGAGGCCGACTTCATGCAACCGGGGCGCAACCAGGTCGCGGCCCTCTATGCCCTCTACGGTCCCCAGACCATGCTGGTCCTGACGACCGGGGCGGGCGTGAAAGGCTTCACCCTGTCGAACGAGGGCGACTGGCTGCTGACCCACGACGACATCGCCATTTCGCCGGACACCAAGGAGTTCGCCATCAACATGTCGAACCTGCGCCACTGGTCCGGGCCGGTGCAGACCTACATCGGCGACCTGCTGAAGGGCGACGAAGGCCCGCGCGGCAAGAACTTCAACATGCGCTGGGTCGCGGCCATGGTGGCGGACGTCCACCGCATCCTGATGCGCGGCGGCGTCTTCCTGTACCCCTGGGACAGCCGCGAGCCGACCAAGCCCGGCAAACTGCGCCTGATGTACGAGGGCAATCCGATGGCCTTCCTGGTCGAACAGGCCGGGGGCAAGGCGACGACGGACGGGGTGCAGCCCATTCTGGACGTCCAGCCCGAGCATCTGCACCAGCGCATCCCCGTGGCCCTGGGCTCGGCCAACGAGATCGATGCCTACGCGGGCGTGTGATGCAGATCGCCGCCACAGACGCCCTCCTGGTCATCGACCCGCAGAACGACTTCTGCGAGGGCGGCAGCTTGGCGGTCGCAGGCGGGGCGGGGATCATGCCGTTGATCAACCGGCTGGCCGAGCGGTTCTCGCGCGTGATCCTGACCCAGGACTGGCACACCCCGGACCAGATCAGCTTCGCCTCCAACCACCCCGGCGCGGCCCCTTTCACCGAGGTCGAGGTTGCCTACGGCCCCCAGATGCTGTGGCCGGATCACTGTATCCAGGGCTCGCCGGGCGCCGACTTCCATCCCGACGTCGCGCCCACGGTGCAAAAGGCGCTGGCGGTGATCCGCAAGGGCTACAACCCGGCGGTCGATTCCTATTCCGGCTTCTTCGAGAACGACCATCGCACCCCGACCGGGCTGGCCGGCCTGCTGCGCGACCTGGGCGTGACCCGCGTCTTCCTGGCGGGCCTGGCCTTCGACTATTGCGTCCGCTTCACCGCCGAGGATGCGGTGCGGCAAGGGTTCGAGGCCGTGGTCATCACCGACGCCAGCCGCGCCATCGCGCCGCAGACCGAGGCGGCGGCGCGGGATAGTCTCCGGGCCTAGGGGGTGGCGGAGATCGAGGCCGAAACCCTGCTGGGATAGGGTGGCTCACTCCCAGAAATCCTCCGCCTCCGGGATGCGGGTGAAGGCGATCTTGGCGCCGATGAATTCGGGCAGGCCCGCCTTGGGGCCGATGCTGACGGTGTCCTTGCCGTAGCGACGATTGAGGGCGTCCAGCGCCTGGGACAGTCGCAGGGACGGGGCCTCGCCGCCCTGATCCGGGCCGGTGTCGAACAGGTCCGTCTCAAAGGCGTCGCGAGATTTCAGCCCATGAACCCCGACCCCGACATAGCTCAGCCGTCCAGCCTCCAGCTCAGGCTCCACCTTGCGCCACAGGCCGTCCAGCGCGGTCAGAAGGGCGAAGGTGTCCTGCGTCGGCGCGACGGCGCAACTCATAGCCGCCGTCTCCCAGCCCCGCCGGGCGTTTCTCGGTGCAGCCTTCGGCCCCATGTCCAGATGGAGGGTCAGGCTGGCCCCGGTCAGACCCATCCGCCGCAACCGCGCGCCGCATTTGACCACCAGCCGCCGCGCCACGGCGCGCGCCTTGTCCGGCGTCCGCATGGCCTGGGCCAGGACGTGGCTGTGGCTGATGGAGGCGAGTGGCTTCTCCGGCGTCGGCTCGCTGTCCAAGCCATGCAGGCCGCGCCAGATGCGTTCGCCCTCGATGCTGTTCCAGACCGCGCGGGCCTGCCGGGCGCTCATGGCCCACAGGCCGGCGGTGTCCGTGACGCCTGCCGCCTCCAGCCGCAGCCGCATCCGCGACCCTATGCCCGGATATTTCGACACAGGCAGGTCCAGCAGCGGGCCGGGGAGTTCGTTGGCCCTCAGGATCGTCAGCCCGGCGGGCTTTTTCATGCCGCAGGCGGTCTTGGCCAGGAACCGCGACGGCGCCAGCCCGATGGACGAGCGTAGACAGTCGCCGACATGCTCCAGAATGCCCGCTTGAATCCGCTTGGCCAGAGCAACGGCATTCGCTTCCAGACGCTCCGGACCGATCAGTTCGCACGAACATTCGTCGATGGAACCGACCTTCCACACCGGCACATGGCGGTCGATCTCCGCCATGATCTTCTTGTGGACCGCGACATAGAGGTCCGGCCGCGCCTCGGCGACGATCAGGCCGGGGCACAGCTTGCGCGCCTCCGACACCCGCATCCCGGTATGGACGCCCCAGGCCTTGCTTTCATAGCTGGCGGCGATGGCGCCGGTGTATTCGCTCATCGCCGGCCGGACGATGACGGGTTTGCCCTGCCAGTCCGGGTTCATCTGCTGCTCGACGCTGGCGAAGAAGGCGTTCAGATCGACGAACAGCCAGCGTAGGCCCGCGCTGTCTTCCCCCTGTGTTTTCGCCCGTTCCATCGCTGGAACATATCAGGAACATTTCGATGCGGGAAGGCAGAAGCAATACACGCCGCTTCAGTGTGTTGCCGCGTAAGCCTCCACCTCTGCGATCCGCTCCGCCTTCTCCGCTTCGCCCAGGAACGACCCTTCGAAACTGTTCCGCGCCAGCAGCGTCACCTGATCCTTCGTCAGGCCGACCGCCGCCGCCAGCCGGCTGTAGTTGTCGTTCACATACCCGCCGAAATAGGACGGGTCGTCCGAGTTCAGGGTGACGTGGAGGCCCCGGCGCAGCATCTCGGGCACCGGGTGATCCTTAAGGTCGTCGACCACGCACAGCTTCAGGTTCGACAGGGGGCAGACGGTCAGTGTCATCTGCTCGCGCGCCAGCCGCTCGACCAGGGCCTCGTCCTCCATCGAGCGATTGCCGTGGTCCATCCGGTCGATGTGCAGCAGGTCCAGCGCCTCGTGGACATAGGCCGGCGGACCTTCCTCGCCTGCGTGCGCGCACAGTTTCAGGCCCAGCGCGCGGGCGGCGGCGAAGACGCGCTGGAACTTGGACGGCGGATGGCCGACCTCCGACGAATCCAGCCCCACGCCGATGAAATGATGCAGATAGGGTTTGGCCGCCTCCAGGGTCGCAAACGCCTCATCCTCCGTCAGGTGGCGCAGGAAGCTGAGGATCAGGCCCGAACTCACGCCCAACTCCGCCTTGGCCCGGTCCATCCCCGCGATCAGCCCCTCGACCACCACGCCGAAGGCCACGCCCCGGTCGGTATGGGTCTGGGGATCGAAGAAGATCTCGGCGTGGCGCACGTTATCGGCGGCCGCCCGCTGGAAATAGGCGAAGGCTAGATCCTCGAAATCCTTGCGCGTCAGCAGCACGGCCGCCCCGGCGTAATAGATGTCCAGGAAATCCTGCAGGTTCGAGAAATCATAGGCCGCCCGCACCGCCTCGACGCTGTCATAGGGAATCGACACGCCATTGCGCTGCGCCAGCTCGAACATCAGCTCCGGCTCCAGCGAGCCCTCGATATGCAGGTGCAACTCCGCCTTGGGCAGGCCGGCGATATAGGCGTCTAGCGATTTGGCGTCAGCCATGACGGCCTCCTTGCGCAAAGGGAACGGCGCCGGGTCGCGCACGTTGGATTACCGCACCTAAGGAGCACCGCCATGGCGGACAAACAAGACCATCCCATCAAGACCAATGACACGCCCGGGGTTATGGGCGATGGCACTGAAGAACAGAACCTTGGCCAGCCCGGCGATCCCTCCAAACGGATCACGGAAGACGAGGTTGATGAAGCCTTCTCTGAAAACAAGAAGTCCGACTGACTACATCCGCTCGGGCGTCTCAACGCCCAGCAGGTCCAGCGCGATCTCCAGCTGGCGCAGGGCCGCCGCAGAAAGGGCGAGGCGCGACCGTTTCGTGTCCTCGTCCGGCGCGACCAGCACCGGGCAGGCGGCGTAGAATTTCGAGAAGGACTGCGCCACGCGATAGGCGTGTTCGGCCACCAGATGCGGCATCCGCTTGTCATAGGCGTCGGACACGGCGGCGCTGAAAGCGTCCAGCGTCAGGGCCAGATCGCGTTCGGCCGGTTCGGCGATGAAGATCGCGCCGGGCGTCAGTCCCTGTTCGGCGCCCTTGCGCAGCAGGGATTTGATCCGCACCGACTGGTACAGCAAATATGGGCCGGTCTTGCCCTCGAAGCTCATGAACCGGTCCAGATCGAAGACGTAACTGGTGGTCCGCGCGTTCGACAGATCGGCGAACTTCAGGGCGGCGATGGCCACCTTGTGGGCGATGGATTCGAACTCCTCGGCTGGCAGGTCGTCGCCCAGCTTGGCTTCGTGCAGCCGCTCGCGCGCCTTGTCCGTCGCCTGGTCGATCAGGTCGCGCAGCTTCAGCACCCCGCCGGCCCGGGTTTTGAACGGCTTGCCGTCGGGACCATTCATGGTCCCGAAGCCCAGATGCTCCAGCGATCCCTCGACGGCGTAGCCGGCCAGATAGGCGGCGCGGAACACCTGTTCGAAATGTTCGGCCTGGCGTTCATCGACGACATACAGGGCCAAGTCCGGCGCCAGGGCCTTCTTGCGGTCCAGGATCGTGGCCAGGTCGGTCGTGCCGTACATGGCCGAACCTTCCGAGCTGATCACCAGCAGGGGCGGGGGCGAGGGCGCCTCGATCACCGAACCGTCGGCCAGCTTCTTCTTGCGAGTCTCGCCCGGCTTGGCGACATGCACCACCTGGGCGCCATCGTCCTCGACCAGAAGGCCGGTCGCCTTCAGGTGCGCCAGCATTTCGGGCATCTGCGGATCGGCGTCGCTCTCGCCATTCCACAGGTCGAAATCGACTGACAGGTCGCCGTATTCGCGCTTCAGCGCCTCGCGGCTGACCGCCACGAAATGAGTCCACAGGGCGCGATAGCCGGGCCGGCCGTTCTGCAGTTCCGCCGTCGCCTTGCGCGCGCGGTCGCGGAAGGCCAGGTCTTCCTTGGCCTTGCCGGCGGCCAGCGGATACAGCCGGTCCAGATCGGCCAGGGTGACGGGGCTCTCGGCCGGGAAGGGCCCGTCGCCCTCGACCAGGAAGCCTTCCGCCAGACCTTCGTCGCCGCAGGCCACGATCAGCAGCCCCATCTGGAAGCC
>NZ_JAUSOE010000128.1 GCF_030656255.1 Brevundimonas sp. | reverse complement strand
TCAGGGACGGGCCCAGGCAGGCGAAAACGACCCGTCGCCGGGCGAACGGAGACTGAGGCGGCAAAAAGGGGGTGTTGCAGGCAAGATCCCGCGATCAGAGACGGGCTGTTCGTCTCCGGGTTCGGCGAAGTCGCGGTAATGTCGGGGGTATTTCCCGGGTTACAGGGACCCGGCGGTTATCCAGGAAGTGCGTGGCGGACAGAGAGGGATTCGAACCCTCGGTAGGCTTTCACCTACACACGCTTTCCAAGCGTGCGCGATCGACCACTCCGCCACCTGTCCGTTTCACGCCAGCTCGTGCGCGCCGCCGGAGGTCGATCCGGCGGGAGGCGGGCCTGATAGAACACCACGGCCCCCTCGGCAAGCGCCTCTGACATCCCCATATAGGGGCAGAAGTCATTTTCCTTACGAAGGCCCCTCAGATGCTGTTCAAGAAAAGCGCCGAACTGCCCACCGCCGAGACCGCCCTGCCCGGCCGCGCCGAGCCCCTGGCGACCGACGAAAACCATTTTGTCAGCGGCCATCCGCTGAAGGGGCCCTATCCCGAGGGCTTCCAGACGGCCGTCTTCGGCATGGGCTGTTTCTGGGGCGTCGAGCGGATCTTCTGGTCGTTGCCGGGCGTCTGGGTCACCTCGGCGGGCTATTCCGGCGGGATCACGCCCAATCCGACCTATGAAGAGACCTGCACCGGCCGCACCGGCCATACCGAGGTGGTCAAGGTGGTGTTCGATCCCAAGGTCGTCACCTACGCCGAACTGCTGAAGGCCTTCTGGGAGAACCACGACCCGACCCAGGGTATGCGCCAGGGCAATGACGTGGGCACCACCTACCGCTCGGCCATCTACACTCTGAACGCCGATCAGCAGGCCGAAGCCGAGGCGTCGCGCGACGCCTATCAGGCGGCCCTGACGGCGGCGGGACGCGGGACGATCACCACCGAGATCGAACCGGCAGGCGAGTATTTCTACGCCGAGGCCTACCACCAGGGCTATCTGGCCAAGAACCCGGCCGGCTACTGCGGCATCGGCGGCACCGGCGTGGTCTGCCCCATCGGGGTCGGCGTCGAGGCCTGATCACCCCGTATCAGGCGAAATGTCCTGCGGCCGCCGACTAGGCGTCGGCTGCCGACAGGCGTAGGGAACGGCGAAAAGATCCAGGGAGCCGCTCATGTCCGCCTTCGTCCACCCCGATGAGATCCGCAGCCGTTTCTCGGCCGCCCTGTCCGCCATGTACCGGGCCGAGGTGCCGCAGTACGGCGAGCTTCTGACCCTGGTGGCCGAGGTCAACGCCCAGGCGCTGAAGGCCGATCCAGCCGGAGCGGAGCGTCTTGCCGCGGCGGGCGAACTGGCGCGCCTGTCGGAAGAACGTCACGGCGCCATTCGCGTCGGCACGGCGGACGAACTGGCCACCATCGCCCGCGCCTTTGCGGTCATGGGCATGGCGCCCGTCAGCTATTACAATCTGGCCCCGGCGGGGGTGCCGGTCCATTCGACCGCCTTCCGCCCGGTCGATCCCGCGGCCCTGGCGCGCAATCCCTTCCGGGTTTTCTGCTCCCTGCTGCGGCTGGAGCTGATCGAGGACAACGCCCTGCGTCAGGAGGCGGCCGCCGCCCTGGCCCGGCGCGACATCTTTACGCCCGGCGCACGGGCTCTGATCGAAACGGCCGAGACCGCCGGCGGCCTGGACGAGGATCAGGCCGACCGTTTTGTGGCCGAACTGCTGGAGACCTTCCGCTGGCACGCCGAGGCGACGGTCAGCGCCGCCACCTATGAACGCCTGGTCGCCGCCCACCGGCTGATTGCGGACGTGGTCAGCTTCAAGGGTCCGCATATCAACCATCTGACGCCCCGCACCCTGGACATTGACGCGGCCCAGGCCGCCATGCCCGAACGGGGCATTACGCCCAAGGAGACGATCGAGGGGCCGCCTGCCCGCGCCTGCCCCATCCTGCTGCGCCAGACCAGTTTCAAGGCCCTGCAGGAGGCCATCGCCTTCCCCGGCGCGGACGGCGCTGTTCAGGGGGTCCACACCGCCCGGTTCGGCGAGATCGAGCAGCGGGGCTGCGCCCTGACCCCCGCCGGTCGCGCCCTGTATGACGCGGCCCTGGCGAGCAAGGATTTCGCGGCCCTCCCCGACGACTGGACCGCCCTGCGCCGGACCGGTCTGGCCTGGTTCCGCTATCGCGCCACGCCGCAGGGCCTGGCCGCCCGCGCCGAGACCGCCGATCTGGAAGCCCTGATCACCCTGGGCCATGTGGTCGCCGAACCCATCACCTATGAGGATTTCCTGCCCGTCAGCGCGGCGGGCATCTTCCAGTCCAACCTGGGCGCCGAGGCGCGCGGGACCGCCTATGCCGTGGACCCGGCCAAGGCCGATTTCGAACAGGCCCTGGGCCGGTCGGTGCTGGACGAAATGACGCTTTACCAGGCCGAGCAGGACGCCTCGGTCGCCGCAACGCTTAAGGCGCTGGGGTTGAATACGGCAACGGCCTAAGCTTCGCTTTCGTCAACCGTAACTTGACACTAGACAAAACCGGCGCGACATTCATCGGTGTGGAGATCGAGAGCATCCGACACAAGGCATTGCGGCAGTTCGCGGAGACGGGAAAAGCCAAAGGCCTGCCTGCCGCGCTGGTGGGTCGGATCACCAATATCTTGGCCTATATCGATGCGATCACGGCGGAGGATGAGTTGCTGGCGCCGCCGAACTTTGGCGCACATAGATTGACGGGGGATCGCGCGGGAACCTGGTCCCTGACCCTCAGCAAAAACTGGCGCCTCACCTTTCGCATCAACGAAGCCCTCGCGATCGAGGACATGGACTTGGAGGATTATCACTGATGGCCATCCAACTTCATCGCGCATTCGCCGTTCACCCTGGCGCATGGCTTCGGGACGAGCTTGTGACGCCCCGGAATCTGAGCGTCACGGCCTTGGCCGACGCGCTCGGCGTAACGCGCCAGGCCGCCAGCAATCTGCTGAACGGCCGGTCGGGCGTATCAGCCGAAATGGCCATCCGCTTTGAAAAGCTCTTCGGCATAAGCGCCGACACCTTGGTTCGCATGCAGGCCAAGCATGACCTCGCCAAGGCCCGCGCCCACGAGCAAGACATCCGAGTGCGGCCGCTGGCCGCAGCCTGACGAACCGCCCCCCGAGACGATCAGCCATATTGCCTGAGCGCCTCGGTCGGATCATAGACGCGGCCGTGACCCCTTCCGCCCCCTCGTCCGCGCGCAGATATGATCTGGACTGGATCCGGGTCGGGGCGTTCGGCCTGCTGATCCTGTATCATGTCGGCCTGGTTTACGGGGTCTATGACTGGCACGTGCACAGCGTCCACACCTTCGCGTGGATGCGCGAAGCCATATTGATCACCAATCCCTGGCGGCTGACCCTGCTGTTCCTGGTGTCCGGGGCGGCGCTTCGGTTCATGACCTTCCGGCGTAGTCCGCGCGAGGTGGCTCGCGCCCGATTCGAACGACTGGTCCCGCCCCTGCTGTTCGGCGCGGTGATCCTGGTGCCGATCCAGTCGTGGATCGAGGCGATGGACAAGGCCGGCTGGCCGGGCGGCCTGGCCGGTTTCGCCGCCTGGATGGTGCATGAGTTCAGCTTCAGCGGTTTGGCCAACGGCGTGCCGGTCAATCACCTTTGGTTCATCGTCTATATCGCCGCCTACAGCGTCGTCACCGTGCTGCTGTGGCGTGTGCCGGGGCTGATCGACCGGATCGGCGCGACCCTGGAAAAGGCCTTGGCGGGGCCGCGCGTGCTGATCCTGCCGATCCTCTATCTGATCGCCATCCGCATCCTGCTGTTTCCCTGGTTCGGGGTGACGAACATCCTGCACTGGGACTGGTACAATCACGCCCTGTCGCTGGGGGCCTTCGTGTTCGGCTTCAGCATCGTTGGCCGCGAGACGATCTGGCGCGATATGGAGCGGTATCGTTGGGTCGCCCTGGGCCTGGCCGCCGTCGCTCTGCCGATCATGATGGCCCAGGTCTGGCATCCGGGCGGGCGGGCCTTCTGGGGCGTGCCCAAGGCCATGGTCTATGGCCTGGACCAGTGGGCGGTGATCGTCGCCATCCTGGGCTTCGGCAGCCGGCATCTGCGGTCGCGCGGCGGGCCGGTGCTGACCTATCTGACCGAGGCCACCTTCCCCCTCTATCTGGCGCACCAGACGATCCTGGTCGCCGCGGTCTGGATCATTCGTCCCGCGCGACTGCCGGTGGGGCTGGAGGCTCTGTCCCTGCTGCTGATCACCTTCCTGGGCAGTTTCGCCGTCTATGAGGTCGTCAAACGCATTCCCGCCATCCGACCCCTTTGGGGATTGAAACCGCTGGACGGCCGACCCTGGCCCCTGGACCTGGAGGCCCTGCGGCGCCCGACCGCGCGCTATCACCGGCGACGCCGCCTGCTGGCCGTCGGCGTGGCCGCACCATTGCTGGCCCTGACGGTGGTGGCCGCCGCCATCGCCGCCTATCCCGGCTTCGACAACGCGACCCAGTATCTGAGCGAACTGGGTGGGGCGACGGCCCAGGCGCCGATCATCTTCAACGGCGGCGTCTTCGTCGCCGGGGTGATGGCGGCCCTGGCGGGGATCGGCTTCGGCCTGGCTGTTTACGCCCTGACGGAGAAGCGGGTCGCCGGGGCCGTGATCGCCGTGGTCTTCGTCCTGGCCGGCGCCGGCATGTCGGCCTCGACCCTCTATCCCTGGCCCGATCCACGCCACATGATCATCAACCTGGCCCTGGGCATCCAGCTGGCGCCGGTTCTGCTGCTGTGGGGACTGGCGTCGCGACGGGATCTGCCTCGGCTGAAGCTCTTCCTCGCAGTGACGTTCGTCATCATGGCGATCCTGACCATTGTAACAAAACACCTGGTCTTCCCCGGCACGGTCAATGACGCCAATGTCGGCTGGTGGGAGCGCGCCTACGCCATTGTGCTGGTCTGCTGGGTGGGGATTGCGGCCTGGGTTCTGGACCGTAAACTGTTGCAGGACGCGGCGGAATCGCCGTCCTCGGCCCTCGCGGCCGGCCCTGCGACGACGTCAGGGTAAAGATCCCCGATATTTTTTGCCCATATCAACATTGCGTGATTGAAAATCGCGTGAATGTGATCGACTATAGGGATCGTGCTGCAATGCAGCGCGCCGCCCTCTTCCTGCCTTCGGAAGCGCGGTCGGTCAACACGGGGGCGTCCAGAGCGGCATGAACAAGCTGGCGATCCGGCCTGTCGAACAGGCTGAATTCGAGACGATGAACCCGGCTCCGCAAGGGCCGGCCTGGTCCTGGCTGCCCGACGAGGCGCCGCTGGCCATGCCGGTTCAGTCGCTGGCTGCGCCAGACGCTGTCGCCGAGGCGATCCCGGCCACCTCCCCGCACACGGTCGCCCTGCGCCGCCTGATGCTGCTGGCCGGCACCGTGGCCCTGACCGGCCTGTCCGCCATCACCCCCTTCTACCTCTATGCCCGCAAGGGCTGGGACGGGACCGAGATCCTGGCCTTCGGCATCTTCATGCTGCTGATCACCGCCATCTCCTGCTGGTTCGTCAGCGGCCTGATGGGTCTGTTCGTCATGCTGCGCGGCAAGGATCAGGCCGACCTGGCCTTCGCCCCCCACCCGGCCCTGCCGCGCACCCGCACCGCCCTGCTGATGCCGCTGTACAACGAGGACGCCCGCGCCTCCTTCGCCCGTCTGGCGATGATCGACGCCTCGCTGACCCGTTTGGGCGCCGCCTCGGCCTTCGACATCTTCGTGCTGAGCGACTCGACCAAGGAAGAGGCCGCCGCCTCCGAGCGTTCGGTCTTCCAGGCCTTCCGCCTGACCGCCGGCTGCAAGACCTTCTACCGCCGCCGCACGGACAATGCCGAGCGCAAGGCCGGCAATCTGGCCGAATGGGTCCGTCGTTTCGGCGGCGCCTATGAGACCATGATCGTCCTGGACGCCGACAGCACCATGGCCGGCGAGACCCTGCTGCGCATGGTCGACGCCATGGAGCGCAATCCCGGCATCGGTATGCTCCAGACCGCCCCGGTCATCATCAAGGCGCGCACCATCTTCGCCCGCGTGTCCCAGTATTCGGTGCGCCTGTACGGCCGCGTCGCCGCTGCGGGCCTGGCCTACTGGACCGGCTCGGAGTCGAGCTACTGGGGGCACAACGCCATCATCCGCACGCGCGCCTTCGCCGCCTGCTGTGGCCTGCCCCACCTGCCGGGCAAGAAGCCGTTCGGCGGCCACATCATGAGCCACGACGTAGTCGAGGCCGCCCTGATGCGCCGCGCCGGCTGGGCCGTTCACGTCACCGCCGCCCTGGACGGATCGTGGGAAGAGACCCCGCCGTCGATCACCGACTTCATCCGTCGCGACCACCGCTGGTTCCAGGGCAATCTGCAGCACCTGGGCCTGATCGGCGCCAAGGGCCTGTCGCCGATGAGCCGCCTGCAGCTGGCCATGGGCTGCATGGCCTATCTGTCCTCGCCCCTGTGGCTGGCGTCACTGATGGTCGGCCTGTTCATCCAGATGTTCTATCCGGTCGACTGGACCAGCTTCTTCTACATCCTGAACCCCCAGTTCACCCCCTTCATGCTGGCCTCCTTCCTGTCGGGCGTGCTGCTGATCGGGCCCAAATTCATGGGCGCCGCGCTGGTGCTCAGCCGCCCCGCCGAGCTGCGCGCCTTCGGCGGGCGTCGCGCCATCGCCAAGGGCATGGCCGCCGAGATCGCCCTGTCGGCCATCCTGGCCCCCATCCTGATGGTCGCCAACACAAAGGCCTTCATCCAGATCCTGTCCGGCCACGACACCGGCTGGTCGACCCAGCAGCGCGAGGCCGACGGCCTGGCCTGGTCCGACGCCTTCCGCGCCATGCGCTGGCAGATGGTCGCCGGCGTCGGCTTCCTGATCCCGCTGTGCGTCCGCCCCGACCTGGCCACCTGGTTCGCCCCGATCGTCCTGCCCCTGCTGCTGGCCGCGCCGATCACCGTCTGGACCTCGCGCGTCCGCTCTGGCGACAAGCTGGCCGCTAAGGGTTTCCTGGTCACCCCGGCCCAGGACGGCGTCAGCGTCAATCCGGCCGTCCTGCACACGCCCCGCTCGCCGCTGCGTGCGGTCGCCGGCGGCGTCCTGGCCCCGGTCGCAGCCCCGGCCATGGTCCCGGCTCGCGCCCCCGAAATGTAGGGCCCGATCTGTACGGCTTGGGCTTTCGGCCATTGAAAACCGATGCATGGCGGCCACAGCGTCGCCATAACCGCTACAGTCAAGCTCGACGCAACCCGACATAGCCTCCATTTTCGATCCTCAGCTCTGCTGGGGAACGATTCCATGACCAAGAAGACCGGCGCCGATTCCAAACCCGACCTGCGGCTCGTCGGCGCCGAGGCCGCCGTCTATGACCTGATGCGCGCGCCCGAGACCACGGGCGAACGGGTCAAACGCCTCCAGCTCGAAGCCCACGCCCTGGCGCTGGAAGAGGTCGAGCAGTTCGAGAAACTCCTGACCCAGGCTGCAGAAAAGGCCAAGGACATAGCCTCGGGCGGCGACGCCTATCCCGTGGGCGTTCGCGAGATCGCCGCTCGCCTCGCCGCCGATCTGCCGACTCGAGCCGAGACCATCCGCACCATCGTCGGCCGGGTCGGCTAAAAACGGGGAACGGCTCGCCGCCTGGATCGCTCTTCTGAAGACCCCCACAGTCTTCAGGAGACCCGTCATGGACGACCGCTTCGACGCCCGCGCCAACGATACCGCCGACCAGGAACGCGCCATCCAGCGCGACATTGACGCCAAGGACCAGCAGTCCGGCGACGACAAGTCTTCCGGCGCAGTCCAGGCCGGCGCCCGCCCCTATCCCGCGCCGCCCTTCCCCAAACAGCACCAGACCAAGCCCGGCGACGAGGCCGCCCTCGACCCCGCCCCGATGTACGACGCCCCCTTCTGGAAGGGCTCGGGCAAGCTTGAAGGCTTCGCCGCCCTGATCACCGGCGCCGATTCCGGCATCGGCCGTTCGGTGGCCGTCCTGTTCGCTCGCGAGGGCTGCGACGTCGTCATCTGCCATCTGGACGAGGACAACGACGCCGAAACGACCAAGGCCGCCGTCGAGGCCGAGGGCCGTCGCGCCGTGGTGCTGAAGGGCGACGTCGCCGATCCCGCCTTCGCCGAGGCGGCGGTCAAGGCCACGCTGGACGCCTTCGGTCGTCTGGACGTCCTGGTGCCCAACGCCGCCTTCCAGGAGCATGTCGGCGCCTTCGAGGACCTGACCTACGAGCATTTCGACCGGACGCTGAAGACCAATCTCTACGGCTATTTCAACATGACCAAGGCGGCCGTGCCGCATATGAAATCCGGCGGCGCCATCGTCATGACCGGCTCGGTCACGGGCCTGATGGGCAGCAAGGCCCTGCTGGACTACTCCATGACCAAGGGCGGCATTCACGCCTACGCCCGGTCTCTGGGCACGCATCTGGCGCCGCGCGGCATCCGCGTGAACGTGGTCGCCCCAGGCCCGGTCTGGACCCCGCTGAACCCGGCCGACAAGGACGCCGAGGACACGGCCCAGTTCGGCGCCGAGACGGTGATGAAACGCCCGGCCCAGCCCGAGGAAATCGCCCCCGCCTACGTCTTCCTGGCCTCGCCCCAGATGTCGAGCTTCATCACCGGCGAGATCCTGCCCATCATCGGCGGCTATTCGGGGGGGTGAGGCGCATCGGCTATCCATGAGTTTTTTCCGGCGGGGGACCACGCCTCCGCCGGCGCCCAGCTGTTACGCGAGCCACGCCACCGAGCCGCCAGGAAGGCTTCCGCAGTAAGCAAGACGCCGTTCAGCCGCGCTTCGCAGCCGATTCCATTCACGCGGGAACGCAGGCGGACAGACAGTTCGCCTTCGCCTGTGGGCGTCAGCCAATCCTCTTTGAAATCTCGCGAAAGACCGTACCAAGCACCTGCGGTGCGTGTCGCGTCGTCGTTGACCAGCAAGCGCTCCTGCGCCCAGCCGATCCAAGCAAAGGCGTTCTCCACCCGCACGAGAGCGTTGCCGACGCGATAGACCCAAGCCTGTCCTATCAGAAGCATGGGTTCGTTCTAATACGGACGCCGCGCGACGTCGCCATATCGCAGCGTAATCTAAGCCAGCACGTCGTCGTAGTCGGGGTGCCGCTTGTGCCAGGCCACGGCGTAGCTGCAGCGCGGGAACAGTTTCAGCCCCTTCTCCCGCGCATATTCCGCCATCGACTGCATGAAACGGCCGGCCGCGCCCGTGCCGCGCAGCCCCTGCTCGGCCTCGACATGAAGGATCATCCGCGCCCCGCCGCGCACGGCGTAGTCGGCCCAGACCCGGCCATGTCCGTTTTCGCTGTCGAACTCCTGCTCGAAGCGGTTTTCCAGCGTCGCGTCCTTGAACGGTCCCATGTGCAACTCCCTTTCGGCTTCAACAGCTTGAGGGGCGGGACGTTCCATCGGCGGGCTGCGTCAGATCGGCTTGTCTTGCAGCAGATTGATCAGACCCAGCACGCTCTTCACCGTGAACCAGACGCTGAGCAGGAACCAGATCAGGGCGAACAGCAGCAGGAAGGGAATCCCGATCAGGATGATCGAGGCCAAGGCGCTGACGGCGATGCCGACCCAGGCGGCGATGGTCCACCAGAAGACCGACCAGAACAGGGCGATCTGGGCCTCGATATGCTGGCGCGCCACGCCCACGGCCGTGCCGCGCGCCACATAGGAGACGACCAGCCCCACAAGCACCAGCACATTGGCGCTGGGGATCGACAGGATGAACAGGGCCCAGGCGATCAGGGCGGCGACCTTGCCTTCCGGCTCCTGGCCGGCGGTGAAATTGGGTTCGGTCGTCATGGTCGTCCTTTCAGAACAGCCAGGTGCGGGGATTGTCGATCGGTCGCCCGGCCTTCAGTCGCATGACGCCGAAGACGCCGCGCGCCAGCACCCACAGGGCCAGCAGGAACAGGACGAAGACGCCGATATTGACGATGACCAGCAGGGCGCCCAGAACCACGGCCACGGCCGCGCTCCACAGGGTGCGTTGCTGATAGACGAAGTGGCTGGCGGCCATAGGCTCCTGCGGCCCGTCGCGGCCTGTCACCGCCAGCAGGGCCAGAACGGCCGCCACGCCCAGCGTCGGCACCGCCAGCAGGATCAGCACATAGACGGCGTACAGGCTCATCGGGGCGGTCGGCGGGGCGACGCCGCCCAGGGGTTCGCGTTGGATGGCGGCTTGCGCGTCCTTGGCCGCTCGCTCGCGCTCGGCCGAAAACCGCGTTTCCAGCGGCGCGGCGAAGGGCTCGGTGCGGTCGAAGGGGCCCGGTTCAGGCCTTGGCGCCGGGCGCGCTTCCGCCGCGAACACCGGCGGCGCCGGCGCAGGCTCCGGCGGGTCGAACAGGTCCGGCTCACGCTCCAGCGGCTTTGACACGACAGGCGGAGCCGCCGGTTCGGGCGATCGGGGACGACCCGCCAGCGACGCGGGCGAGACGAAGCCGACATGGGCGTCGTGATCGTGGTCGTCGTGCGCGGCCTTTGGGCCTGTCGGATCGCCGGGTTCGGCCATGACTCTCGAACGCTTCTCTCACGCCGCATCAGCGACAGGATTCGCGACCGACAATGGCCGTGCGCGGGCATGGACGCAACCTGGCCCTCGCCCTTTCGTCAATCCGGATACGGCGACCGGGTCTAAAGCAGCCGCCGCCCCGGCCGCGCCAGGCTGGCCCCCGGTTCATAGGCGCCCGGTCGACGACGGGTCAGGGCCAGGGCGAAGCCCATGGTCAGCCCCATGGCCAGCATGGACGAGCCGCCATAGCTGATGAAGGGCAGGGTCATGCCCTTGGTCGGGATCAGGTTCAGGTTCACCGCCACATTGATACAGGCCTGGAGCCCGATCAGCATGAACAGGCCCGCCGCCGCCGTCTGTTCGAACGGGTCGGTCAGTTTCATCGCCCGACGCATGCCGCGCACCACGATGAAGGCGTACAAGCCGATCATGGTCAGGCTGAGGACCAGACCGAACTCCTCGGCGCCGACGGAATAGATGAAGTCGGTGTGCAGGTCGGGCACATGGCGTTTCATCACCCCTTCGCCAATGCCGCGTCCAACCAGGCCGCCGGCGCGAATGGCTTCCGAGGCCGCGTCGATCTGATGGGTGTCGGTCGTCTCGGGCGAGAAGAAGCGGCTCAGGCGGTCGCGCATGTGGCCGAACACGAAATACAGCGACACCAGCCCCGCCATCCCCGCGCTGGCCAGGACCGCCATCCATTTGAACGGCACCCCGGCCATGAAGAAGACGGCCATGAAGGTGGTGGTGATCAGCAGGGTCTGGCCGATGTCCGGCTGGATCAGCAGCAGGCAGACGGTCAGGGCGTAGAAGCCGAAGGCGATGGTGACGCCGGGCACCCCCTGCCCCTTCTGCGCCTCGGCGAACATCCAGGCGGCGAAGACGATCAGGCCGGGCTTGGCGAACTCGGACGGCTGCAGGCTGAAGGGGCCGAAATTCACCCACCGGGCGGCGCCCTTCACCGTATCGCCGATGAACGGCAGGGCCATCATGACCACAATGGCGCCGAACAGGGCCAGGGCGGCGATCCGCCGCACCCCGCGCGGCGACAGCAGCGAACTGGTCAGCATCAGGCCCAGGCCTGCGCCCGAGAAGACCATCATCCGCCAGGAATAGTGGAAGGGATCGGTGATCGATTCATCGGCCAGGATGGCGGCGGGGCTGGAGGCGAAACTCAGCGCCACCCCCAGGCCCATCAGCGCCAGGGCCGCGCCCAGCAGGCCGCGATCCACGGTCCAGAACCACTGTGCCACATGGCTCTGGTCGTTGCGTGAGAAGGGGGGCGTGTAGGAGGCGCTCATCGGGCTGTCTCCGGACTGGCCCCGAGGTTCAGCACGGCGGCGCGGAACGCCTCGCCGCGCACCTCGAAATCGGGATACTGGTCGAAACTGGCGCAAGCGGGCGACAGCAGCACGATCTGGTCGCCGCCCGCGGATGCGGCGTCGGCAGCGGCGGCGGCGACGGCGGCGTCCATGGTCTTTGAGATGACGTGGGGCGTATCGCCCAAGGTCGTAGCGAAGGCCTCGGCGGCCTCGCCGATCAGATAGGCCTTGGTCACGCGCGGGAACAGGTCGGCCAGATCGTCGATCCCCCCGTCCTTGGGCTTGCCGCCCGCGATCCAGAAGACGGCCGGATAGCTGGATAGGGCCTGACGCGCGGCGTCGGCGTTGGTGGCCTTGGAGTCGTTGATGAAGCGCACCGGCCCGATATGGCCGACGGCCTCCATCCGGTGCGCCAGGCCGGGGAAGGTCAGCAGGCCTTTGACGGCGGCGTCATGCGACACGCCCAGCGCCCGCGCGGCGGCATAGGCGAAGGCGGCGTTCTGGGCGTTGTGGCGACCGGGGAGCGAGCGGGCGGCGGAGAGGTCGGCCAGGATCACGCCTTCCGACTCTATCGACGTTGATCGCACCTCTATTCCGCTCATCCCGGCGAAAGCCGGGATCCAGTCCTTTGGGCGCTCCAAAGGTCGAGATGCCGCAGACCGCTGATCCCCCGCATCGTGTCCTGACGAAAGCACTGGGTCCCGGCTTTCGCCGGGATGAGCGGAAGAAATGGTCAGGACACGCGAGGCCAAGTCGGGAACAATCCCCTGCCCCCAGCCTTCGTCCACCCCGACCAGGGCCACATCATCCGGTCCCTGGGCCTGGAAGATCCGCCGCTTGGCGGCGACATACCCCTCCATCCCGCCATGCCGGTCCAGATGGTCGGGCGAGATATTGGTCAGGATCGCCACGTCCGGCGCGAAGCTCGTGGTCAGGTCCAGCTGGTAGCTGGAGACCTCGATCACATAGACGGCGTCCGGCGTCGGTTCCGGCAGGGCCAGCACCCCGATGCCGATATTGCCGCCGACATGGACGGTCAGACCCGCCTGTTGCAGCACCCAGCCGATCAGGGCGGTCGTCGTGGACTTGCCGTTGGTGCCGGTGATCGCCACCACCTTCGGGCGCCGGCCCTGCGGCAGGGCGGCGAGGGCGCGGGCGAACAGTTCGACGTCGCCGATCACGGGCACGCCGGCCTCGCCGGCCTTGTCCACGGTCCAGTGCGGTTTCGGATGGGTCAGGGGGGCGCCGGGCGACAGGACCAGGGCGGCGAAGCCGGACCAGTCGGCGGTCGTCAGATCCTCGACCACGAATCCCTCGGCCTGGGCCTGAAGCCGACCCGAGACCCCGTCGTCCCACAGGATGGGCGTCGCACCCCCGGCCTTCAGCGCGCGCGCGGCCGTGATCCCCGACCGTCCCAGGCCGAAGACCGCGACCCGTTTGCCCTCGAAACCGGGAACGGGAATCATCTCTGACCCCCGTCATCCTCGGGCTTGACCCGAGGATCGGAGGATCCGCCGCC
>NZ_JAUSOE010000125.1 GCF_030656255.1 Brevundimonas sp. | reverse complement strand
AGCTCGGGGCGCCGAGCGGTGGCGGTCTTATCGCCTAACCCCATAAGCCTGCGACGGGTCGGCGGTCCCTGCGAAGAACCGTCCCGAGTGCGGCCGAGTATCCCCCTCGACCCTCCGCCGGCGCACCATGTGTCGCCGCCGGCGCGGAGGAGTTGCACCCCCGCTCCCGTTCCATCCGCTCCCGCCGCCGCAAGGTCGCAGGCCTTACGAGCCCTCCAAGCGACGAGACCGGGCGTGATTATAGGGGGTGGGGGAACCCTGGCGGGGAAGTCGGGGCGAGAATCTGACAAGGGGTTGGAATTATTGGAGTGAGACCAGCGTCATTGTGACAGTTGGCGGCGTTCGGGCCCCCTCCGTCTCGCCGGCGTCGCCGGCGATCCACCTCCCCCAAGGGGGGAGGATTTCGGTGTTCGCATTCCTCCCCCCTGGGGGGAGGTGGCGCGGCGCAGAGCGCCGTGACGGAGGGGGCGCGTCGCCAAGCGTCTAGAACAACACCGCCGGGTTCATGATCCGCTTGGGGTCCAAGGCGCGGCGGAGGGCGGCCATGGTTTCGATCTCGAGGGGGGATTTGTAGCGTTTGACCTCTTCGGTCTTCAGCCGCCCCAAGCCGTGTTCGGCGGAGATGGAGCCGTCATAGGTTCCGACAACGTCGTGAACCACTTGCGAGCCTTCCTTCCAGCGACCGATGAAGGCGGGAATGTCCTGACCCACGCCGGGCAGGATGTCGTAGTGAAGATTGCCGTCGCCGACGTGGCCGAAGACCGAGATGCGGGCGCCGGGGTGGAAACGTTCGACGGCGGCCGAGGCTTCGTCGATGAATTCGGCGATGCGGCTGATGGGGACGGAGACGTCGTGTTTCCAGCCGCCGCCCTCGGGCTTCAGGGCCGCCGAATGTTCTTCGCGCAGACGCCAGAAGGCGGCACGCTGGGCGTCGTTCTGGGCGATGGCGGCGTCGATGATCAGGCCTTGCTCGAAGGCGACTTCCAGCAGGGCCTCCATCTGGGCCTCGGCGCCGCCCGGCGTGCCCGAAGCGATCTCGATGAGGACGTACCAGTCGGGGGTCGAGTCCAGCGGTTCGCGGGTGTCGGGGATGTTCTTGAGCACCAGTTCCATGCCCAGCCGCTTCATAAGCTCGAAGGCCTCGACCCCGCCGCCGGTTTCGGCCTTGGCGCGGGCCAGAAGCTCGACCGAGGCGGCGGCCGTCTCCAGGCCAACGACGGCGACGGCGCGCGAGCGCATGATGGGGAAGAGTTTCAGGGTGGCGGCGGTGACGACGCCCAATGTGCCCTCGGCGCCGATCAGCAGCTGTTTCAGGTCGTAGCCGGTGTTGTCCTTGCGCAGACGTTTCAGGCCCCGGAAGATCTCGCCATTGGGCATGACCGCCTCAAGGCCCAGCACCAGGTCGCGCATCATGCCGTAGCGCAGCACCTGGGTGCCGCCGGCATTGGTCGAGATGACGCCGCCGATGGTGGCGGACCCCTCGGCCGCGAGGCTGAGCGGGAAATAGCGGTCGGCCGCCGTGGCCGCCTGCTGCGCCTCCAGCAGGGTCAGACCGGCCTCGACCGTCATGGCGTCGTCCAGCGGGGTGACGTCGCGGACGGCGCGCATCTTGCGGGTCGACAGCAGGACCTCACCGAAGGGGATCTGGCCGCCGACCAGGCCGGTGCCGCCGCCCTGGGGCGTGATGGCGACGCCTTCGCGGGCGCAGATGGTCACGGCCCTGGCCGTTTCCTCGGTCGAGCGCGGGGTCAGGAGGATGGGGGTGTCGCCGGTCCAGCGGTTGCGCCATTCGGTCAGGTGCGGGGCGATGACCTCGGGGTCCTGGGTCCAGCCCCCTGGACCGAGGGCGGCCTTCAGTTCGTCCAGAACGGCGGGAGAGGGGGCGGGCGTGCTCATGGCCCCCCTTTTGTCAGGGGGCGCGGGACGTGGGAAGGCGTTTTCGGGCGGTCGAGGCCTGTCGCCGTCCGCCAATTTATCGTCATTCTCGCCCTTGTGGCGAGAATCCATACTCCCGGTTTATGGGGCGGTGCCCTCCACCGAAGACCGGGAGTATGGATCCTCGGGACAAGCCCGAGGATGACGGATTATAGAGGGTGATGACGGATTGTAGAGGAATGACGTGGGCTTAGAGGGAGGAGTGAACCTCAGACGTCCAGGTCTTCCTTCACGAACTGGGCGTTTTCCTGGATGAACTGGAAGCGGGCGTCGGCGCGCTTGCCCATCAGGCGTTCGACCAGATCCTCGACGCCGGCCTCGGCGTCGGGGACGGTGATCCGGGCCAGGGTGCGCTTCTTCGGATCCATGGTGGTCTCCTTCAGCTGGGCGGCCATCATCTCGCCCAGGCCCTTGAAGCGGCCGATCTCGGTCTTCTTGCCCTTGAAGACGGTGGCCAGCAGTTCGTCGCGGTGGGCGTCGTCGCGGGCGTATTCGCTCAAGGGGCCGGCGGAGATCCGATAGAGGGGCGGCAGGGCCATGAAGACCCGGCCCTGGCGGATGGTCTCGGGCATGACGCGATAGAAGAAAGTGATCAGCAGGGCCGCGATATGGGCGCCGTCCACGTCGGCGTCGGTCATGATGACGATCCGCTCGTAGCGCAGGTCGTCGATGTTGAACCGATTGCCGGGCTGGACGCCCAGGGCCAGGGCCAGGTCGGACAGTTCGATATTCTGGCGCAGCTTGTCGGCGGTGGCCGACGCGACGTTCAGAATTTTGCCGCGCAGGGGCAGGATGGCCTGGGTGGTGCGGTCGCGCGCCTGTTTGGCCGAGCCGCCGGCCGAATCGCCTTCGACGATGAAGAGCTCGGTGCCCTGGGCCGACTGGCGGCTGCAGTCCGACAGCTTGCCCGGCAGGCGCAGCTTGCGCGTGGCGGCGGCGCGCTGGACTTCCTTGTCCTTGCGGCGGCGCAGACGGTCCTCGGCGCGATCGACGACGAAGCCGAGCAGGGCGTTGGCCTGTTTGGGGCTTTCGGTCAGCCAGTGGTCCAGCGGGTCCCGCAGCAGCTGTTCGACCAGACGGGCGCCTTCGGGCGAGGACAGGCGGTCCTTGGTCTGGCCCTGGAACTCGGGATTGCGGATGAAGACGCTGATCAGGGCGCCGGCGTTGGCGGTGACGTCCTCGGCCGTGATGATGGCGGCGCGCTTCTCGTTGGTTAGTTCGCCGTAGGATTTCAGACCCTTGACCAGGGCGGCGCGGAAGCCGGCCTCATGGGTGCCGCCGTCGGGGGTGGAGACGGTGTTGCAATAGGACTGGATGAAGCCGTCGGCCTCGCCGAAGCCGATGGGCGACCAGGTGACGGCCCATTCGAAGGCGCCCGCCTCGCCCTGACGCTCGGCGCGGCCGGCGAAGGTCGGGGTGACGGTCTCCAGCTCGCCGATCCGGTCGGTCAGGGCGTCGGCCAGGCCGCCGGGGAAGTGCAGCAGGGCCTGGGTCGGGGTGGCGTCGGTGATCCGCTCGGGCGCGCAGGTCCATTTGATCTCGACGCCGCGGAACAGATAGGCCTTGGAGCGGGCCATGCGGAACAGGCGGACGGGCTTGAAGGCCGCGCCCATGCCGAAGATTTCATCGTCGGGCTTGAAGCGGATCTGGGTGCCGCGCTTCTTGGACGGCTGGACCTGCTGGATCGGGCCAAGGACGGCGCCGCGCGAGAAGGACTGTTTCCACTCGAAGCCGTCGCGCCAGACGACGACGTCCAGATGTTCGGACAGGGCGTTGACGACCGAGACGCCGACGCCGTGCAGGCCGCCCGAGGTCTCATAGGCCTTGCCCGAGAATTTGCCGCCCGAGTGGAGCACGGTCATCACCACCTCCAGCGCCGACTTGCCGGGGTGTTTGGGGTGGGGATCGACCGGGATGCCGCGGCCGTCGTCGCGGACCGACAGATAGCCGTCGGCGTCCAGTTCGACGGTGATCAGCTTCGCGTGGCGGGCCACGGCCTCGTCCATCGCATTGTCGAGGACTTCGGCGAACAGGTGGTGCAAGGCCCGTTCGTCGGTGCCGCCGATATACATGCCGGGGCGTTTGCGGACGGGCTCAAGCCCTTCCAGCACCTCGATGGAGGATGCGGAATAGGCGTTCTGGGCGCCCGCAGTCGGCGCTGGGGCTGCGGCGACGGGCGTCGGAGCCGGTTTTGGCGCAGGTGCGGGCGCGGCCTGGGGCGGTGTCATCGCGACAGGTTTGGGGGCCTCGGGCTTGGGAGCGTCGGGGGTGTCGTCAAAAGCGAAGAGGTCTGCGGCCATTCACATAGTCTGAGGCGATTCGGAGCCGGTTCTGGTAGGCTCGTGTCGCCGTTCGAGCAAGCGGCGGTCGCACCGGAACCGGATCGAAGATTACGGCGCGGGCCAGAATCGCCAGCATCAGGATCCACGGCAGGTTGGCATGGGTCAGAAGGACGCTCTCCGAAAGGCTCAGCGCGAAGAAGACCGCCAGATAACCGATGCTCCAGAAGCCCTCGCGGGCGCCCAGGCCGTTCATGCGGACCAGGATCATGACGGCGGACACGGCCATGATGGTCCCGACGGCCACAGCGCCGGGCCAGCCGAGCTGGACCAACAGATCGATCCAGCCGTTGTGTGCCGAGGGGACGGGCCACTGGGTCTCCAGCCGGATCTCGCGGGCGGGAATGGAATCCACGCCCCAGAAGGCGCTGAAGCCATAGCCGGTCCAGGGACGTTCGGCGACCTTGCGCATCAGGGCCTCCCAGATCAGGGTTCGGCCGGTCAGGGACGGATCCTTGCCCAGGGCTTCGAGAATGGCGGCGGAATCGGTGTTCCACAGCCAGGCGCCGCCTGCTGCCGATACGACCCCGAGCCAGACGGCCGCGACGGTCACGGCCGCGCCCCCCTGACGCAGGGTCCACCAGCCGCCGACCATGCCGACCCCCAGGATCCAGCACAGCAGCGAGGTCTTGGACTGGGTGGCCACGACCAGAAGCGTGGTCAAGCCCAGGGCCAGCAAAGCGACCCAGGGCTTGCGGCCGTTCTGCGCCAGATGATCAGCGGCCAGGCTGGCGGCGGCGGAGACGGCGCCGACCACCATGACCAGGCCCATCTGGTTCTTCTCGTACCAGAGGCCGCGCCACAGGCCTGCGTTGTCGTACTGGTGAACCCCGATCCGGGGGAAGGCGAAGACCATGATCAGGCTGCCGACCGCCATGACCAGACTGGTGTGCATCAGGACGCGGGGCAGGGCCGCGCCGCGGAAGACCGCGCCCAGATAGACGGCGAAGGCGCTGTTGATCGCCAGGGCGATGGCGCGACGTTCGGTGACGCCGGGATCGATGGACCAGTATTGCGACACATAGGCCAGGGCCACGAGGGCGCCGACCATCAGCCAGGCGGGCCAGGCACGGATGATTTTTTCGAAACGAAACACGATCAGGCCGGCGGTGACGGCGTAGACCGGCAGCCAGATCAGGCGAAGGATCGGGGTCTCGCCCTGGTCTGGGGCTATGACCGGGGCGATCAGGGCGCCGGTCAGCATGAAGACGACAAAGCCCGCCGCCCACTGTTCCCAGGCGGGCGGGGCGTCCGAATCATCGATCTGGACGGGCGAGGCGTGCACGGTGCGACTGTCGCCCTGGCCGCTTAAGGAAGGGTGAGCGCGGCGCGGAAGGCGGCGAAGCCGTGTTCAAGATCTGCGATCAAGTCGGCCGGATCCTCGAGTCCGATATGCAGGCGGATCAGCTCGCCCTCCAGCGCCGGCGGATGATCGCGATAGGCCATCTGGTGCGTCTCGGGGGTTATCAGGCTTTCGAATCCGCCCCAGGAATAGCCGATGCCGAACAGGTTGAGGGCGTCGAGAAAGGCGCAGGCTGCCGCCGTATTTCCGCCCTTCAGCACCACGCCCATCAGGGAGGCGGCGCCGGTGAAGTCGCGCGTCCAGAGGTCGTGGCCGACCGAACCGGGCAGGGGCGAATAGAGAACCCGCGCCACCTCGGGCCGGGCCTGCAGCCATTCGGCGACCATCAGACCCGAACGCCCCTGTTCCGCATAGCGCAGCGGCAGGGTGCGCAGGCCCCGCAGAGCCAGCCAGGCGTCGTCAGGCGAGACGTGCCAGCCCAGATCCTCGATCGTATCGGCGACGGCCCGCAGACAGGCGGGGGCGCTGGCGGCGATCCCGCCCATCAGGACGTCGGAATGGCCGGAGACATATTTGGTCAGGGCTTGAACACTGACATCGACGCCGTGGGCCAGGGGCTTGAAAGCCAGGCCCGCGCCCCAGGTGTTGTCGATCATGCTGAGCACGCCGCGTTCGCGACAGGCGGACGCCACGGCGGCGACGTCGATCATCTCGAAGGTCAGGGAGGCAGGCGATTCCATCAGCACCAGGCGGGTGCGCTCGCCGAGGGCGGCGATCAGGCCCGCCGCATCCGTTTCGGCGGGCAGGAACCGGGTCGTAACGCCGCGCGCGGCCTGGTAGCGGCTCAAAAACCGACGAGACGGGCCATAGATCGCGTCGCTGGTGATCACCTCGTCGCCCGGCCGAGTCAGGGCCAGCAGGGGCAGGGTGACGGCGGCCAAGCCGGACGGAACCAGAAAGGCGTCGGCCGCCCCTTCCAGATCGGCCAGGGCGGCGCGAAGCTGACGCGCGGCGGAGCCGCCGTCCAGGCCGTAGGTGGGGCCGTCGGCGTCGTCCCGCATGGTCTCGGCCCGGTCGCTGAGCATGGTCGAGGCGCGCTCGATGGGCGGATTGACCGGGCGGCGGCCCTGACCCCGACGGGTGGCGGACGAGATCAGGCGGGTACGGTCCGAATGCGGCGACATGGCCTCTCCGATGGGTTGCGGATCAGGGCCTAAAGGCCTCTAAAGTCAGCGGGGCGCAAGCGGCGGAGGATGCGAAACGCGATGCGGGTCTTGACGATCGGAGTTATGGCGGCGGCCTTGCTGCTGACGGCGGCCTGCGGACGCGGGAATCCCGACCCGACGCCGGAAACCGCCTCACAGACCCTGCCGGCGCCCAGCGTGGCGTCGGATCGTCCCGACAGCCCGACCCTGGTCGCGGTCAAGCGACGCGGGCGGCTGAACTGCGGCGTGCATCAGGGGCTGGTCGGCTTCGCCTATACCGACAACCGGGGCCAGTGGCGCGGATTCGACGCCGACTTCTGTCGCGCCATGGCGGCGGCCATCTTCGGCGACGGGAATGCGGTACGGTTCGTGCCCCTGTCGGCGTCCGACCGGTTCGCGGCCCTGAACGAAGGGCGGGTGGACGTTTTGTGGCGCAACTCGTCCTGGACCATGAGCCGGGACGCCGGCGAGGGCTTCGTCTTCGCAGGAATCAACTATTACGACGGTCAGGGTTTCCTGGTGCGCCGGTCCCTGAGCCTGAACAGCGCGACGGAACTGAACGGCGCCCGCGTCTGCGTCCAGGCGGGATCGACGGCCCAGGCCAACGCCGACGACTTCTTCCGCTCGCGCGGCATCGCCTATCGTCCGGTGGTTCTGCCCAGCGAGGAGGCGGCGCGGGACGCCTATGGCCGTGAAGACTGCGACGCCTTGAGCGCCGACATTTCGGCCCTGGCCGCCGCTCGCACGGTTCTGGCGGATTCGCAGGCGCACACGATATTGTCAGACGTGGTGTCGAAGGAGCCGCTGGGGCCTGTCGTCAGGGCCGGAGACGAGCGCTGGGCCGACGTGGTGCGATGGACCCTGAACGCCGTCATCCTGGCCGAGGAATTCGGGGTCACGCAGGAGAACGCCGACGCCCTGGCGAAGACCTCAAACGACCCGCGTATCAAGCGTTTGCTGGGGTCGGAGGGCGAATACGGCGCCCTGCTGGGCCTGTCCGACGACTGGGCGAAGGAGGCCATACTGTCGGTGGGCAATTACGGCCAGATCTTCGACCGGAACCTGGGTTCGCAATCGCCGCTCGACCTAGCGCGCGGATTGAACGCACAGTGGAACGCGCGGCCGCCCGGCTTGATCTATGGTCTGCCGATCCGATAAGCGCCGCAGCTTGAGTCTTTTCCTGGGGGATAGATGACCGAGACGAAACCTGGGGGCATCGCCCTTCACTGGCTGATGCTGATCGGCTTCGCCGTCGGCCTGGGCGGGGGCCTATGGGTCAATCTGGCGCTGGGCGCCGATACGGCCTGGGTCGTCTGGGTGACGGACAATATCACCGGACCGGCGGGGCAGATCTTCCTGCGTCTGCTGTTCATGATGGTGATCCCGCTGTTGTTCTCGGCCCTGGTGATCGGGGTGGCCGAGATGGGCGACCTGAATTCGCTGGGCCGGGCAGGGATCAAGACCCTGCTGCTGACCATCCTGGTGTCGGGCATCGCGGTGGTGATCGGCCTGGTCATGGTCAATCTGCTGCAGCCGGGGCGCGGGGTCGATCCGGCCATGGCGCAGCAACTGCTGGAACAGGGGCGCGACGGCGCCGCCGGCATCGTGCAGAACGCGCCCGAGAGCATCCAACTGGGCGACTTCTTCCTGGACCTGATCCCGTCCAACGCCTTCACGGCGGCGGCGGAGAACCAGATTCTGCCGCTGATGGTCTTCGCCCTGTTCTTCGGCATCGGCCTGGTCATGGCCAAGAGTCCCGCGACCGATCGTCTGCAGGAGGTGATCGAGGGCCTGTTCGAAGTGACGATGAAGCTGATCAACCTCTTCATCAAACTGGCGCCCTTCGCCATCGCCTGCCTGATGTTCAATCTGGCGGCCCTGTTCGGGTGGGATCTGCTGGTGCGTCTGGCGGCCTTCGTCGGCGTGGCCGTCGGGGCCATGGCGATCCATATGTTCGTGGTCTATCCGCTGGTCATCTGGCTGCTGGGCGGGCGTTCGCCGATCACCTTCTTCAGGGCGGTGCGCGAGCCCATGGTGGTGGCCTTCTCCACCGCCTCGTCCAACGCCTCTCTGCCGGTGGCGCTGAAGGCGGCCGAGCAGGAGCTGAAACTGCCCAAGAAGATCGCCCGGTTCGTGCTGACGGTCGGGGCCACCGCCAACCAGAACGGCACGGCCCTGTTCGAAGGGGTGACGGTCTTGTTCCTGGCCCAGTTCTTCAACATCGAGCTGAGCCTGACCCAGCAGGTCATCGTCATGCTGGTCTGTATCCTGGGCGGGATCGGGACGGCCGGGGTGCCGGCGGGCTCGCTGCCGGTGGTGGCCATGATCCTGGTCATGGTGAAGGTGCCGCCGGAAGGGATCGGCCTGATCCTGGGCGTCGACCGCTTCCTGGACATGTGCCGCACCACGTTGAACGTCACGGGCGATCTGGTGCTGGCCACCGTTGTGTCGCGTGGCGAGAAGGACGATGAGGTCGAGCCGGTCGATCCGATGGAACCCGAAGAACTGCCGGGAGCCGCTCGGCGCGGCCTCAAGCACGGAACTGCGGGCTGATTTAGTCGAGGGCGATGGTGGTGTCGGTGCGAGACCCCCATTCTGCCCACGAACCGTCGTAGAGACTCGACGGCGCGTCGAGCGTGGCCAGGGCCAGGGTGAGGATGGCGGCGGTGACGCCCGAGCCGCAGCTGGTGATGATCGGCTGGTCGAAGGTCACCCCGGCGTCGCTGAACCGGGCGCGTAGCGCCTCAGGCTCCAGAAGCCGCCCGTCGTCGCCGATTACGGTGGGGAAGGGCAGGTTCAGGGCTCCCGGCATGTGGCCGGAGCGCAGGCCGGCCCGGGGCTCCGCCGCCTGACCCGCAAACCGGGCCGCCGGCCGCGCATCCAGAATCTGCGCCTCGCCGGTCAGGGCCGCCAAGACGGTCGGCAGGTCGGCGACGGCGTCGCCGCGCCGCGACGCGGTGAACGACGCCGGCGTGGGCGTCGGCGCCGGACCCGAGACCAGAGGCCGGCCTTCGGCCCGCCAGAGCGGCAGGCCCCCGTCCAGCACCCGGACGTTCGTCGCTCCCATAAGCCGGAAGGTCCACCAGACGCGCGGGGCGGACCGCAGGCCGATCGTGTCATAGATGACGATGGTGTCGGTCGCGGCTATGCCGAGCGCCCCGACCGCCTCGGCGAAGGCGGCGGCGGTCGGCAGCATGTGGGGAAGGTCCGAGCCGTGGTCCGAGACCGCCTCGAGGTCGAAGAAGACCGCGCCCGGCAGTCGGGCCTGGTCGAAGTCGGCCTGGGCGTCCCGGCCGTCCAGATGCCAGGATCCATCGACGATCCGTAGTGTCGGATCGTCCATCAGGGCGGCGAGGGCGTCGGTGGAGATCAGGGGGGAGGACTGGGTCATGCCCCCAGCCTAATGTCAGGCGCGGTCCAGCACCAGTTGCACCACGTCGGTCCGGCGTGACCGGAAGCCGGCTTCGCAATAGGCTAGGTAGAAGCGCCACAGTCGGCGGAACCGCTCGTCGAAGCCGGCGATGCGGCGGATGTCGCCCCAGGCCGCCTGGAACCGGTCGTCCCAGAGTTTCAGCGTCTCGGCATAGTCCAGGCCGAACCGTTCGATCGGGCCCCAGCCCAGACCGGCGGCGGCGACGACCGGCTTCAGCCGCTCTTCCGACGGCAGCATGCCGCCGGGGAAGACGTATTTCTGGATGAAGTCGGTGCGGGCGTTGTATTCTTCGAACAGGGGCTCCTGGATGGTGATGATCTGGAGCCCGGCGCGGCCGCCGGGGTTCAGAACGTCGTGGATCTTCTCGAAATAGGTCGGCCAGTATTCCATGCCGACGGCCTCGAACATCTCGATGGAGGCGACGCGGTCGAACCGGCCCTGGACGTCGCGATAGTCCATCAGGTCGATCGTCGCGCGGTCCGACAGGCCGGCGTTGAACAGACGCTGGCGAGCGAAGTCGTGCTGTTCCTTGGAAATGGTCACACCCGTGACCTGAGCGCCGATCTCGCGGGCGGCGAACTCGGCGAAACCGCCCCAGCCGCAGCCGATCTCCAGCACCGACATGCCCGGCTTCAGGTCCATCATCCGGGCCAAGGCGGCGTATTTGGCCTTTTGCGCGGCCTCCAGCGGGGCGTCCGTCCGCTCGAACCGGGCCGACGAATAGGTCATCGAGGGGTCGAGCCAGGTCTGGTAGAAGGCGTTGCCCAGGTCGTAGTGGGCGTGGATGTTTTTCTTCGACCCGGTCTTGCTGTTGCGGTTGCGCCGATGGGCCAGCCAGTTGACCGCCATCATCAGCCAGTTGCCGTCGAACAGGCGGCGGATGTGGTCGTAATTTTCGACCAGGGTCTCCAGCAGGGCGGCCAGATGCGGGCTGTCCCATTCGCCGGCCATATAGGCCTCGGCGAAACCGATGTCGCCGGCGGCCAGAACGCGGCGGGCGAAGCCGTAGTCCTTGACGTCGAGCACGCCGCTGGGGCCGGGGCGGGCGCCGTCCAGCACATGGGTCTCGCCACTGGGCAGGTGGACGGTCAGGCGGCCGAAGGTCCAGTTTGAGGCCAGCAGACGCAGCAGCATGGCGAACATGCGCGGCGTGCGGGCGGCGGCGGCCTCGATATCGACGGTGGCGACACTCATGCGGGAACCTCTTTGTGCGTCGTCAGTCATGACCGGCCTGGTCGTCGCGTCCAGTGACGGTCTTCAGAGCGTCGAGGGCGCGGGCGCGGGCCTGGGCATGATCCAAGATGGGGTGGGGATAGTCTTTGCCAAGACGCACGCCGGCGTCACGCAGCACCTCGGGCGGGGCTGTCCAGGGCGACTGGAGCCAGCGGTCGGGCAGGCGGCGCAGTTCCGGAACCCAGCGCCGGACGTAGCCGCCCTCGGCGTCGAACTTCTCGCCCTGGGTGATGGGGTTGAAGATGCGGAAATAGGGGGCGGCGTCGGCGCCGGAACCGGCGACCCACTGCCAGTTCTGCACATTGCTGGCCAGGTCGGCGTCGACCAGCGTGTCCCAGAACCAGGCCTCGCCCTCGCGCCAGTCGATCAGCAGATGTTTGACCAGGAAGGAGGCCACGACCATCCGCACCCGATTGTGCATCCAGCCGGTCGTCCACAGTTGACGCATGCCGGCGTCCACCAGCGGATAGCCGGTGCGGCCGCGCTTCCAGGCCTCCAGCCCTTCGGGATCCTCGCGCCAGGGCATGGCGTCGTATTCCGGGCGGAAGGCCCGGTCGGTTATGGTCGGGAAATGGTGGAGCAGATGGGCCGAGAAGTCGCGCCAGCCCAGTTCGGAGACGAACTTGGCCGCCTCGGCCGCCGGGACGGCGCCTGCGTCCGCCGCGTCTCGCGCCCGCTGCGCCGCGCGCCACGGACTGATCTCGCCCCAATGCAGGTGCGGCGACAGGCGGCTGGTCGTGGGGAGGGCGGGATGGTCGCGGCCCTTGGCGTAGGTCTTGAGGCCGCGTGCGAGGAAGTGGGACAGGGCGTCGTCGGCGCCGGCCTCGCCTGGCGTCCAGTCGAAGCTCTGGGACCAGTCGGGGCGGGTCGGGTGCAGGCCCCAGTCGTCCACCGTCTCGGTCTGGACGGCTTCGGGCGTGTCGATGCGGCGGGGGGCGGGCGTGGGCGGCGGCGGCTCGGCGGTGGCCAGCAGGGCCTTCATGAAGGGGGTGAAGACCTTGTACGGGGCGTCCGATCCGTTCAGCACGGCGCCCGGCCGCGCCAGCAGCGACCCGTTGAAGCCCCGGCAGTCGACGCCGGCCGATTTCAGCTCATGGGCGAAGTCGGCGTCGCGGGCGAAGGCGGCGGGTTCGAACAGCCGGTTCATGAAGACGGCGTCGGCGCCGTTTTCCTCGATCAGGCTCTGAAGCTGGATCAGCGAATCGCCGCGACGCAGGATCAGCCCCGAACCGCGTTCCCGAAGCGAATCGTCCAGGGCGCGCAGGGACTTGTCGAGCCACCACAGCGAGGCGGCCCCCGCCGAACGATCCGGGTCGCGGTCCAGGATGAAGACCGGCAGGATCGGACGGCCGGTGGCGACGGCATGATACAGGGCGGGATTGTCGTTCAGGCGCAGGTCGCGGCGAAACCAAAGGACGACAGGCTTGGTGGCCACGCAGGCGAACTCCATGATAACTTGCGCTCACACAAAACGAGCGCCACCTGATGGCCTCATAGCTGCGGCAAACGCCGCTCCCATAACGCCCGAACTTCGAAAGAGCCGCCTCGTGAGCCGACCCAACGCCGTCATTACGTTGTCCGAAGGTCTTCGGACGCCTGTCGTCATCGGCGGCGGCGCGAGAATCGCCTTCATCGCCGGTCCCTGCCAGATGGAGAGCCGCCAGCACGCGCTGGAGACGGCGCATGCGCTGAAGGAAATCGGCGAGCGGCTGAACGTCGGCATCATCTACAAGACCAGTTTCGACAAGGCGAACCGCACCAGCGCCAGCGCGGCGCGCGGGATCGGCCTGAAGGACGCCATGCCGATCTTCGCCGAGATCCGCGAAACCGTCGGCCTGCCGACCCTGACCGACGTCCACTCCGAGGCCCAGTGCGGCCCGGTGGGCGAGGTGGTGGATGTGCTGCAGATCCCGGCCTTCCTGAGCCGCCAGACCGACCTGCTGCTGGCCGCCGCCGCGACCGGCAAGGCGATCAACATCAAGAAGGGCCAGTTCCTGGCGCCCTGGGACATGAAGAACGTAGTCGCCAAGGTGGTCGGCGCGGGCAATCCGAACGTCATGGCCTGCGAACGAGGCGCCAGCTTCGGCTACAACACCCTGGTCAGCGACATGCGCGCCCTGCCGGTGCTGCGCGAGATCGGCTGTCCGGTCGTGTTCGACGCGACCCACAGCGTGCAGCAGCCGGGCGGGCAGGGGACGTCCTCGGGCGGTCAGCGCGAGTTCGTGCCGGTGCTGGCGCGAGCCGCCGTGGCCGTGGGCGTCGACGCGGTGTTCATGGAGACCCACCAGGATCCCGACAATGCGCCGTCGGACGGCCCGAACATGGTGCCGCTGGACCAGTTCGAGGCGCTGGCGGCCGATCTGATCGCCTATGACGACCTGACCAAGGCGCGGATGGCGAAGGCCGCGTGAATCCGTTAGTCCGGGTGAATGGCTGAACGGACACTCGATCTCGGCGAACTGCAGGCCCTGCTGGAGCGGGTGCGCGGGCTGAAGGTCGCCTGCGTCGGCGATCTGATGCTGGACCGCTATGTCTACGGCGAGGTCGACCGGATCTCGCCCGAGGCCCCGATACCGGTGCTGAGGAGCCGCCGCCGCATCGCCATGCCGGGCGGGGTGGGCAATGTGGCCCGCAACATCGCCGCCCTGGGCGGGATCGCCCGGCTGGGCGCGGTGTCGGGGCGGGACGCGGCCGGGGACGAACTGGCGGCGCTGATCGGGGCCGAAACCGGGGTCAAGGACGCCGTCGAGCGCCGCGACGGCGTGGCGACCATCGTCAAGACGCGCTTCGTGGCGGCCGGCCAGCAGCTGCTCAGGCTGGACGAGGAGGACGCGCCGATCCTGGCGACGGAAAGCGCCGCATTTTCCGATGCGTCCGTCTATCTCCTGTCGGACTATGCCAAGGGCGTTGTCAGCGATCTGGTGATCGGCCAGGCCCTCAAGGCGGCCCAGGACAGCGGGGCGCCGGTCGTGGTCGACCCGAAAGGCCGGGACTTCGCCCGCTATGGCGCGGTCGATCTGATCAAGCCCAACGCCAGCGAACTGGCGGGGGCGACGGGCCTGCCGACCGGAACGGACGCAGAGGTCGAGGCGGCGCTGAAGGCGCTGCTGCACGCCACGACGGCGAAGGCGGTGGTGGTGACGCGGGCCGGCAAGGGCATGAGCCTGATGCGTCGCGGCGGGCCGGTGAAGCATTTCCCCGGCCGGGCGCGCGAGGTGTTCGACGTGTCCGGGGCCGGCGACACCGGTCTGGCGGCGCTGGGACTGGCGCTGGGCGCGGGGGCGTCGCTGGAGACGGCGGTGGAGTTCGCCATCCTCGCCTCGGGCGTGGTCGTCGGCAAGGCGGGCACGGCCGTGGTCACCCCGGCCGAGCTGATCGACGCCGAGATGAGCCAGCACGCCGCCGGGGCCCACGCCAAGGTGATGCCGCTGGACGAGCTGGCCCATGTGGTCGAGGGCTGGAGACGGCAGGGGCTGAAGGTCGGCTTCACCAACGGCTGTTTCGACATCCTGCACCGCGGCCACGTGGCCTATCTGGCCCAGGCGCGCTCGTGGTGCGACCGGCTGGTGGTGGCGCTGAACACCGACGCCTCGGTGCGGCGGCTGAAGGGCGAGGGCCGGCCGATCAACGATCTGGACAGCCGCGCCGTGGTCATCGGCGGGCTGCAGAGCGTGGACCGGGTGACCAGTTTCGACGAGCCGACGCCGCTGGCGCTGATCGAACGGCTGCGGCCGGACGTGCTGATCAAGGGCGCCGACTACACCCGCGAGGGCGTGGTGGGCGGCGATCTGGTCGAAAGCTGGGGCGGCGTGGTGAAGCTGGCGACCTTCGAGGACGTCTATTCCACCACGAAGACCATCGAGAAGATGAAGGACGACAAATGAGCCGGCGGATGATCGTGGTCACCGGCGGGGCCGGCTTCATCGGTTCGAACATCGTCGCCCGCCTGTGCGCCGAGGACCGCCGCGACGTGGTGGTGTGCGACCGGCTGGAAGACGCGGCGCTGGGCAAGTGGAAGAACATCGCCAAACACCCGATCGCCGACTTCTGGCAGCCGGAGGAGCTGTTCGAACAGCTGGAGCGGCATGCGGAGCGGGTCGAGGCCGTGGTGCATATGGGGGCGATCTCCTCGACGACGGAGGCGGACGCGGACCTGATCATGAGGACCAACTTCACCCTGTCGCGGGACATCTGGGACTGGTGCGCCCTGAGGGACGCGCGGATGGTCTACGCCTCGTCGGCGGCGACCTACGGCGATGGCGA
>NZ_JAUSOE010000015.1 GCF_030656255.1 Brevundimonas sp. | reverse complement strand
GACCGACGCCGACCACGATCAGGTTGGCGGCCTGGGCCTGGGCCGCGCTCAGAGCGACGAAGCCTTCCGGCGCTTCGGCCTCGCCTTCGTGGCCGGCTTCGCCCTCGGCATGAGCGCCCTCTTCTTCAGCGTGACCCGCCTCACCCTCGGCGGCGGCTGGAGCGGCGTCCGGCCCGCGCGTGAGCAGGAACAGCCCGCCTCCGCCAAGCAGAACGACGGCGGCGGCGCCGCCGATCAGCAACGTCTTGTTGGATGTGCGCTTGCGCATCATTGGGCTCCTTGGAAGGGGGCGCGGCCGTCCTGGCGCGCGAGTTCAATCTCGGCCTGGACACGTGCAAGGCGTGCATCGACGGCCGAAGTCCGAGCTGAGATCAGGGCGGTGCGTGTGACCCGCAGTTCGAGCTGGGAGATCCTCCCGGCTTCGGTTCCAATCCGCGACAGACGGTAGGCTTCCTCAGCGGACGCCACCCCTGCATCGGCGGCGGAGACCCGGCTGACGGAGGCGGCAAGCCGCGCCCGCGCCGCGGCGCGATCGGCCTGGGCTTCCTGACGGGCTCCAAGAAGCCGCGCGTCCGCAGCCCGGAAGTCGGCCTGCGCCGCGTCTATGTTCCCGCGGTTGCGGTCGAACAGGGGCAGCGGCATGCTGACGCCGAAAGTCAACGCCGTCGCGTCCTCCATCTCGTATCGACGGACACCGACGCTGGCGTTGATGTCCGGGCGCGAGCGGATTCGCTCCACGTCGATCCGGCGTTCGGCGGCCGCGCGGTGAGCCTCGGCGACGCGAACGGTCGGCGCATCCGCCGGGGCCGCGAAGGTGGCGGCAGGCGCGAGGTCCAGCAGGCTGGCGTCGATGGTCGTCACCGGAGCCGCCAGCATGGCGACTGCGGTCAGTCGCGCGAAGGCCGCGTCGCGCTCCGCGACGGCCTCATCGCGCGAGGCACGCGCCGCAGCCGCTTCGCTTTCACCCTGGATGCCGCGCAGCAGTGGCTCACGGCCTTCTTCGACAAGAACGAGGGCGGCCCTCGCATCGGCGATGGTCAAGGTAAGGCTTTCCTCGGCGAGCACGGCCCGCCGTTGAGCGGCTTCCGCATCGGCATAGACCTGTGCGAGTCGTCCGGCGGCGTCGATGATGGCGAGGTCCCGTTGCAGCGCCGCGGTTCCGGCTTCCGCGCGGGCGACATTCACCCGCGCGGTTCGGCGTCCCCAGAGCTCAAGGTCCTGACTGATCGACAAGGTGGTTTCTGCGTTGGCGTAGCCTGAGAAGGGCCCCGTGCCGAACGCGTTTTCGGCGTCGAGAGCGATCGTCGGATTAGGCCTGACACGGGCCTGGCGGACACGCGCTTCAGCGGCGTCGGACAGGGCGCCGGCTTCAAGGGTGGCCGGGGTTTGATCGAGCTGGGCGAGCAGCTCGGCGAACGACGGAGCGGGGTCAGCCCAAGCGGGACTGGCCAGCACGGCCGCAAATGCGGCCAGCGCGCAGCCGACCGCGAAACGCGGCGGCCTGCGATGTGAGGGAGGCATGATTCATCTTCCAGAAATTTGACACGAGATCGCGCGCACGGCGGCGCAGACGTCGTGTCAGACTCTGGGCGGACGCTTCAGGCCGTCGGGCGAGATCGACGACGGAAAATCACTCGAGGGGAAGGCGTGAACCGGCCTTGCGTGGATTTGCATCGCGATGTCGTCGGCGACATCCGCACGGGCGGTTCCGTTGTGGTGGCAGTGGCCGTGGGTGCAGACTCCGTGCCCACCGCCAAGGTCGCCCTGGTCGCTATCGCCTGCATCCTGAGCGACAATGGCGTGAGCCGAGGTCGTCTCTGGGGCGCAGGTCGCGGCGTCAGCGATCGGGGCGACGAAAAACACGGCGGAGACCAGGGTCACCGCCAGTATCAGTCTTGCCCATGTCGCAATTGGCCACGCCATCGCGTGGTGGATACTTTCATTCGGGCGATCAAGCAATCTGTTACAGTGTTCGGGGGCTGCGACTGTTTCGAGTGACCACCAATCCGCGGTGAGGGAGAGGGAAAGTCGACATGCAAGGCCGAGAGTGGCGCGTCGTCGGCCATCTCGACCTATTCAGCAACGTCGAGCGATCTTTAAGCGAGCGCACGCTGATCGCGTCCGATTCTTTCGCTGCGTCTGCAGGTGGATCGAGATTGCAGAATGCGCAATCTTCACCTGAGTAGCGCTCCCGCTATCAGGTCGGGCCATCGTGAACCGGTCAGCCAGACCGCTCCGCCGGTCGCCGCGACGCCAGGCTCTGGGTAAGGTCGTTGCGCGCGCATAGCCAGAGCGAGCGGACGTTGGCGTCGCCTGCGCAGTGGCTTACCAGCAGTAAGCCGGCCAGGGCGTTGGCGAAGAAGCCCAGAGGGCCCAGTCCGGTGATGCCACGGGACGGCGCCCCGGAGGTGGCTCGCGAGATCGCGTAGCTGAGGAATAACAGCACCAACGCAACGAGGCTGGCGCCTTGGCCATTGGCCGCCCCGGACTGCACGGCGACCGAACGTCCGATCACGGCCAGGCTGATGCCGTAGGTGGCGCGTCGGCCAGGAAGTTGAGCACATTGGCGCCCAGGGGGCGCCGAGCCTTGCAGGGACACGCCGCTGGCTATGGCCATAAAGGCGGCGCAGTTGACGGCGATCACCGCGATCATGATGCGCCGGTAGGCGGGGTGGCGCTGTCGAACCTGGAGGCCACGCCGCAACTGCAGCCGGGCGAGGAAGTGCACAGGACGAGAGGGGGTTCAGTCATCGGATTACCCTTTCGCGAGAAGCATGCATCTCCCAATGGCTAGACGATCATGCCGAGAATGCATGGCTTCCATGAAAGAAACGCCTGTCAGATAAAACCAGCTTGATCCTCTAGTAACTAGAGGGCCCAAAATCAGTTGAAATCCATTGGAGGCTTCATGATCACCATGCACCCGACGCGACGCGTTCCCGGCCGCCTGCAGACGATCGCCTTCGCGCTCGCGGCGCTGATCGCCGTCGTGGATCAGGCCGCCAAGGCCGCGGCGCGCGCTCAGCTGGACGCTCCGATCAACCTCACGCCGTTTCTCGCGCTGCGTCTCGGGTTCAACCCCGGCGTCACCTTCGGCCTGTTCGCCGGCTCAGGCGCCGTCGGCCGCTGGGCGCTGAGCGCCGTGGCCTCCCTGATCATCGGCGCCCTGCTGGCGTGGATCTGGCGCACGCGCAGCGCCGTGACGGCGGCCGCCGCAGGCCTCATCGCCGGTGGAGCGATCGGGAACCTCGTCGACCGGCTACGCTTTGGCGCGGTCACCGATTTTATCGATCTTCATTGGGGGGCGGCGCACTGGCCGACCTTCAACCTCGCCGATGCGGCCATTGTCTGCGGCGTCGCGCTGCTCCTCCTCACCGTCCGGGGCTCGGACAGCCGCGCGGCGTCCTCGACCCTGGGACGGGCGGCGCGATGAGGCTTCCCGCCGAACAGAGGGCGATCGCCGTCCGCTCGGCGCCGGCGATTCTCATCACCGCCTCAGCGGCGGCCTCCGCCTGGCTGCGGCTTTCCCCGCCCCTTCTCGGCGCGGCGCGCGACATGGCGACGGCCGATAGGCTGGCCTATGCCCTGCAGGCGAATCTCCCGGTCTTCCTGTGGCTCGCGGGGTGTTTGAGGGTGGTGGCCAGCATCCGGTTCCGGTCCGACGCCGACCGGCCGGGTCCGCCGATGCGGCGCCCGGCGCCAGGCTCGCCCTACCCGCCGCCGTGCTACAGAACTCGCTTGAACAGACCGTTCTGGCGGTGAGCGCCCACCTGGTGCTCGCCACCGTGCTGCGCGGCGAGGAGATGATCCTGCTGCCGGTGTTGGTCCCTCTTTATCTGGTTGGTCGGGGTTTCTTCGCCCTGGGTTACGCGCAGGGCGCGGCGGCCCCGGCCTTCGGCATGGCGCTCACCGGCGCCTCCACGATTGCCGCCTTCGGCATCGCCGTCGTCCTGATGGGGCTGGGCCGATGATCCCTCCCCGCCCCAGATGCCTTTCACCCGCCGTTACGAGCTGACGCGATGCCCCTCCCCTCTCCCGCCTCGTCCGGGTTGCGCCCCATCGGCAAACTGGCCGCCGCCACGGGCGTCAAGGTTCCGACCATCCGCTTCTATGAAGAAATCGGCTTGCTTCCGCCGCCGCCGCGCACCGCCAGCGACCGGCGCATGTATGACGACGCGGCGGAGCGCCGCCTGTCATTCATCCGGCATGCCCGCCAGCTGGGCTTCGATCTGGATTCGATCCGCTCCTTGCTTGATCTGTCGGATCACCCCGATCGGCCCTGCGCCGAGGCCAGCACCCTGGCCGAACGTCATCTCGCCGATGTGAAACAGAAGATCGCCCGGCTCCGCGCCCTCCAGCGCGAACTGTCGCGGATGACGACGGAATGCGCCGGGGGCCGGGTCTCCGCCTGCAAGGTGATCGAGGCGTTGCACGATCCATCCGCGCCGCTTTGACCCTGTGGAAGATCCGGAAGGCGCAAAGACCCCGGAGCCATTAGCCCACCGCGACGTTTGGAGGCGATTGGCGGCTCCCGTCGCGGACCGCCCGTCCTTCTGGAGGATTTCGATGACGCATCGGCCGACCTCGCGACACGGCGACCAGACCCTGGCCCTGCTGACAGACCCTTATCGGCGCCTTTCCCACCTGTTCGAGCAGGCCGGCGCCGACGTCGTCGAGACCCGCCTGGCGCTGAAGGAGACGACCTGTCTGAGAGGCCGCGAGGCGGCGCGGATCTTCTATGACGAGACCCGCATCGTGCGGGCGGGCGCCATGCCGGCGCCGGTCCGCCGCACGCTGCTCGGCGAGGGCGGCGTCCAGGGGCTGGACGGCGAGGCCCACCGCGCCCGCAAGGGCGTGTTCATGTCCCTGATGTCGCCAGCCCGTGTCGCGCGACTGGGCGAACTGTTCGAAGCGGAGTGGCGGCGCGCGGCCGTCGAATGGGCCGGCGAGGACGACATCGTGCTGTATGACGCCTTGCAGCCGGTGCTAACGCGGGCCGTCTGCGCCTGGGCCGGCGTGCCGCTCGAGCCGCACGAAGAGGCGAAACGGGTCCGTCACCTGAGGGCGCTGTTCGACGCGGCGGGATCGCGGGGCCCCCGGCATCTGTGGTCGAGGCACGCGCGTCGCCGCGTCGACGCCTGGCTGGGCTCGATCATTGAAGACATTCGCGCCGGCCGTCTGTCGCCGGATCCGGACACGGCCGCCCACGCCTGGGCCTGGACCCGCGCCGCGGACGGCGAACCGTTGCCGATCCACACGGCGGCGGTCGAACTGGCCAATGTATTGCGGCCGACTGTCGCGACCTCGGTCTACATCGTGTTTGTGGCGCACGCGATGCAGGCTCACCCGGATGCGGCCCGTCTGGCCGACGCCGACGCCGGACGTCGCCGCGCCTTCGTCCAGGAAGTCCGACGCTTCTATCCGTTCTTCCCGGCAGTGATCGGGCGTGTGCGCGCGCCGTTTCGCTGGCGCGACCTGGTCTTCCCGGAGGGCCGTCAGGTGGTCCTCGACCTCTATGGCTCCAATCACGATCCCGCACACTGGACTGATCCCGAGGCGTTCCGGCCGGAGCGGTTCAGCGACGGCTCCGGAGATCCGTTCGGTCTCATCCCCCAGGGCGGTGGGGATGCGGCGACCGGTCACCGTTGCCCTGGCGAAGGGATCGTCGTGGAGCTGATGGAGCGCGCCGTCGGCCTGCTCGCCGACCTGAACTACCGGCTGCCGGATCAGGATCTGGAGATCGACTTCCGCCGCCTGCCGGCCCTCCCCGGAAGCGGGTTCCGAATGGAGACGCGCGACGCGGCCCTCAATGAGGGGGGCGCCTGATGCCGCTTCCTCGGGCTGGCCGGGGCCCTTCTCTCCCATCCACTCGCAGCAAAGGCTGACGCCATGAGCCGTTCGACGACCTCCTACGACCTGGTGATCATCGGCGGCGGGCCGGGCGGATACCCGTGTGCGATCCGGGCGAGCCAGCTCGGCCTGTCGGTGGCGGTCATCGACGACCGCGAACTGCTCGGGGGGACCTGCCTGAACATCGGGTGCATTCCGTCCAAGGCGCTGCTCCAGGCCACCGAGCGGCTGGAGATGGCGCGCAATCTCGAAGCGTTCGGCGTCATGGTAGACAATGTGCGGGCCGATCTTGACGGTGTCATGCGGCACAAGGGCAAGGTGGTGACCGAGCTTGGCGAAGGGGTCGCCTACCTCCTGCGCAAGCACAAGGTCGCCCGCTTCCAGGGCCGCGGGCGGCTGCTGGCGCGCGACCGGGTGGAGGTGCGCGCCGCGGACGGCGCTTTCGAGGTGCAGGCCAGCAAGGCGGTGGTCATCGCCAGCGGATCGGAAGCGGCGACCTTGCCCGACCTGCCCATCGACGAGCGGCGAATCGTCACCTCCGCCGGCGCCCTGAGCCTGACGGCGGCGCCGCGCCATCTGGCGGTGATCGGCGGCGGCTACGTCGGACTGGAGCTGGGGTCGGTCTGGCGTCGGCTCGGCAGCGAGGTCACGGTCATCGAGGTGCTCGACCGGATCGCCTCCGGCGTCGACTCGGAGATGTCGGCGGCGCTGCACAAGGTGCTCGAGGCCCAGGGCTTCCAGTTCTGCCTTGGGCATAAGGTGGTCGGATCGCGGATGGAGGGCGACGACGTCGTCCTCGACGTCGAGCCCATGGGCGATGGCGCGCGAGGAACCATCAAGGCCGATGTCGTGCTGGTCTCCATCGGCCGACGGCCCGCAACCGCCAGGCTCGATCTGGAAACGGTCGGCATTGCGCCCGACCGCAGGGGCTTTATTCCGGTGGACGAAGGGTTCCGGACCAGCGCCGACGGGGTCTACGCCATCGGCGACGTCATCGGCGGCGCCATGCTGGCCCACAAGGCGGAGGAGGAAGGGATCGCCCTGGCCGAACGCCTGGCGGGGGGCGCGGGCCATGTGGACTACGGAACGATTCCGGCGGTCGTCTATACCTGGCCGGAACTGGCCTCAGTCGGGCGCACCGAGGACGACCTCAAGGCGGCCGGCGTGGCCTATCGCGTCGGGCGCTTTCCGTTCTCGGCAAACGCCATGGCCAAGGCGCGGTTGGAGAAGAACGGGTTGGTCAAGGTGTTGGCGGACGCCAGGACGGACAAGATTCTCGGCGTGCACATCCTGGGGCCGGACGCCGGCAGTCTGATCCATGAAGCGGTCGCCGTCATGCAATTCGGCGCGGCGGCCGAGGACGTGGCGCGGACGAGCCATGCGCATCCGACGCTTCCGGAAGCCTTGCGCGAGGCATGCCTGGCTGTGGCCGACCGCACGATCCACCTGTAACGAGCGCCGCGCCGCGTAGCTGCCCGGGCTGGCCACGCAGCGCCGTGGCGTCTCGGCGGACGGGGAGCCGTCGCCGCCTGCGAGCCCGGCCGCGTCGCGAATAAAGCGCGACAGTGCCGTCGCCTGAATGCTATTGCGAGCCGCTCACAACTAGGTCTCCCATGCGCCCTCTGCTCCGCCTTTTCGCCCTGATGCTTGCGATGGGGCTGTCCGCACCCGCCCTGGCCCAGGCGCCGTCCGCCTCCGAGGCCCAGGTCGCCTGGCGACTGCTCGACTATGTGGCGGTCGACTATGCCGGCGCGGTTGCCAATGGTCAGGTGACCAATCCGGCCGAATACGGCGAGATGATCGAGTTCGGCGGCCAGATCCGGACCCGCCTGGACGCCCTGCCGCCGAACCCGGCCAAGGCCGGCCTGATCCGTGACGCGGAGGCCCTGCAGGCGGCCATCCTCGACAAGGCCGACCCGGGGGTCGTCGGGGCCCGGGCCAAGGCGCTGGCCGGCGCGGTGCTGGCGGCCTATCCGAGCCCGCTCGCGCCTTCGTTCCCGCCTGATCTGGCCCGCGGCGCGACCCTCTATGCCGAGCAATGCTCGGTCTGCCATGGCGTGACCGGACGCGCCGACGGCCCGGGCGCCGAGGGGCTCGACCCGCCTGCGATCGCCTTCGCGGATGTGGAGCGCGCCCGTCAGCGCAGCGTGTTCGGCCTCTACCAGGTGATCGATCAGGGGCTCGAGGGCACGGCCATGGCCAGCTTCGCCCATCTGCCGGCCGAGGATCGCTGGGCCTTGGCCTTCTACGTGGGCCGGTTCGCCTTCACCGACGCCGAAGCCGCCGAAGGTCGACGCCTCTGGGAGAGCGACGCGGCGATCCGCGCCGCGTTCCCTGACCTGGCCGCCCTCACCCAGGCCACCCCGGCGGAGCTGGCGACAAGGATCGGCGAGACGAAGGCGCGGGCGGTCATCGCTCACCTGCGTCGCCATCCCGAGGCGACGGTTCGCGCCGAGGGATCGACCCTGACCCTGGCCCGGACGCGACTGGCCGAAAGCGAGGCCGCCTATCGCCGGGGCGACCGCAAGGCCGCGACCGACCTCGCCCTCTCGGCCTATCTCGACGGCGTCGAACCGGTGGAGCCGGCGCTCGGCGCTCGTGACGGCGCCTTGCTGCGGCGGGTCGAGACGGCCATGACCGACCTGCGCATCTCGATCAGCAGGCGCGCGCCGACCCAGGAGGTCGCGGACCGGGTCGCCCGCGCGAACGCCCTGCTGGACACGGCCGAACGCGCCCTCGCGCCCCAGGAGGCGGACAATCTCGCCAGCTTCCTCGGCGCTTTCACCATCCTGCTGCGCGAAGGGCTGGAAGCCATCCTCATCGTGGTGGCGATGATCGCCTTCCTGAGGAAGGCCGAACGGCCCGAGGTGCTGCGCTACGTCCACGGCGGCTGGGTGGCCGCGCTGGTCGCCGGCGGCGCCACCTGGGCGGCCGCGACCTTCTTCATCTCCATCAGCGGCGCCAGCCGGGAGCTCACCGAAGGATTCGGCTCGCTCCTGGCGGCCGTGGTGCTCGTCTCGGTCGGCATCTGGATGCATGGGAAGTCGCACGCCGACGCCTGGCAGACCTATATCCGCGACAAGCTCTCCCACGCGCTGTCGAAGCGGTCGGCCTGGTTCCTGTTCCTGCTGGCCTTCATCGTCGTCTATCGCGAGGTGTTCGAGACCATCCTCTTCTATGCGGCGATCTGGAGCCAGGGCGGCCATCTCGGCATGCTGGCCGGCGCCCTGACGGCGGTGGCCATCCTGGCCGTGGTGGCCTGGGCCTTGCTGGCCTACAGCATGCGCCTCCCGATCGGCCGGTTCTTCTCGCTGAGCTCGATCCTCATGGCCATCCTGTCGGTCGTCCTCGTCGGCAAGGGCGTGGCTGCGCTGCAGGAGGCGGGCTGGCTCGATGTCCATCCGCTGGAGTGGATCCCCCGCATCGAGATCCTCGGTCTTTATCCGACGGTCGAGGGCGTCGCCGTTCAGCTTCTGACGATTGCTATCCTCGTGGTCGGCTTCTCCCGGCATGCGGCGCCGAAGGGCGCGCGCCCAGCCTCTTGAGCGGGCGTCTCCGCCTGAGGCCCAACTGCGGCCCGCGGGTTTCGGAGCTCCTTGGGCGCCGATAGCCGCGCAGTCCGCGGATACCCAGGGTGCGGGGGCCGCCTATAGTGTGCGAGGCCTCCCTTGGTGCGGAGATTAGGCGTCCTATTCTCCGCACTTCACGCGGAGAACAGCCTTGCTCCTGCGGCGCATAACGCCCATATTCCCCGCAAGGAGTGCGGGGAATGGCGCAATACATCCATGAGATCGAAGGCTGGCCGCGTCTGGAATGGCGCGCTGACGCGCTTGCCGATCGCCTCCCAGCCGTCCGTCATCGCCAAGGCCTTCTGCTTGGCCGGATGCACACGCTCGGCTTCGACCTCCGCGCTGAAGCCGTCCTCGAGACCCTTACCGAAGATGTCCTGAAATCCAGCGAAATCGAAGGCGAGCTGCTCGACAAGGATCAGGTGCGATCCTCCATCGCCCGCCGCCTCGGCATGGATATCGGGGCCCTCGCCCCCGCGGATCGCAACGTCGAAGGCGTCGTCGAAATGATGCTCGACGCAACCCAGAACTTCGCTGCGCCTTTGACGGCGGAGCGCCTGTTCGGCTGGCATGCGGCGCTGTTCCCCACCGGTCGAAGCGGCCTGACCAAGATCGTCGTCGGCGCCTGGCGTGACGACACCTCAGGCCCGATGCAGGTCGTCTCTGGACCCATCGGGCGCGAAAAGGTCCACTACGAGGCCCCCGCGGCGCCGCGTCTCGAAGACGAGATGGCGGCCTTCCTGACATGGTTTGAAAGCGACACGCCGACCGACCCCGTTCTCAAGGCCGCACTGGCTCATCTTTGGTTCGTCACCATCCACCCGTTCGACGACGGCAACGGCCGGATCGCTCGCGCGATAGCCGACATGGCGCTTGCTCGATCCGAGAACA
>NZ_JAUSOE010000118.1 GCF_030656255.1 Brevundimonas sp. | reverse complement strand
AAGCTTGCGCAGGAGAAATACCTGCTGCTTTTCAACAGGCACCATGGCCTCGACTGCCAGATTCTCCGCGTGGCGAATCCTTATGGTCCGGGGCAGAGGCCAGGCGGAAGTCAGGGCGTCGTCGCCAATCTCTTGGGCCAGGCCCTGAAGGGGGAGCCATTTCAAATTTGGGGCGACGGCAGTGTCGCTAGAGACTTTGTCCACGTCGACGACGTTGCTCATGCGCTAGTTTTGGCTTCCGACTACATGGGAGACCAGCGGGTCTTCAACGTCGGCAGCGGCCAAGCCCGCCAGATCGCTACGATCGCCGTGGACGTCGAACGCGTGCTCGGACTGCCCAACCACCCGCGGATCCACCACGAATCCCGCGGTTTCGATGTCCCGGAAAATTATCTGGACATCACGCGCATAGGTTCAGAAACGGGCTGGGCCCCAACTATGCCTTGGCTGGCGGGATTGAGAGAGACCGCCGAGTGGATACGGAGTCTAGCCCCGACGCGCGCAGTCTGATCGCGGCCAGCCAGTTTTCATACTCGGATCGATGACGCTCCGCGGTCATATAGCTCTGAAAGTAATTAATTTTTCGTATAGATTTCAGCCTCAGGGCGTTCTCCTTCGAACGCAGGATGCGACTGGACTTAAAGTGGTCCGCGCATTACGTAGGCCCTACTCGCGACAGGTCAGGAGAGGCTACTCATGTTCACGATTCCCGTCCGAGACTTCCAGTCTTTCAAGGACTTCTCGATCCTTCTGGACGGTTCCCAAAACTCCAGGATCGCCCAGGAAGCCGCGATAACTCAACCGGACGGGCAGTGGTGGGTGGACGGCTACTGTGAAGTCTGCGAGGCCGACCGTCAGTTCCTTGTAGACTACCAATACGGCGGCGACTATGTGAACTGGCGAGAGCGGCTAGAATGTAATGGTTGCTCGCTGAACAACCGAATGCGGGCGGCCTTGGCTTTAGCCAAAACACGCCTAGATCCGAACGCTAACGTCTATCTGACCGAGAACGTCACTCCTCTTTATCGTGAGACCAGTAAAGTCTTTTCTAAAGTCATCGGCAGTGAGTTCATGCCTGATGTTCCTCTGGGTAAGGAAAGGGACGGAATCCGAAGTGAGGATGTCACCAAACTGACTTTCAGCGAACAGTTCGACGCGGTGATGACCTTTGACGTCCTTGAGCATGTTCCCGCCTACCTTGAGGGTCTTCGAGAGTTTGCTCGGGTCCTGAAGCCTGGAGGCTGGCTCATCATGACGGTTCCTTACGACCTCTCAGCTACAAATACCTTGGTGCGGGCTGTTTCCGTCGAAAACAAGATCGTACATCTTGAGCCGCCAGAGTATCATGGGGATCCTCTGAACGGAGATGGAATCCTGAGCTTCTACACATTCGGCTGGAGTCTTTTGGATGATTTGCGTGGGGTTGGACTGAATCCCCAACTTGAGTTCTTTTGGTCCCGAAAGCAGGCTTACGTCGGCGGCCTGCAGTTTATTATCGTGGCGCAAAAGAGTGGGAGCTGACAATGGAAACCTGCTCTCGTATGGCGTTTAGCGAATCGGACGGCACTGCCGGCGGCTATTCTGCCAAACTCATCAAAACGCGAAGATTTGGCGACGCACGGGGCTGGTTTTCCGAGACCTATTCCGTGGCCACGCTGCAGGGACTGGGCGTGGATCTGACCTTTGTGCAAGATAACCAGTCATGGTCTGCTGCAGCCGGAACCGTGCGGGGAATCCACTTTCAGAAGCCTCCGCACACACAAGCCAAGCTCGTGCGCTGTGTAGCAGGCAGCGTCATGGATTTCGCGATCGATCTTCGCAAGGGATCGCCGACATACGGCCGATACGTTCAGGCCCTGCTGTCGCGTGACAACGGCGATCAGTTGCTGGTTCCAGTAGGATTTGGCCACGCATTCGTAACGCTCGAACCGGACAGCGAGGTCGCCTACAAGGTTTCGGGCGTGTATGCGCCGGAATGCGAAGGGGGGATCATCTGGGATGATCCGGACATCGGCATCGACTGGCCCCTGCCCGCGACCGGTGCGGTTCTCTCGGAGAAAGATCGGGTTCTTCCGGGCCTGGCTGATTTCGACAGTCCGTTTGCCTATGACGGTCCCCCCCTGACGTCTCTCTGAGAGCCGGCGCCGGTATCGAGATACGGACTACTGGAGTAAGACATGCGGATTTTCATCACCGGCGCGGCCGGCTTCATCGGGTCGGCGTTAGCTCGCCATCTGATCGCCGACAGCGATCATGAGATTCTGGTGTATGACAAACTGACCTACGCGGGACTGCTGAGCTCCTTGGCGGAGATTTCAGACAGCCCGCGCTACCGGTTCGTTCAAGGCGACATCTGCGACGCCGCCGCCGTTTCCACGGCCTTGGCTGACTTTCAGCCCGACGTGATCGCTCACTTGGCGGCCGAAAGTCACGTTGATCGGTCAATCGACGGCCCCGGCGAGTTCGTGCAGACCAATGTGGTCGGAACCTTTGTTATGCTTCAGCAGGCGCTGCAGCATTTTCGCGGCCTCGACGCCGACCGCCAGAGGCGTTTTCGCTTCCACCACATTTCCACCGATGAGGTTTTCGGCTCTCTGGGCGCTGACGGCTTATTCGAGGAGACGACGGCTTATGATCCGCGATCGCCGTACTCCGCGTCCAAGGCGGCATCGGATCACCTGGCTCGCGCCTGGTGGCACACCTACGGGCTCCCTGTCCTGGTGACCAATTGCTCAAACAACTACGGACCCTATCACTTCCCGGAAAAGCTGATCCCTCTGATCATTCTCAAAGCGCTCGCGGGCGAGCAGCTTCCAGTCTACGGCGACGGTTCTAATGTGCGGGACTGGCTGTTTGTGGAGGACCATGCCCGTGCCTTGAGGGCAGTCTTCGAACGCGGGGCGCCCGGCGAGACGTACAACGTCGGCGGCAATGCCGAACGACGGAACATCGACGTCGTCAAGTCGATCTGCACGGTCCTGGACCGTATCCAGCCGCGTGAAGATGGCGTGCCCTACAGCGATCAGATCACCTTTGTTTCCGACCGGCCTGGGCATGACCAGCGCTATGCGATTGACGCGTCAAAGATTCGCCGGGAGATGGGCTGGACACCGGTCGTGACGTTCGAAGAAGGCATAGAACGTACAGTAAGGTGGTTCCTGTCCAACCGGCCATGGTGGGAGGACATTATCGCCCGACGCTATGCCACCCAGCGGTTGGGCCAGGATGGCTAAGCCGATCGATATCCTAGTCACGGGTGGCGCGGGCCAAGTCGGGCTTGAGCTCGCGGAGATCGTATGGCCTGCAGAGGTTCAGCTGCACAGACCTGGCCGCGACCAGCTCGATCTTGCCGATCCCCACAGTGTCGCGGCCCTGTTCGAGAAGCAGCGGTTCGATGCTGTGATCAACAGCGCGGCATACACCGCCGTCGATCGCGCCGAACAGGAGGTAGCCGCCGCTTTCGCAGCCAATGCCTTGGGCCCCGCCCTGCTGGCAGATCACACGCGCCAAGCCGGCATTCCCCTGATCCAGGTCTCGACCGACTATGTGTTCGACGGTTGGTCGGACCGCCCCTATGAGGAGACCGATCCGGTCGATCCCTTAGGTGTATACGGCGCCAGCAAACTGGCCGGAGAGCTGGCGGTCCGAAGAGGAAACCCACGCAGCGTCGTCCTAAGAACCGCATGGGTGCTCAGCCGGCACAGAAGCAATTTCCTGAAGACCATGCTGCGAATCGGCGCTACCCAGCCAATGGTGCGCGTGGTGGATGATCAGTTCGGCTGCCCGACCTCAGCGAGAGACATCGCCACAGCGCTCTCGACAGTGACGCTGCGGATGATCGACGATGCGCAGGCGCCGACCGGCGTCTATCATTTCGTCAACAAAGGCGAGACCAGTTGGTGCGGCCTAGCGCAGGAAATTTTTCGCGTGAGCGGGATGCTCGGCGGTCCGAACCCGGTAGTCGAAGGAATTTCGACTAGCGCCTATCCCACGCCGGCCCGTCGGCCCGGCCGATCTAGCCTTTCAACTGCAAAGCTGATGGCAGATTTCGGTATTACGCCGCGGAAATGGAAAATGGCAGTGGCGGACATCATACCGCTCGTCCTCAGCAAGGAAGCGACACAATGAAAGGCATCATTCTAGCTGGCGGGTCAGGCACGCGCCTGCACCCCATGACCCTCGTAACGTCTAAACAGCTCATGCCGGTCTACGACAAGCCGATGATCTACTATCCGTTGTCGACCCTCATGCTGGCCGGTATCAGGGAAGTCCTTATCATTTCAACTCCCCGCGATATCCCCTCGTTTCAGGCTCTCCTCGGCGACGGATCGCGTTGGGGGATGTCGATAGAGTATGCGGTGCAACCCAGCCCGGATGGTCTGGCCCAAGCCTATATTATCGGGGCCGATTTTGTCGGTTCGTCACCGTCCGTTCTGATCCTCGGCGACAACATCTTCTATGGCCACGGCATAACTGATCTGTTCCGCAGAGCCATCTCGCGCCCGAGCGGAGCGACAGTGTTCGCTTACCATGTCAACGACCCGGAACGGTATGGCGTTGTCGAGTTCGACGATCGGATGAAGGCCTTGAGCATCGAGGAGAAGCCTGCCGAACCCAAATCGCCCTGGGCCGTCACGGGCCTCTATTTCTATGACAGCGACGTCTTGGATATCGCGGCGAACTTGAGCCCCTCACCCAGGGGAGAGCTTGAGATCACGGACGTAAACCGCGAATATCTTCGTCGAGGCAAACTTTCAGTCGAAATCATGGGACGTGGCTTCGCCTGGCTTGATACCGGCACGCCTGATAGCCTTATGGAAGCTGGTGAGTTCGTTCGCACTCTCGAAAAGCGCCAAGGCTTTAAGGTCGCCTGTCCTGAGGAAATCGCTTTTGAGCAAGGTTTTATTGGTGAGGCGGATATGGAAACAATCGTCGTCGCACTCGGCAAGAGCCAATACGGCCAGTATCTCAGAAAGTTATTGGCGCAAAAGGGCTGATGGCAGCTACTCGAAAGGCTCGTCATCGTCGTTCGGTTGAACTCGCTCAAGCGAGGCCCCCATGAACTGGAACTGGCCACCCAGCGAACTTTCCGAGATCGCGATCTGCACCTCTGCCGCAGCGACATAAGACCAGTCATAAGTGGCGCTCATACTATAATATCCGGGCTCGCTCGGCGAAAACGGGATAACTGTATAGCTTGCCATATCTCCCCATTCGAGGCGGTATTGGTGTCGGGCGGTGTCTTTGTCGACGGCAAACCGAACCTCAACGCGCCATTTCCCCGGTGGTAGACAAACGTAGGTACCAAATACCAGGGGCCTTTGGCGACCGGTTACGTCAATACATCCGTCGACAACTTTCGGATTTCGCGAGTTATAGGAAAAGAGGTCTGCCGACCATTTCGCGGTGACGCCCGGCTCTGGGCTCACGAGGCATCGAAAAGCATTCTCGACAGAACGCCTGAGTTCGCTGTCCGGCAGGACGGCGGCCAGAAGGGGAACTTGGAAGGAAAACTCAGCAAATGCATTGAATTCTTTCTTCCCGGCCGACAGGTCGCCGTCGCTGTAGTGACTGGTGACTTCACGCGGCAAAATATGTCCAAGCGCAAGAATCCGGGAGGCATACGTCAGCCGGCGCCCTGGCTCAACTTTGAATAGCTGCTCGGCCGCTTCTGCGGTCGACAGAAGGCCGGTCGAGATGATCGCAAACCGGTCTACCGCTAGCCGATCTAGCGCCGCCGCATCGAGCAGTACCGCAAGTGTTTCCGTCGGTCGGGTAATGGGTATCTCGTTGTCGAGACCCACAACCAGCATATCCCATCCCTTGGCTTGGGCCGCGTCCTCGATAATCTTCAGCCAAGCCGCTGTATGCAGTGAAGGAACAATCATTACGCAATGGCTAACGCAAACCCTAACTTGGCCAGCAGCATCAATCACCGTTTTGACGGACGCCTTCGGGTCGAAGACTGTCTCCATCAGGTTGCTCTCAGCCATGAGTAAATTTCTACCGCCTCGTTGACGTCATCAAAAATCTTGGCTTTCCCGCTCTCTATGACGAGGGCGCGATCGCAATGGGCGGCTATGAGCGCTACTTCATGCGAAGCCATGACAAAGGCTCGATCAGCCCGGCGCTCAAACAACTCTTCCTGACATTTTCGCTGGAATCGGGCGTCTCCTACGGCAACCAGCTCGTCGATCAGGTAACAATCGAAATCGATCGCCAGCGAAAGGCCAAAGGCCAAGCGGGCCCGCATGCCTGAAGAATAGTGCTTGACCTGTTGTTTAAGGGCCGAGCCCAGCTCGGCAAAATCGTCGACGCGCGTGAGCGTGTCCTGAAAATCCCGATCATAGATGCGCGATAGAAAACGTATGTTGTCCAGTCCTGAAAGGCTGCCTTGAAAGCCGTCGCCGAAGCCGATCGGCCACGACGAACTCATGTTCCACCCAATCTGGCCAGCCGAAGCCGGCAATATCCCGCCAAGCATCTTGATCAGGGTGGACTTTCCTTGTCCATTCCGGCCTAGCAGCGCGAGCCGGTCCGACCGCCCTAGGTCCAGATCAAGACTGTCGAAAATGACTTTCGAAGTGCCGCGGTAGGTCTTTGCCAGACCCCGGACACGAAGGCCGACTGGGTCTGCACTCGGATCACCCAGCATCAGCCGTGCCTGTGTTCACGGACTCCTGCCCATACGAGCCATCCGATGCCATAAAGGCCGAAAAGTGTTGCAAAGACAGTCAGAATCGCTAGCCAGCGTTTGGGCTCCTCGGGTTCATCAGGCAGGCTGGGGCTGACGACACGATCCAAATAAAGCTTCTGTTTCTGCGCGTCCTGTTCAGCCGAGATCACCACGGCGGATGCCATGGCAAACTCCTTATCCGCCAATTCTCGCTCCAGAACCAAGGCTTCATAAGTGCTCGCCTTAGAGGCTAGGGACGCGGAGCCGCCCGCGAGGCTGCCGCGCTCGGCCTCGATCTGACGCTCATAGGCGGCTATGCGGCCGTCCAGCATCGGCAATTGTGGACTGGTGGGGGCGTCTTGAGCCAACTGCGCCCTTTCCGCGCGCAGTTGTGCAACGCTGGCGCGGAGACCGCCTATCAGTTCCGAACTCTCGCGCGCGTTGATCTGGGGATCGAGAAACTGCTCTTGGGTCTGGAAGGCCAAAAGCTTGCGCCGGCTTTCGTTCGCCGCCGCTGACGCGCTCTCTCTGGCCCGGAGCGCATTCGCTACGGCGTCACGGGAAGCCCGTTCGTTCAGACGGTTTACCAGTTGCTCACCGCCGCTCAGCAGGCCCTCGGCCAATCGATTGGCGTCGCGAGCCGAAAAGGCCTCGACGCGGAGTTTGCTGATGCCCGTGGTGGAGTCGTAGCCTACCACGACGAAGCGCTTGAATGCACTGAAGAGCGCCTCGGAACTGCGGCGTTCCCAAGGTCGCGGATAGGACGTCAATATATCGGAGCCCCGCTGACCCAGCATTTTCTCAATGTCGTTGCGCCTCCTCAGTTCTGTCAGGCTATCACGCGAGCGGATGTATTCATGAACCGCGAAGGCGTCGGTTTGGGTGCTGGCTAGACCAACGCCTTGGAGAGCCACGCCCAAAGACGACGGCTGAGAGCCGCCACTTGGCGCACGGACGATGAACTGAGCCTCAGAGACATAGCGGGGCGCGGCGATGAACAGATAGTAGATCGCCGCCAGCAGCGTCGGAATGAGCACAACTACGATGAATGGCCAAGGGGCCCGCTTTAGCAGCGGCGCCTTCATTCGCGTCGACGCTCCTGATGCCGACAGCGGGCCGAGGTATTTGAGACGATTGTCGGTCATAGGGTATCCATCGAGGCCGGGGCCGCGGGTGTAAGGCCACCGTCATTCCACATCAACATGGTCCTTCGACGAGGCTAGCAAGAGCAAGCCGAACAGATTGAGCAGCCCTGCGCACACGACTGCATAAACTGGATGATAATAGGTCGGTACGAACTCGCCAAACACGCCGTCCCGGATCATCTCGATGGCGTTAGGGTAGGGAACAAGCAGAAAGGGTTCACGAAAGCGATCAGGTATCCAGCCAACCATGAAGAATGCCCCTGAAATTGGTATGAGGGCGTATGTCAGAACTGGCACAAGTCGCTCCATAAGATCCGATCGCATCGAGGTCGCGGCCATGATGATGGCAGTTCCGTTGCCCATTAGGGCTAGCAGTATCCATCCTGAATAAAGCAGCAGCCAGTTGGCAGGCAAACTAACCTGTCCCAATGCTACGAGGAGGACGTAAACGACCAGAAACGCCGCAGTCCCCCCCGCGAACTCAAGAAGATTGCGTGCGAGGAACAGGTGCAGGACCGAAATCTGCCGGTGATGCATAAGCCCGATATTGCTCTGAAGTGCATACATGCTGAACCCGATCTGGTGCCTCAGCAACAACAGGCTCATGTAACCCGTCATCACGAATGGCCCCAGGCGGATGCCGTGCTCATATGCCGGCTTGATCAACGACCACATGACCAGAACGAACAGGCAGAACACCAGAGGTTCGCCAACGACCCAGAGGAAGCCCAAACCCTCACGCCCGAAACGGGTCGTGGTCTCGCGCATCATCAGCGCGCCAATAATTTTGAGGTGACGGCGAAGAGGGCTGATCGATATCAACATTATATAGAAATGCCTCGGTTCCGACAGACATTCCGTCCCGCTGCCGCCTGGAGCCCACATGGTTTCGCTGCACCATAGGGGGCCTCGAAGGCGGTGCAAGCACCAATTGTTCAGGAAGGTCGCCTGGAAGGATTGGCATTTGCTTTGGCCCAAAAAGCCTCTGTCCGAAAGCCAAGGCGGCCGGAAGCTTCAAGCACGTTTCGGTTGTAGCTCGCAATCCCCGTGCTCCGCGACGCGGCAAGGTTGAAGCCGTCGATGCAGATCGAAGGCTGGTCAGATTTCTCGCGAGGCGTTGTGGACATTCAGACTCATCTCGCGAAGCGGAGGCTTGTGGCGTTTGACCGGCCTAACATACGCTATGATCGAGTAGCCAGCGGCTCATCGCAGGTTATTCGGAAGCCATAGCGCGCCCTTCCCGCGTGACACCGCCCCCATCCCCCGCTATCTCGCGCGCGTGATGAACGAAACAGAACGCCAGTCGGAAGAACGCAGCTGGGAGACGGCGAAGACGCTCGCCGAGGCCTTGCCGTATATTCAGGTCTATGACCGCGAGACCGTGGTCATCAAATACGGCGGCCACGCCATGGGCGAGAGCGCCGTGGCGAGGCAGTTCGCGGCCGACGTGGTGCTGCTGAAGCTGATGGGGGTGAATCCGGTCGTGGTGCACGGCGGCGGGCCGCAGATCAGCGCCATGCTGGAAAAGGCGGGGGTGAAGTCCAGCTTCGTCGATGGCTTGCGGGTTACGGATCCGGCGACGATGGAGGTCGCCGAGATGGTGCTGTCGGGCGCGGTGAACAAGGAGATCGCTCACTGGATCACCATGGCCGGCAAGGAGGCCGACGTGCGCGGCGTCGGTCTGTCGGGCAAGGACGCCGGTCTGCTGACGGTCGAGAAGACGCGCCGGACCAAACGCGATCCCGACAGCATGATCGAGCACGAGGTGGACCTGGGCTATGTCGGCGAACCGACCAAGGTGGATCCCAAGCTGATCAAGGGCCTGATCGCGTCGGAGACCGAGGACTGGGTGCCGGTCATCGCCCCGATCGGGGTCGCCGAGGACGGACAGACCTACAACGTCAACGCCGACACGGTGGCGGGCGCCATCGCCGGATCGCTGAACGCCAAGCGGATGCTGCTGCTGACCGACGTGCCGGGGGTCAAGGGCGCGGACGGCGACATCATTCGCCAGATGACGCTGGAGGAGGCGCAAGCCCTGATCGACAGCGGCGTCGCCCACGGGGGCATGATCCCCAAGCTGGAGACGGCCATGGCGGCCGTGCGCGCAGGCGTCGAGGCGGTGGTCATCCTGGACGGTCGCCGGCCGCACGCCATGCTGGTCGAGCTGTTCACCGAATTCGGCGCCGGCACCCTGGTGAAGGCGTCTTGAGCGATCACCATTCTGCATCCCTTGGGCACGTGCGGGCCTGGGTGTTCGACATGGACGACACCCTGTATCCACGCGAGCAGGGGTTGATGCGGCTGGTGCAGGCGCGGATCAACGCCTTCGTGGTCGAGGCCGTGGGGCTGGATCCCGAGGCGGCGGCGGCGATGCAGCGCCAGTTCCTGGACGAGCACGGCACAACCCTGGCCGGTCTGATGGCCAACTATGCGGTCGATACCGAGCGGTTCCTGCATGAGGTGCACGACGTGCCGCTGGACGGGGTCGAGCCCAATCCACGGCTGGCCGAGCGACTGAAAAGCCTGCCCGGCCGCTGCTACGTCTTCACAAATGGCGCGCGGGAGTATGCGCATCGGGTGCTGGAGCGGATCGGGATCGCCGACTGTTTCGCCGACGTCTTCGCCATCGAGGACGGCGACCTGACGCCCAAGCCCAATCCCGCCACCTTCCGCCGTATGCTGGAACGGTTCGACATCGATCCGCACCAGGCCGCCTTCTTCGAGGATACGCCAAAGAACCTGGAGCCGGCCAAGGCGCTGGGCATGGCCACGGTCCTGATCGGTGACGGCCACGGCAAGCCGATAGGGCCGCACATCGACCATGTGGCCCCCGATCTCTTCGACTTCCTCTCCGACCTGACTTTCAAGGACGCCGCATGACCGATCTGTCGCATCTCGAATCCGTCGTCGAGGCCGCCTGGGAACAGCGCGCCGAGGTGTCCGCCGCCACGCACGGAGAGGTGCGCGACGCCGTAGAGACGGCGCTGGCCCTGCTGGATTCCGGCCAGGCGCGCGTCGCCTCGCGCGGCGAGGACGGCGTCTGGACCACGCATCAGTGGCTGAAGAAGGCGGTGCTGCTGTCCTTCCGCCTGAACGACAACCAGATCATGCGCGCCGGCCCGGCGTCCGTCATGCCGCTGTCGGCGGATCATCCTGCGGCCGTCGGACCCTTCTGGGACAAGGTGCCCAACAAGTTCGGCGACTGGACGGCGGCGGATTATCAATCGGCAGGCTTCCGCTCGGTCCCCGGCGCCATCGTTCGTCACGGCGCCCACATCGCAAAGAACGTCGTGCTGATGCCGTCGTTCGTGAACATCGGCGCCTATGTGGACGAGGGGTCGATGGTGGACGCCTGGGCCACGGTCGGCTCGTGCGCCCAGATCGGCAAGAACGTCCACCTGTCGGGCGGCGCAGGCATCGGCGGCGTGCTTGAGCCGCTTCAGGCCAATCCGACCATCATCGAGGATGGCTGTTTCATCGGCGCCCGGGCCGAGGTCGCCGAGGGCGTGATCGTGCGCGAGGGCGCGGTCCTGGCCATGGGCGTCTATCTGTCCGGTTCGACCAAGATCGTGGACCGGGCGACGGGCGAAGTCTTCCGCGGCGAGGTGCCGGCCTATTCGGTCGTGGTGCCGGGCGCGCTGCCTGATCCCCACGGTGGGCCGTCGCTGTATTGCGCCGTCATCGTCAAGCGGGTGGACGCCCAGACGCGGGCCAAGACCGGCGTCAACGAACTGCTGCGCGATTGATCAGGCGGCGATGCGGGCGTCTTGCATCAAGGGCGTGTCGAACGTCGCGTGAAGGGTGAAGGTTGATCCCTGGCCCGGGATCGACGCCACCGTGATCTCGCCGTCCATCAGAACGGCCAGACGCTGGCAGATGCTGAGGCCCAGGCCGGTGCCGCCGAACTTGCGCGTGGACGAACCGTCCACCTGGGAGAAGGGCTGGAACAGGCGCGAAAGGTCGTCGGCGGCGATGCCGATACCGGAATCGACGACGCTGATCCCAAGGGCGATGCGTCCGTCGGTGCGGGGTTCGCTTTCGACGACCAGACGCACCTCGCCTTGCGGCGTGAACTTGATCGCATTGGCCAGAAGATTATGCGCGACCTGGGCCAGGCGCAGCGGGTCCATCTTCAGAAGGGGCGGAAGATCGCCTCGGATCTCTGTCGCGAAAGTCAGGCCGCGCGCCTCGGCCTGGGCCTTGAACGGCCCCGTCAGCCGGGCCATCAGCGTGTCAGTCTCGATATCGTCGATGTCGAGTTCCATCTTGCCGGACTCGATCTTGGTGATGTCCAGGATGTCGTTCAGCAGCACCATCAGCCCTTCGCCCGAGTTGCGGATCACGCCGACGAATTCCTTCTGACGGTCGCTGAGTTCGGACATCTGCAGCAGTTGCGCCGCCCCCAGCACCCCGTTCATCGGCGTACGCAGCTCGTGCGAGATGACGCCCAGGAAGTTGGACTTGGCCGCGCTGGCGGCGTCGGCGCGATCGCGAGCGATTTCCAGCTCGGCGATCAGTTCGGCCTGGCGGCGGTTCACGGCCTCAAGGTCGCCGTCCTTCATCTGGGTGATGACAACCTTGATGAACAAGGCCAGCCCCAGGACGGGGACCATGCCGAGCATGACCCAGAAGCCCGGGTCGCCCCATAGGCTGATCAACAGCAAGACCGTCACGATGGAATAGGGCGCCGAGACGATCACCGCTTCTCGCGGCGCGGCGCGCATCTGTGTGAAGACCAGCACATAACCCGCCATCAGAAGACCGACGCCCAACGGCACGCCGTAGGCGCCGCCATGAACGAAGGCCAATAGCGGCGCGGCCGCCCAGGCGATGCAGGATACGGTCGCGATCGTCAGCTTGATGCGGTCGTGAAGTCGGCGATCCGATAGCACCAGGCGGCGTTCCACGAAGGTTCGGACTATGCCGATGGACGTGGCGGCGCAAAACCAGGCCACGGCTTCCCGCCAGCCCGTGACCGTGCCCAAGGCAAGCGCCCAACTGGCGATCAGCAGGTAACGCATATAGCCAGCGGCAATCACGTATTGCAGAACCGGGCGGCCTGCGGCGGATTGGGGCTGGGTCATCGGATCGCTCTCCAAGGTCAGAGAGCCAGCTTCGATGACGGTCGCCTAACATACGGTGAACGCTAGTCTTTATCGCTATTTGTGTCCGGTGTCGTATCTTTCGACGCCAAGAGGAAGGGTGGAGGCGGTTGCGGAACCGCCTCCACCGAGGGTCAGGCCGTCTTCATCGCGTCGGCGTTGACCGCGGCGTCGGCGATGCCGGTCAGGTCTTCGTCGGTCTGGGATTCCTCCTGCAGGGTCTCGTCCAGCAGGGCGGCGGCGTCCTTCATTCCCAGCACCAGCGCCCAGCGCTTCAGCGTGCCGTAGCGGGTGATCTCATAGTGTTCGACCGCCTGGGCGGCGGCCAGCAGGCCGGCGTCCAGCGCCGGGGTGCCCTTGTATTCTTCCATGATTTCATCGCCCTCGGCCAGGATGCCCTCGATGGCGTCGCAGGTCTTGCCGCGCGGGGCCTTGCCGATCAGTTCGAAGACCTGTTGCAGGCGTTCGAGCTGGCCTTCGGTCTGGTCCTTGTGCTTTTCGAAGGCGGCCTTCAGCTCGGGCGACTGCGCCGCGCGGGCCATCTTGGGCAGGGACTTCAGGATCTTTCGCTCGGCGTAATAGATGTCCTTGAGCGTGTCGTGGAACAAGGTGTCGAGGGTTTTCTCGGCCATGGTCGTGTCTCGCTATCTGTGATGGAGCGCAGGCGCGCACCCCGTCACAAGCGATCTTTCGGATTTGCGTTCCTCTGTTCGGTTTCGTGCGAAGGCTTAGACCTCAAGCGCCTCCCGCTCGGCGGCATGCCAGCGCCAAGCGGTGCGAACGATGTCGTCCAACGTTCGCGTCGGCCGCCAGCCCAGAACCTCGCGCGCACGGCTGTTGTCGGCCACCAGACAGGGGGCGTCGCCGGGTCGGCGCGGCGCGGTCTCGACGGGGAAGGGCCGGTTGGTCGTGCGGCGGATGGTGTCGATAAGCTCCCTGACCGTGGTGCCCGCGCCGGTGCCCAGGTTGAAGACCGTCGTCTCGCCGCCGTCGAGCAGGTATTTCAGCGCCCGCACATGGGCGTCGGCCAGGTCCGTGACGTGGACATAGTCGCGCACCGCCGTGCCGTCGCGGGTGTCGTAATCGTCGCCGAACAGCCTGAACCCCTGACGCTGGCCCAGCGCCGTCTGGAGCGCCAGGGGAATGGCGTGGGTTTCGGGGTGGTGGCGCTCGCCGATCCAGCCCTCTTCGTCGGCGCCGGCGGCGTTGAAGTAGCGCAGGCAGACCGAGCGGAAGCCGGCATAGGTCGAATAGTCGGCCAGGGCCTGTTCGACCATCAGCTTGGAGCGGCCATAGGGGTTCAGCGGCGCCTGGGGATGGGCCTCGTCCATCGGCAGATAGACGGGGTCGCCATAGGTGGCGCAGGTCGAGGAAAAGACCATCGCCCCGATCCCGCCGCGCCGCGCCGCCTCGATCAGTGTCAGGGCGCCGACGACATTGTTGTCATAGAAGCGGCCCGGTGCCTTGACCGATTCCCCGACCTCGATCAGGGCGGCGAAATGCAGCACCGCGACAGGTCTGTGTCTGGCGATCACGGCATCCAGACGGGCTGCGTCGCGGATGTCGCCGATCTCAAGGTCGCCCCACTGGACGAAGGCCGCATGACCGTTCGACAGATTGTCATAGACCACCGGCGTGAAACCGGCCTGGGACAGGGCGAGGCAGGCGTGCGAACCCACATAGCCGGCGCCGCCCGTGACCAGGATGGTGCTGGGCATGCCCGCTCTCCCCTTCGACCCTTGCCGGGACAGACACGGGAGCGTGCTGAAGCCTGACGCCCTATCCTAGGCGACAATCGTCGCGAAGGCGCGGCCTCAATCGGTTGTCTGGTCTCGTTTCAGGTCCGGCGGGGTCGCCTCGTCGGTCAGGATGCGGATGGCCTCCTCGACCGTGACCACCGTCTGGGCCTGGGAGCCCAGGCGGCGGATGGCGACCAGGCCCTGTTCGGCTTCCTGGCGGCCGACCACGGCGATGACCGGCACCTTGCCGACCGAGTGTTCGCGCACCTTGTAGCCGACCTTCTCGTTGCGAAGATCGATCTCGGTGCGCAGGCCGGCGGCCTTGAACCGAGCCATCACGTCGCGGGCGTAGTCGTCGGCGTCCGAGGTGATGGTGGCCACCACGGCCTGGGTCGGGGCCAGCCACAAGGGGAAGGCGCCGGCGTAGTTCTCGATCATGATGCCGATGAACCGCTCGAACGATCCCAGGATCGCGCGGTGCAGCATGACCGGCCGGTGCTTCTGGCCGTCCTCGGCGATGTAGGTCGCGTCCAGACGTTCGGGCAGGACATAGTCCAGCTGGATCGTGCCGCAGGTCCATTCGCGGCCGATGGCGTCCTTGACGATGAAATCCAGCTTGGGCGCATAGAAGGCGCCGTCGCCCTCGGTCACGACCGGCTCGGTCCCGGCGGCGCGGGCCGCTTCGGCCATCAGCGCCTCGGCCTTGTCCCAGAATTCGTCGGAGCCGGCGCGGTTCTCGGGCCGGGTGCCCAGGCTGATATAGGCGGTCTCCATGCCGAGGTCGGCGTGGACGCTGCGCGCCAGTTTGATGAACTCGGCCGTTTCCTCGACGATCTGGTCCTCGCGGCAGAAGATGTGGGCGTCGTCCTGGGTGAAGCCGCGCACCCGCATCAGGCCGTGCAGCGAGCCCGAGGGCTCATAGCGGTGGCAGGCCCCGAACTCGGCCATGCGCAGCGGCAGTTCGCGATACGACCGCTGGCCCTGGTCGAATATCTGCACGTGGCCGGGGCAGTTCATCGGCTTGAGGGACAGCTCCTCACCCTCGACCGTCTCGCAGACGAACATGTTGGGCCGATACTTGTCCCAGTGGCCGCTCTGTTCCCAGAATTTGCGGTCCAGCACCTGTGGCGTCTTGACCTCGACATAGCCGGCGGCGTCCAGGCGGCGACGCATATAGGCCTCCAGCACGCGCCACAGCACCCAGCCCTTCGGATGCCAGAAGACCATGCCCCGGCCCTCTTCCTGCATGTGGAAGAGCTCCATCGCCTTGCCGACCTTGCGGTGGTCGCGCTTCTCGGCCTCTTCCAGACGCAGCAGGTGGGCGTCCAGGTCTTCCTTGGTCGCCCAGGCGGTGCCGTAGATGCGCTGCAGCTGTTCGCGCTTCGAGTCGCCACGCCAGTAGGCGCCGGCCAGCTTGGTCAGTTTGAACGCCTTGCCGACGTGGCGCGTCGAAGGGAAGTGCGGACCCCGGCACAGGTCGATCCAGTCGCCCTGCTTGTACAGGGTGATCGTCTCGGTCCCCGGCAGGTCGCGGATCAGCTCGGCCTTGAACTTCTCGCCGCGCGCTTCGAAGAAGGTGATCGCCTCGTCGCGGTCCCAGATTTCGCGCTCGAATTTGGCGTCGCGATCGACGATCCGGCCCATTTCCTTCTCGATGGCGGCGAAGTCGTCGGTCGAGAAGGGTTCTTCGCGGAAGAAGTCATAATAGAAGCCGTCCTCGATGGCCGGGCCTATCGTGACCTGGGTGCCGGGGAACAGGGTCTGGACCGCCTCGGCCAGGACGTGGGCTGTATCATGCCGGATGGTGTACAGGGCCGCGGGATCGTCGCGCATGATCAGGCGGAAGTCGCCGCCCGTCTCCAGCACCCGACCCATGTCGCGCTGCTCGCCGTTCAGTTCGGCCAGCACGGCCTTCTTAGCCAGGGACGGGGAGATCGAGGTCGCCACGTCGCGCGCCGTGGAGCCTTCGGGATATTGGCGAACCGCGCCGTCGGGGAATTTCAGATCGATCATGTGTCAGTCTTTTATGGGCGGCACCGGGTCGTATCCCGACCCGCCGAAGGGATGGCATTTACAGAGCCTGCGCACGGTGAGCCATCCCCCACGGACCGGTCCATGCTGGATCAGGGCGTCGCGCCCATAATCCGAACAGGTCGGCAGGAACCGGCACTGCTGGCCGATCAGGGGGGACAGTGTCAGCTTGTAGCCCCGATGGGCCGCGCGGACGCCGCGTTCATAGAGAGACATATGTCCCTTCGCCGGGGGCTGGATGGGTTCGCCGCGCTTATCCCCCGTCATCGCAGGGGGATCAACCGGTCGTGCCCGTCAGGCCGCGCCGGCGAGGCGAGTTCGAGCGGTCAGGGCGTTATCGACCGCCTCCAGCGTCGCCTCGATGGAGACCAGAGTCGAGGCGTGGCGGGCCGGATAGTCGGCGACCTGTTTCAGCAGGCGCAGGTCCTCGAACCGGCCGGTCGGGCCTTCGCCGCCGGACTTCAGCATGGCGGACATGGCGTCGCGGGCATCATTGAGTTCATCGAGCGACGCGCCGATCACAGACTGGCCCAGCACCCCGGCGGCGGCCTGACCCAGGGCGCAGGCCTTCACGTCCTGAGCAAATTCGGCGACGCGACCCTGATCGTCCAGCGTCACATCCACCGTCGCGCGCGACCCGCACAGTTTCGCCACCCGCTCGCCGGTCCCCTGCGGCGCAGGCAAACGTCCCGCATGCGGCAGATTGGCCGCCAGCGTCAGGATGCGCGCGCTGTAGAGGTCGTCGATCATCCGGCGAAGATAGGATGCGTAAGGGCTTGGGGGAAGTCGCTAGGAAACCTCTCCCTCCCCGGAACGGGGAGGGTGGCCGAGCGGAGCGAGGTCGGGCGGGGAGGGTAGGGCGACGCCCCACTGACCTGTCCTGCATCCGGCAGTGCGGCCTTGCCGGGCCGCCCCCACCCGGTCGCTTGCGCGACCACCCTCCCCGAACGGGGAGGGAGAATAGCGGAGTCAACCGAGTCTGAGCGTCCCGTCGGTTCCGACACCCAGCCTCACGTCGCCATAGTCCGTCAGCTTCGGATGGTCCGTCTCCAACGGATGCGTCCAAGCCGCCGTCACCACCATCACATCCGCCCCGGCCGCTTCGCCCGCCCTGATGCCGGCCTCGGCGTCCTCGAACACCAGGCAGTCGGCGATGGCGAAGCCCAGGGTGGCGGCGGCCCTCAAGTAGCCGGCGGGGTCGGGCTTGCCGCGTTCGACGTCCTCGGCGGTGATCATGACGGCGGGCGGGGTCACGCCGGCCGCCTTCAGCCGGGCGCGGGCCAGGGAGACTGACGCGGAGGTGACGACGGCCCAGCGGTCGGGCGGCAGGCGTTTGACGAAGTCGATGGCGCCGGGAATGGGGGCGACCCCGTCCACGTCCTCGATCTCGCCGCGTTCGACCCAGGCGACCTCGGCGTCCAGGTCGATGTCGGGCAGGTTCTGGTTGCGGATGGTGTCGATGGCCCGCACCCCGTGCATGACCGACAGCAGGGCCGCGACGTCCAGGCCGTGACGTCCGGCCCAGCGGGTCCAGACGCGCTCGGCGGCGAGCGTCGAGGTGATCAGGGTGCCGTCCATGTCGAACAGGAAGGCCTGGTAGGCGCGGGGCGTGGGGAGGGAGGTCATGGCCCTCATCCACCACGCGCGCGGTCCGGCCGCAACGGGTCGATCAGCCGCCTTGCAGCGAATTCCAGGTGCGGGCCGTGTCGGTCGTCGGCGTGTTCGCCGGTGCGCCGCCGCTGGACGACGCGGCGCCGGCCGTGCCGCGCGCACGCAGCCATTGCAGGTTCTGCTCGGCCTGTTCGGGCGGCAGTTCGCGGCGCAGGATCTGTTCGGCCTCGCCCATCTTGCCCTGCAGGCCCAGCACCATGGCCAGGTTCTGGCGCACCTTGGCCGAGGCGGTCGGCTGGGCGACGGCGCGGCGCAGCAGGGTCTCGGCGCCGGGCGCATCGCCCTGGGTCAGGGCGGCCGTGGCGGCGTTGGTCAGGACATCGGGGTTGTCGGGCGACAGGGCCAGGGCCTGGTTCCAGGCCGCGCGGGCGTCGTCGGTCCGGCGCACCTGCTCATAGGCCACGCCCAGCAGTGAATAGGCGCGCCAGTCGCGCGGCGCCTGATTGCGGGCCTGTTCCAGGGGCGC
>NZ_JAUSOE010000113.1 GCF_030656255.1 Brevundimonas sp. | reverse complement strand
CGAACCGGACGATGCCGTGGTCGGTGTCGGGGTATTCCAGCAGGGTGACCGGCCGCCCCTGGGCCGCCAGGTCGATCAGCCTCTGCCGCGTGGCTTCGGGCGGCGCGCCGGTGTCGTCCTCCGCCTGGATCCACAGCATGGGCGCGTCCAGCCGGCTCAGCACCGGCAGCGGGTCGTAGTCCCAAGAGGTTCCGACATCGAGCACCGGGGCCATGGCGACGATCTGTTCGTTCGGCGTGTTTAGCAAAAAGCCGGTGAACTCGCCCCTGATGTCGGCGAACCAGGGCTGGGCGCGATGTTTGGCTCGAACGACCTCCAGACCGTCGAAGCCGACCGCCCCGTGCGAGGCGATGAAGGCCCCGGTCACATCGGTGATCTCGCGCGCCTGGCCCAGCACATCGGCGCCCCACCCCTTGGCCTTCAGGTCCAGCATCACCTGATCACTGTCCTCCGCCAGCGCCCCATAGGCCAGGCCGAAACCCACGGTGACGAAGTCCACCGGGGTCAGGCTGGCGGCCAGCGGCGCGATCCAGCCGCCCTGGCTGGCGCCATGCAGGCCGACCCGGCCCGCCCGATCTCCGGCCAGCCGACGGGCCTCGACAACGGCGGCGGCGGCGTCCTCGGCCAGGATATGGAAGTCCTGAGTATAGCGGCCCTCCGATCCGCCCGAACCCCGCTTGGCGTAGACGAAGACGCCCACGCCCTCGGCCGGGGCGAACCGCTGGAAGGCGTTGAAGTCCAGCGCATTGGCGCCTTCCGACCCATGCACCTCGACCATGACGGGGACCGGCCCGTCGCCCGGCGGCAGGATCAGTCGCCCCTTCAGCCGCACCCCACCCTGCCCAACAAAGATCGTCTCGCGCACGTCCTGCACCTGGCGTCGTCCGGTCCGCCCCTCGAAGACGATCCGTCCCTCTTCGCAGGGTCCAAGCTGCGGCTGCGGACCTTCGACGCGGGCGGTGAACCCCAGCGTACTGATCCAATGACCCTGGGCGTCCAGCATCATCCTGGCCGTGGACCCGTCCAGCCGACGCCACCGCAGCCCCTTGTCCGCCAGCGGCGCGACATCCACCCAACTGCCGTCGTCCAGCCGATAGACGCCGACATGACAGACCACGGCTGGATCGGGGCGCTCATCGACGTCGGCTCCCGGCGCCTGAGCCATAGTGGGCAAGGCGACGGCGGAAACGATGAGGGTCAGGGCGGCGGCGAGCCAGTTTTGCGACATGGGTTTTCCGATCAGGGGGTGGGTTCTCGCCAAACGCCATTGCCGGTCGGCCGGCGGCTCGCTAGGCCCGACTTCGCGAACGGCGCCGTGGGTGCGCGAACGGGACGGCATGGGCCACAGGGCGAAGACCATCATCGGAGCGAAGTCCGCACGACGCTGGGCCGTCGACGCCCTCATGCTCGCCGCCATGGGCCTGTTGCTCGGTTTCCTCGGCCCCTTCGACTCGGACGATACGCCCCTCGCGCCCCGCTATGCCTACTGGATGATCTGCATGCTGGGCGGCGGGCTGATCGCCGTCGCGGTGGACGAGAGCCTGGGCCGTCGCCTGCCCGTGCTGTGGAGGCGCGTGTTCCTCACCTCGGCGCTCGCCACGCCGCTGGTGACCCTGTTCGTCGTCGTGACCCAGCACCTGATGTTCGCAGAGCAGCGCTGGTCGATCTATCTGCCGCTGCTCTGGCAGGTCTGGCCCATCATGCTGGCGGCCATGGCGGTCCGCGCCCTGGTCTGGCGCAAGCTTCCCACGCGGGTCGAGACCCGCACCCTCGTCGTCCCGCCCCTGCCCGAGGCCGAGGCGGCCTTCCGGCGCAGACTATCCGCCAAACGACGCAGCGCGCGACTGATCGCCATCGAGGCGCACGACCATTATCTGCGGGTCCATACCGATGCGGGCGCGGAGTTAATCACCCTGCGGTTCGCCGACGCGCTGGACGAACTGGCGCGGGCGCGCGGATGGCGGGTCCATCGTTCGTGGTGGGTGGCGGCCGATGCGGTGGAAGAGGTGCGCTGGCGACGCGGGACGGGCGAAATACGCCTCGTCGGCGGCCTGACGGCGCCGGTCAGCCGGACCCATGGCCCCGTGCTGAAAGCGGCAGGCTGGCTCTAGAGGCCTCCGCCCACCGTCGAGCGTGATCGCCCGGTCGGGCCGGACGATCACGATTGGGACGAAACCCTATTCCGGCAGGTCTTCGGCCAGGATCGCCATTTCGAACATGAACGAGCCTTCCTCGTCTTCGTCCTCGAAGACGATGCCGATGAACTCGTCGCCGACATAGACCTCGGCCGAGTCGTTCTGCTTGGGACGGGGCTTCACGATGATGCCGCCGGTGTTGAAGGTGCGCTTGAGGTGGGCCTCGATGCGCTTCAGGTCGGTGTCTTTCACGGGGGGCCTCATGGTCTTGGGTTGGCGGCGGACCCTAGAGAAGTCGGGCGTTGAGGGAAACCCGTCAGATCACGAAGTCGTACACCACGTCCGCCAGCGTATGATCCATCGTCCGCGCCGGTTCTGCCCCCGTGGGGCAGTTGACCAGCCGCGCCGGCACCCCCGCCACGGTGCAGCCGGACGGCACGGATTTCAGCACCACCGAGCCCGAGGCCACCTTGGCGTAGTCGCCGACGTGGATATTGCCCAGCACCTTGGCCCCGGCGCCCAGCAGCACCCCCTTGCCGATCTTGGGGTGACGGTCGCCGCGTTCCGCGCCCGTGCCGCCCAGGGTGACATTGTGCAGCATCGACACGTCGTCCCCGACCACCGCCGTCTCGCCGATGACGATGCCGGTGCCGTGGTCCAGGAACAGTCCCTTGCCCAACCGCGCCGCCGGATGGATGTCCAGCTGGAACAGTTCGGAGATTCGGCTCTGGAAGTGGAAGGCCAGGGTCTCGCGCCCCTGCCCCCACAGCCAATGGGCCACGCGCCAGCCCTGAAGCGCCTGGAAGCCTTTGAAATACAGGAAGGGCTGCAGCAGGTTGCGGATCGCCGGGTCACGCTCGGCCACGGCCTGCAGATCGGCTTCCGCCGCCGCGACCATGGTCGGATCGGCGACGAAGGCGGACAGGCAGACCTCGCGCACCGACATGGCGCTCATTTCCCCGTCGGCCAGCTTGCGCGCGATCTGGAAGCTGAGAGCGCCGGCTAGGTCGTCGTGCGACAGGATGACGGCGTTCATCTGCGAGCCCAGCTGGGGCTCCTCGCGAGAGGCGGCCTCGGCGGAGGCGCGCAGCTGGCGCCAGACGCTGTCGGTCTCGGTGACGATCTCAAGCTTGGCCATGCCGGGCTCCTTCGACGACATCATACCCGTCCCAGCATGGCCTGCGCCAGCGCCGGAGGCAGGCCTCCATTCTGCGCCATATGATAGGCCTTGTACGCCGTCGCCACCGTCAGGCTGTCGCGCACGGTTCCTCGCCCGATCTCGTCGAGCAAATCGAGGAAGGGCACGCGCACCACGGCGATGATCTCGGTCGGGTCTGGCGCGGTCGGCGCGGCGGTCAGCCCCCAGGCGATCCAGCTCATGCCGATCTCGTCAGTGATGGAGTTGGACATTTCGACGCTCAGGGCCGGCGCCCAGTGCGCGGCCTCCAGCCCCGCCTCCTCGGCCAGTTCTCGCCGCACGCCATCAAACGGATCCTCGTCCAGGGGCGCCCCGCCCTCGGGCATTTCCCACGAGTAGTTGGCCAGGGCGAACCTCTGCTGACCCACCAGCACCACCGTCCCGTCGTCATGCACCGGCAGGACGCCGGTCCCGACGTTCTTGAACCGCACGACGGCGTAGTCGGCCGCATGGCCCGTGGGCGCCTTCGCCGGGTGCCGGGTCAGGGCCATCCACGGGCTGTCGAACAGAACCTCGGTTCCGTCGCTGCGCCAGGCCGGCGGTTTCGCCAGACCTGCGGCCCATTTCGGTTCTTCGGAATTGCTCATGGCTCACCTATGGCGAAGGCAAGGACGAAAGCCTAGCTAGACGGCATGACCGAGCTGCCGCTGATCCCCTTGAACGCGCCCCTGCCCGCCCCCGTGCCGTCGCAGGAGTTGCGCGACCGCCTGGCCACGCGCCGCTCCGCCCCGGCCCAGGCCCTGGCCGCCCCCGGCCCGACGCAGGCCGAGCTGGACCAGATCCTGACCCTGGGCGCCCGCACCCCCGACCACGGCAAGCTCTTCCCCTGGCGGTTCGTGGTTCTGGGTCCGCGCAGCCGGGCCGAGATCGCCGAGAAGCTCGCCGTCCTGGCTGAAGTCCGCGACAAGCCGGCCAAGGATCAGGCGGTCCTGGCCAAGCTGACCGCCGCCCCCGTCACCATCCTGGTCGTCTCCACCCCGGTCCCGAACGCCAAGCCGGTGTGGGAGCAACAGCTGTCGGCCGGCGCCGTCTGCATGAACCTGGAACACGCGGCCGGCGCCTTCGGCTATTCGTCCAGCTGGATCACCGACTGGTACAGCTATGACTCCCAGGCCGTGGCCCTGTTCGGCCTGACCGAGGGCGAAACCGTCGCCGGCTTCATCCATATCGGAACCCTGACCGAGCCCGCCCTGGAACGCCCCCGCCCGGACATGGCCGCCAAGGTCACGCGCCTGCCCTAAGCGGAGCAGTGGCCTCTGTTAATCTTTTCTCCCTAACATCAGCGCCTTAACCGGAGACGTTACGGCCGATGTCCTGTGCGGGTTGCAAAGACGGAACGGGTTTCGACCTGCCGATCACCATGGCGTTTCAGCCGATCGTCGATGTCTCGACCCAGACCGTCTTCGCCTATGAGGCCCTGGTGCGGGGCAAGGACGGCGCCAGCGCCGGCCAGGTCCTGGCCCAGATTTCGGCCGACAACCGCTACGCCTTCGACCAGTTGTGCCGCACCACCGCCATCGAACTGGCGGCGGAGATCGACATGGCCGCCGAGGGCGCCAACCTGTCGATCAACTTCCTGCCCAATGCGGTCTATGAGCCGCGCGCCTGTATCCGCACCACGCTTGCGGCGGCGATGCGCACCGGCTTCCCGGTGAACCGGATCATCTTCGAGTTCACCGAGAGCGAGGCGATGGACGCCGATCACATCCTGAACATCCTGCGGTCCTATCGCGCCATGGGGTTCAAGACGGCCATCGACGACTTCGGCGCCGGCTATGCGGGCCTGGGCCTGCTGGCCCTGTTCCAGCCGGACATCGTCAAGCTGGACATGGCCCTGATCCGCGACATCGACACCGACCCGGTCAAGCGCACCATCGTGCGCAACACCCTGAACATGCTGCGCGACCTGGGCGTCGAGCCGGTGTGCGAAGGCGTCGAGACCCTGGCCGAACACGACGTCCTGCGCGACCTCGGCGTCAGCCTGATGCAGGGCTATCTGCTGGCCAAGCCGGCGCTTGAAGCCCTGGCCCCGGTCGCCTGGCCCCGCGCCGCTTCACTGGCTCGCACCGCCTGACGGTTCTTCTTCCGGCCGGTGCACCAACGACACCAGCACCACGGAAATGATCATCAGCAGGAACCAGGCCCCCAGCTTGCCCAGTGACACCATCTCCCACCCCGCCTCCTGCCCCGGATAGGACCAGGCCCGCGCGAACGTCCCCAGGTTCTCGGCGAACCAGATGAACAGGGCCACCAGCCCGTATCCCAGCAGCAGCGGCATCGACCGCCTGCGCCGGTCCGCCGTGAAATAGAACCAGCCCCGCCCGAACACCACAGCCGTCGCCGCGAACAGCACGATCCGCACGTCCGGCAGCCAGTGATGGGCGAAGAAGTTGACATAAATCGCCGCCGCCAGCGCCCAGGTCGTCCACAGCGGCGGATAGGCCCGCACCCGGATATGGAAGATCCGCTGCACCCGCGCGATATAGCTGCCGACCGCCGCATACATGAAGCCCGAGAACAGCGGCACGGCCCCGATGCGCAGCAGACTGTCCTCCGGATAGACCCACGACCCGTGCGCGGTCTTGAACAGCTCCATGATCGTCCCCGCCACATGGAACAGGAAGATCACCCGCGCCTCCTCCCAGGTCTCCAGCTTGAACGCCAGCATGGCCGCCTGGATCACCACCGCCCCGATCGCCAGAAAATCATACCGCGAGATCGGCGCCTGATCCGGCCACCACAGAAAGGTGCCGACGATGAGCGCCAGCATCAGCCCCCCGAACAGACAGGCCCACCCCTGTTTCAGCCCGAACCAAAGGAATTCGTAGGCGTAACGACGCGGCCGGGATTGGTCTGCCCAGGTTTCGGCGCGCGTGAGGAGACGACGGCCCCAGGCTTCGAGGGGGAGGCGACTGGACGCCTCCGAAACTTCCTCGCTCACACACTTTCCTTTCGTCATTCCGGGCGAAGCGCAGCGTAGACCCGGAACCCAGCGGCGCGCGAGAGCGCGAACCTGTCGCGGACTCGATCCTTAGGCAGTGTGCGGTGGATAGATTTCGCCTTCGGCGCCGCTGGGTTCCGGGTCTACGGGCCAAGCGGCCCTTCGCCCGGAATGACGAAAGAAGATGAAAGTCCCTTCTCCCCCTTGCGGAAGAAGGACGCAACGCCTCACCCCCGCCCGCGATAGGTCGGCACGCCCTGATCCGGCAGCCACAGCCCCTCCGGCGCCACGCCCGTCTGCCAGAAGACGTCGATGGGGATGCCGCCGCGCGGATACCAGTATCCCCCGATCCTCAGCTACTTGGGCGCCAGCAGGTCCGCCAGACGCCGGCCGATGGCGACAGTGCAGTCCTCGTGGAAGGCGCCGTGGTTGCGGAAACTGGTCAGGTACAGTTTCAGGCTCTTGGACTCGACCAGCCACTCGCCCGGCGCATAGTCGATGACGATATGGGCGAAGTCGGGCTGGCCCGTCACCGGGCACAGGCTGGTGAACTCGGGCGCCGTGAACCGGGCCAGATACAGCGTATCCGCATGGGGGTTCGGCACCCGCTCCAGCACGGCCGTCTCGGGGCTGGTCGGGGCGGCGGTCGGGGCGCCGAGCTGGCTGAGGTTGTCGGTATAGTGGGTCATGGGGCGCATTTAGGCGTTTGCGGCGCGTAAGAAAATCCTCCCCCGGGCGAACCGCCCCATTCCAAACCCCATCCGCGTCCGGCCCCCTCCACCGCGAAGATGCGGTCCCCCTCCCCGGGAGGACTATGAAGCCGACGACCGCAATCCTCCCCCATTGGGGGAGGGGGACCGCCGCGCCCCTTCGCGCGGTGGTGGAGGGGGCGCGCCGAGCTCGAGGTTTCTGGCGTTCAGCGCCCCTAGTTCCGTAGATTTTCTTTTAGCCTTTCAACGCCCTGACGTCGAAAAACGCTGCTCAACCCACCACGCCTTGAAACCCGGTTATAATCACCCCAATCGGATGGGAGGGCCGAAACTGGACACATTGGACTGTATTTTCACCGTCCAGATCCGACGCGGATTTCAGACAATTCATACTATTCAGACACTGTTTTTCCCTCGCCGAATCTGAAATCCCGCCGCCCGAATTCTCCCTGATTGCCTTCCCCCGCGACAGCCCGCTAAGCGTAGCGAAACGAAACCCAGGAGACGCCCGTGGCCATTCCCGCTTCGCTTCAAAAAGGCCTGATCCTGCCGATCATCTCGGCGCCCATGTTCCTGGTCTCCGGCCCGGATCTGGTGGTCGAGGCCTGCAACGCCGGGATCATCGGCACCTTCCCGTCGCTGAACCAGCGCACGACCGAGGGCTATCGCGACTGGATTCACGAGATCAAGGGCCGGCTGACCCCAGAGGCCGCCGCCTTCGGCGTCAATCACATCGTCCACCCGACCAATCCCCGGCTGATGGCCGACATGATGGTCTCGGTCGAGGAGAAGGTGCCGCTGATCATCACCTCGCTGGGGGCCGTGCGAGACGTGGTCGATGCGGTCCACGGCTACGGCGGTCAGGTCTTCCACGACATCGCCAACATCCGCCATGCGCGCAAGGCGGCCGAAGCCGGGGTCGACGGCCTGATCCTGGTCGCCAACGGCGCCGGCGGCCATGCCGGGATCATCAACCCCTTCGCCCTGGTCAACGAGGTCCGCAGCTTCTTCGACGGGACCATCATCCTGTCCGGCGCGATTTCGACCGGCCAGGACGTGGCGGCGGCCCTGATGCTGGGCGCCGACTTCGCCTATATGGGCACCCGGTTCATCAACACGACCGAGGCCATGGCCGCCGACGCCTATAAGCAGATGGTGATCGACAGCGGCTCGACCGACATCGTCCACACCCCGGCGGTCTCGGGCATTCCGGCCAACTTCATGATCAAGTCCCTGATCGACAACGGGATCGACCCTAAACACCTGCCCGAGCACAAGCTGGACATGGGCGACGAGGCCAAGGCCTGGAAGACGGTCTGGTCCGCCGGCCAGGGCGCGGGCGCCATCCACGACGTCCTGCCGACCGCCGAACTGGTCGCCCGGCTGCGACAAGAGTTCGCTCAGGCTACGGATGAATTCGCCATCAAGACCGGAGCACGCTAAAGGCGCCGAACCGCATCTCGCGCGTTGGAGCCCCCATGATCCGCACCGCCGTCCTCGCCGCCCTCGCCGCAGCCGCCCTCTCTTCAGCCTGGGCGAGCCCTGTCGCGGCCCAGTCCGCGTCTGACGGCGGCTGGTCGTTCGAGGTCGGCGCCGGCACGGATAACCGCTCCAAGGCGGCGTCGAAGTCGGGCAATGACGGCTATGTCTATGGCGCGGCGACCTGGGAAAGCGCGGACGGCCGCTTCTACGTCGGTCCGGGCCTGGAGACGATCCAGGCGGGCGGCTCCAATGTCGAGGCGGAGTTCGTCGCCGGCTACCGGCCCGAAGCCTTCGGCTACGCCTTCGATTTCAATCTCGCCTACAAGAACCGGCTCGACGCCGAGGCCGGCTATAACGAGGACGGCTGGGAGTTCACCAGCAACATCAGCCGCGCCATCGGTCCGGCCACGGCGCGGCTCCAGCTCCAGTATTCTCCCGACGCCGCCGGCTCGACCGAGGCCTTCACCTGGGTCGAGGCCCAGGCCGGCTGGGCTTTCAGCGACCGGCTGGAGGGATCCGTCGCCGTGGGCCGCCGCGAGCAGGACAACGCCCCCGACTACACCGGCTGGAACGCCGGCGTGACCTACGCCCTGACCCCGCGCCTGGGCCTGGATCTGCGCTACTACGACACCTCGGCCCATACGGACGGCGAGCAGTACGAAGACGCCCTTGTGGCCAAGGTCGCCTTCGCCTTCTAAGCGCCGCGCCTTGCACAAAGGGCGTTTGAGGCCCATATAGGGTCTGTCGATATCTCTCTGCGTAACGCCGCTGCTCCCTTTGCATCACGCACCGAGGTCCAAAAGCCGATCCCATTCAGACCCGACAGGCCGACCAGGGATCCCTCCCTGCGGTCAACGCCAGACGGAGGTCTCCAAATGGCTACCGGCACTGTTAAATGGTACAACCCCACCAAAGGCTACGGCTTTATCGCTCCCGATGACGGCGGCAAGGACGTCTTCGTCCACGCCTCGGCCGTCGAAACCTCGAGCGTTGGTTCGCTGAACGAAGGCCAGAAGATCTCGTACGAGATCGAGCGCGACTCGCGCTCCGGCAAGGAATCCGCCGGTCGCCTTACGGCGGCTGAGTAGGACACGCTTCGGAACACCATCGCCTTCAACGGCGAGGTGACCAAGCTCCTGCCGCTGGGCGGCCGCAAGGTCCGCCTGGACAACGGCCACGTCGTAACGGTTCTGCCCACGCTCGGTACGCCTCAGGGCGTCTCCGGGCTGGGTGATCCGGTCGTGGTTGAGATCGCCTTCAATCAGCTGAAGGGCTGGCGCCTCGCGCGCCGGCCCTGAAGCCTATTCCCTACAGGACGCCCGCATGACCCCGCTCGCCGACATGATCCCCTCGATGACCGACGCCGATCTGGTGACCCTGCGCGCCAACGCCGCCCGTCTGGTCGAACACGGCGCCTCGACCCAGGTCATGGCCGCCAGCGACATCCTGCCCGTCATCGACGCCGAAGTCGCCCGCCGCGCCGCCCTGCCCAAGGCCGCCAAGGCGCCGGTGAAACGCGCCGCTCCCAAGAAGAAGCTGCCGCCCGTCACCGGCCACCAGACCGCCCTGCCCTCCAGCTGAGATCAGCCCAGGGCCTGATCCAGATCCGCGATCAGGTCCTCGACGTTCTCGACCCCGACCGACAGCCGGATCAGGCTGTCGGTGACGCCGCCCTTCTCGCGGATGTCCTTGGGCACGCTGGCGTGGGTCATGATCGCCGGGTGGTTCACCAGGCTCTCGACCCCGCCCAGCGACTCCGCCAGCGTAAAGACCTGCACCCGTTCCAGCACCCGCTTGGTCCGCTCCAGGTCGCCTTCCAACACCACCGTCACCATGCCGCCGTAGCCGCCGTGCATCTGGCGCGCGGCCAGTTCGTGCTGCGGATGGGCGATCAGGCCGGGATAGATGACCTTGGCCACTCCCGCCCGCGTCTCCAGCCAGCGAGCGACGGTCAGAGCGTTCTCGCAGTGCGCCTTCATCCGCAACGCCAGGGTCTTGAGCCCCCGGTTGGCCAGGAAGGCGTCGAACGGCCCCATGATGCCGCCGACCGAGTTCTGCAGGAACTTGATCCGCGTCGCCAGATCGGGATCGGCCGTCACCAGCACCCCGCCGATGATGTCAGAATGGCCGTTCAGGTATTTGGTCGCCGAGTGCATCACCACATCCGCCCCCAGGCTCAGCGGCTGCTGGCAGAAGGGGGTGGCGAAGGTGTTGTCCACGATCAGCAGCAGCCCATGCGCCTTGGCCACCTTCGACAGAGCCGCGATGTCCGCCAGCTTCATCAGCGGATTGGTCGGGGTCTCGACCCACAGCATCTTGGTCTTGGGCGTGATGCCCGCCTCGACCGCGCCGATGTCGCTCAGGTCCACATAGGCGAAGTCCAGCCCCATGGTCCGCCGACGCACCCGCTCGAACAGCCGCCACGAGCCGCCGTAAAGGTCATCGCCCGTGACGATATGATCGCCCGCATCCAGCAGCTCCAGCGCCGTCGAGGTCGCCGCCATGCCCGATCCGAAGCCGAACCCGTGCGTGCCGCCCTCCAGGTCGGCGATACAGGCCTCGAACGCCTCGCGCGTCGGGTTCTTGCCCCGGGCATACTCATAGCCCTTGTTCACGCCCGGACTTTCCTGGGCGTAGGTCGAGGTGGCGTAGATCGGCGTCATCACCGCGCCCGTGGTCGGGTCGGGGTGCTGTCCAGCATGGATGGCGCGGGTCGAGAAACCCTGGCTGTTCTTGGTGTCGGCCATGGGATTACCGGTTCAGGCTGAGGTGGTTGATCAGGTCGGTGCGGGTGATCAGGCCGACGAACTTTTCGCCGTCCAGCACGATGGCCACACGGTCACGGTCGAACACGGGGATCAGGGCGTCCAGCGGCTCCTTGACTTGAAGCGTGTCCAAATCGCGCGTCATGGCCGAGGCCACCGGCTTGGCGAACCGTTCCTTGCGGGTGATCTCGTCGGTGTTCATCACGTGGATCAGGTCGCTCTCGTCCAGGATGCCGACCAGGCGTCCGTCTTCGATGATCGGCAACTGGGACACGTCGGCGCCCTTCATCCGCTTGAAGGCGGTGTCCAGGGTGTCGCCCGGACCGGCGACGACCACGTCGCCCTTTTCGTATTTGCGGTTGATCAGGTCCGACAGGTCGCCGTGCAACTCGCGCTCGCCCAGGCCCTGATCGGCCAGCCAGGCGTCGTTATAGACCTTGGACAGATACTTGGCCCCGGTGTCGCAGACGAAGGTGACACAGGTCTTGGCTTCGGTCTGTTCGCGGCACCAGCGCAGGGCCGAGGCGATCAGGGTGCCCGACGACGAACCGGCCAGAATGCCTTCCTTCAGCAGCAGTTCGCGCGCCGTGGCGATGGCCTCCGCGTCGGGGATCGAATAGGCCTTGTCGATCAGGCTCATGTCCGCCGTGTCGGGCACGAAGTTCTGGCCGATGCCCTCGACGGTATAGCTGCCGTCCGGCCCCGGCACGCCCTCGTTGACGATGCCGGCCAAGGTCGATCCGACCGGATCCGCCAGTATGATCTGAGCCTTGGAGCCGACGCTCTTCAAATAGCGCGCGACGCCGGTGATGGTGCCGCCCGAGCCGATGCCGGCGACGAAGGCGTCCATATCGCCGCCCGTCTGCTCCCAGATCTCCGGCCCCGTTGTCTTCACATGGGCGTCAGCGTTCGAATGGTTGGCGAACTGGTTGACGTAGTAGGCGCCGGGGATGGCCTGGGACAGGCGCTCGGCCATGTCGGTGTAATACTCCGGGTGGCCATGCGGCACGTCCGAACGCGTCAGGCGCACATCGGCGCCCATGGCCCGCAGATGCTGGATCTTCTCCTTCGACATCTTGTCCGGGATGACCAGCAGCACCTTATAGCCTCGCGCCCGGCCGACCAGGGTCAGCGCCAGGCCCGTATTGCCCGCCGTCGCCTCGACGATGGTGCCGCCCTCCTTCAGCCAACCCTCTTTCTCGGCGGCGTCCAGCATTTCGACGGCGATCCGGTCCTTGATCGAGCCGCCGGGGTTCTGGGACTCCAGCTTCAGCAGCAGGCGGCACTTGCCGGTGTCGATCTTCGTCACCTCCACCATCGGCGTCTTGCCGATCAGATCCAGCGGCGACTTCACGGTCGCGCTCAGGGCGGGGGCATGCAGGGACATCGAAGACTCCATTCGGGGACGGCGGAAGCTGAAGCCCCGCATTCACTCGGTCAACTCACGCAAGATTTGACCTCAAGATTTACCCAAGGGCGCGGTTCCGCGCTACGAAAGACATAATGACCAATTCATCCAAGAGGCCGCCCGCCGGCCTGCCCGACAAAGACACCCTCCTCGCCTTCCTGCGCGAGGCCGGATCGGCCGAGAAGACCGATATCGCGCGCCACTTTGGCCTGAAGGGCGGCGACCGCCGGGCCTTGCGCGAAATGATCCGCGAACTCGAAGAAGAAGGAAAACTGGGCAAGCGCGGGCGCAAGGGCTTTTCCGAGGCCGGCGCCCTGCCCCCCGTCGGCGTGGCCGATGTGATCGAGCGCGACGCCGACGGCGAACTGTATGTCCGCCTGGTCGAGGCCAGCGCCGACGCGCCGCGCGCCATCCTGATGCCCGACAAGTCCAAGCCCGGCCCCGCGCCCGGCCTGGGAGACCGGGTTCTGGTCAAGTTCCAGCGCGGCGCGGACGGCTGGGAAGCCCGGCTGATCAAGAAGCTGGACGTCGGAACCAACCGCGTCCTGGGCGTCATCCGCAAGTCGGCGCGCGAGACCCGCGTCGAGCCGGTGGACCGTCGTTCCAAGGACGTGCTTCTCGTGCCCCAGGCCCAGTCCGGCGATCTGCGCGACGGCGACCTGGTCCTGGCCGCCATCGAAAAGGGCGAGCAGCGGTTCGGGCCCAAGCGCGGCAAGATCCTTGAACATATCGGTAAGGAGGACGATCCCCGCGCCGCCTCCCTGATCGCCATATACGCCCACGGCGTCCCGACCGGCTTCTCCGAGGCGGTCGAGCGCGAGGCCGAGGATCAGGCCCTGCCGACGCTGAAGGGGCGCGAAGACCTGCGCGAGGTTCCCTTCATCACCATCGACCCCGCCGATGCGCGCGACCACGACGACGCCGTCTATGCGGCGCGCGACGAGGATCCCAAGAACCCGAACGGCTGGATCGTCTGGGTCGCCATCGCCGACGTCGCCGCCTATGTCCGCCCAGGAACCCATCTGGACCGCGAGGCCCGCGACAAGGGCAACTCGACCTATTTCCCCGACCGTGTCGAGCCGATGCTGCCGGAGGTGCTGTCGAACGGTCTGTGCAGCCTGAAGGAGGGCGAGAACCGCGCCTGCCTGGCTGTGCGGATGGTCTTCGACAAGGACGGCCGAAAGACCGGCCACAAGTTCGTACGCGGCCTGATGCGGTCGCACGCCAAGCTCAGCTACGAACAGGCCCAGTCGGCCATCGACGGCCAGACCGACGACACGACCGGCCCGATCATGGAGGCCATCCTCTATCCGCTGTGGAACGCTTACCACGCCATGCTGAAGGGCCGGCTGAAGCGCAGCCCGCTGCAGATCGAATCGGCCGAGCGCCGCATCCGCATGGCCCCGGATGGCGGCATCGCCTCCATCGAGAAGCGCGCCTCGCTGGAGGCGCATCGGCTGATCGAAGAGATGATGATCCAAGCCAACGTCTGCGCCGCCGAGACGCTGGAGCAGAAGAAGACGCCGCTGATCTACCGCATCCACGACACGCCCAGCCAAGAAAAGATCTTCAACCTGGCCGACTTCCTGTCCACCATCGGCAAGCCGTGGAACAAGGGCGAGCCGGGCACGACCAAACGGTTCAACAAGCTGCTGGACGAGACGCGCGACACCGAACACGCCGATGTCGTCAACGAGGTCGTGCTGCGCAGCCAGATGCAGGCGATCTACAGCCCTGAGAACATCGGCCACTTCGGCCTGAACCTGGATCGCTACGCCCACTTCACCTCGCCGATCCGGCGCTATTCCGACCTGATCGTCCACCGCGGCCTGATCCGGGCGCTGGGGCTGGGCAAGGACGGGCTGACCGATCGCGAGATCGCCGAACTGCCCGCCATCGCCGAGGGCGTGACCATGACCGAGCGCCGGTCGATGGCCGCCGAGCGCGACGCCATGGACCGCTATATCGCCGCCTTCCTGGAGGACCGGGTCGGGGCCACCTTCACCGGGCGGATCACCGGCGTCACCCGCTTCGGCCTATTCATCCGGCTGGACGAGACGGGCGCCGACGGCCTGGCGCCGGTCTCGACCCTGGGCAGCGAATATTTCGCCCACGACGACCGCGCCCACGCCCTGGTCGGCGAACGCACCGGCAAGCGGTTCACCCTGGGCCGCAAGGTCGAGGTCAAGCTGATGGAGGCCACCCCCGTCACCGGCGGCCTGGTGTTCGAAATGCTCAGCGAGCCCGAACCCCGCGACCCCAACGCCCCGGCCCCGCGCTATGGCGTCCGGGGACGCGGCGGCGACGGCCCGCCGATGCGCGGCAAGGGTCGCCCCGGCGGTCCCAAGCCAGCAAAGCGCGGCAGGCCCTCAGGCGGGCTGAAGGGTGTGCGCAAGGGCAAGCGGAAGTAGTCGCCCATGGTCCCGGCGGAAACATTGCCAGCGCTCGCCCGCCTGAACGCGACGGAACGGGAACTGCTGCTTCTGCTGGGGCGAGGCCATACCGCCAAGTCCATTGCGACCATGAAAGACCTTTCGGTCGCTGCGGTTAACGAGCGATTCCGCTCCGCCCGACGCAAGACCGGCCTCGCCAGCAGTCGCGAGATCGCCCGGCTGCTGGTCGCCCAAGAAAATCGTGACGATTTAATCGATCTGGCCGCCGCCCCGAACCAAACCGCAAGCCTTCCTCGTCCCGACGCGCCGCCCTTCGGCCGCGCGTTCCTCACCAGACGATGGAGACTGATCGTGATCACCACAGCCCTGTTGGCCGCCGGCCTGCTGGCCTATCAGAGCGCCACGCCGCCGGTCGTTTCGCCACAACCATCGACCGGCGACGACCCCATCTCGAAAATCCTGGCGGGAATGCCGCCCTCGCCCGATATCGCCGCGCTTCATGCCGAGGCGACCGCGTTCTCGACCGACCAGGCGTGGTCTTCCGCCACAGAACAGACCTTGACGCAGCGCTACCGCGCCCTTCCGGGCTTCGAGAAAAGCATCGAAACTCTCAACGTGACCTGCGCCGCGACGCTTTGTGAAGTCGCCGGCAAGGCCCGTCCCGATGTGTCCAGCGACGACATGAATGTGGTCATGGAGGGCGTTCAGGAGTTGAACAGATCGGAGCCGAGCCTGCCGCTGGACTCGGTCGTCCACCACTTCAGCTCCACCGACGGCCCGTCCTCCGCCGCCCTGTTCGTCTCCTACTGGCGTCGAAAGACCTGACCTGGCCAGGGAGCGCCTTGCCCCCCACCGCGTCTCGGTTCATTGAATCGGGTATGCCGACCGCCCCCTTCGACGCCGCCCAGGATCTGGCCGACGCCCCGCGCGTCGGCGGCGCCCAGCGGCCCAAGGACGCCGCGACCCTGATTCTGACGCGGGGCGGGTCGCGGCCCGAGGTGCTGATGGGAAGACGGGCGCCAGGGCATGTCTTCATGGCGTCGAAGTGGGTGTTTCCTGGCGGGCGGATCGACCGGGCGGACTTCAGCGCCGCCGCAACGGGCGATCTGGCTTCCGATGTCGCGCGGCGGCTGGAGGCCGAGGTTCCCGCCCGCCGCGCTCGCGCCCTGGCCCTGACGGCGGTGCGGGAGACGTTCGAAGAAACCGGCCTGATCCTGGGGCGCGCCGCGCCCTCCGCCAGCGTCGCCGGACCGTGGCGGGAGTATCGTCAGGCGGGCGCCCTGCCCGATCTGTCCGTCCTGTCCTACATCGCCCGGGCCATCACCCCTCCGGGTCGCACACGGCGGTTCGACGCCCGCTTCTTCATGGCGCCGGCTGAGGCCCTGCTGAGCCCGGAACCGACCGCCGGGTCAGGCGAACTGGACGAGATCGCCTGGCTACCGCTGGACGAGGCTCGCGCCTTGGACCTGCCCGCCATCACCCGCTTCGTGCTGGGGGAGTTGGCCGAACGTCTGGAACAGCCGAACCGCCCACTGCCCTTCGTGCGGATGGTGCGGGGCCGCCACACGGTCGAACACAGGGACTGAGATGGCCGGATCTACGATCACCCTGCGCCTGACCATCGCCGACCCGGTCGCGGGCGTCGCCTACAGCTTGCAGGACAAGGCGAACATGCCGGTCGAGCCACGCGTCGCCGACGATGGTCCGATCCGCTTCGATGTCCCGGTCACCCTGTCCGACGACGGACGGCTGACCGGTCCCTTCGTGCGACGCGAAGGGCCGTCGCGACGTTTCGTCTATATCGCCATCGGTACATCGGCCGGACAGCACAGCGAATGGAGCCGTCGCGCCAAGATCGACGTCCACGACATTCCCGCCGACCTTCTGGCCCTGGCGCGCGATGGACGCGTGCTGGAAGCCATCCTACCCGGCCGCGCCCGCGACGGCGGTCCCGCCTGCGCCACCGTGCGACCGCTTCAGGCCTGGCGCGTCGTTTGATCCTTTAGTCGGCGACCGGCTTCGTCAGGTCGAACTCCACCCGAAAATGCCGATTCGGACGCCGCAGCTCATAGGCGAACATCCGATCCGGATGGACCTCCATCGCCCAGACATTGGTGGTCGAGACCGAGGCGTTGTTGGCGTTGAACAGGGCGATGGACTCGGCGTCCACCGGGAAGGCCTGCCGCTCGGCCGTGCCCGCCTCCGCCGTATCCCCGCCGTACCAGTGCAGGACGTCGGTCGTTCCATCCTCGTGCCGGTGATCATGTTTCAGCCGCAGGCCCGCGTCCGTCTTCGTCACCACCCAGGTCCGCGACCGATCCTCGCCCACGGCGAAGGGAATACGCACCTCGTCCGCCGAACAGTCGCGGACATGCATGATCAGACGTTGGCTGGCGAAGTTGGCGTCGGCCGCATCGGTCGTGACGACCCTGCCTTCGAATCGCTGGCCGCACAGGGTGTTGAGCCGCGCCAGGAAGGCGTCCTGCTCTGGCGTGGAAAAGGCGGACGCCGCGCCTGCGAAGGGCGCGGAAACAATGGCCAGGGCGGCGATGAAGGATGCGATTTTCATGCGACGACATTATATGTGCCTCGCGCCGCATCAACGTGGCATCGCGCCCGTTGACTTTGGGGCGATCCTGAGTATGTTCCGCGCCTCTTATTTTAAGCGGCTTTCGCCGTCGCAGAGGTAATTCCGATGGCCAAACCGGCTTCCATCAAGATCCGCCTGAACTCCACGGCCGACACCGGCTTCTTCTACGTCACCAAGAAGAACGCCCGCACCATGACCGAAAAAATGGTCGTCAAGAAGTACGACCCGGTCGTGCGCAAGCACGTCGACTTCAAGGAAGGCAAGATCAAGTAAGGGCTTAAGGCCCGGCGCCCCTCGCACGACCCGAGGGCGCCTTGATCTGCTACTGAAAATGAAACGCCCGGCGGTTATCCGCCGGGCGTTTTCAGTTGCTTGTCGTTCTTCTCGACACCGTCTGACGACAGAGCCAAACGACGTCAGGCCGCCTTGGCGACGACCTTGTTCCGACCGCCCGCCTTGGCCTCGTACACCCCTTCGTCGGCGCGTTTCAGCAGGGCTTCGGGCGTATCGCCGGCGCCGGTCGTGGCCGCGACCCCGATCGAGATGGTGATGGTCAGCAATTCCTTGCCGCCCATGACCCGGAAGGGCGCCGAGGCGATGTCCCGGCGAATCCGTTCCGCCACCATGCGCGCGTCTTCCAGGCTGGCGCCCGGCATGACCACCACGAACTCTTCCCCACCCATCCGGCACGGCACGTCCACCGCGCGGACATTGGTGGCCAGGCGCACCGCGAACTCGGCCAGGACCTCGTCGCCGGCGTCATGACCGAAGCCGTCGTTGACGGATTTGAAGTGGTCGATGTCCAGCACCAGCACCGCCACCGTCGCGCCTCCATGGGCGGCCCGCCCGACCAGGGCCTGCAACTGTCCGGTCATGTAGCGACGGTTATGCAGGCCGGTCAGGGCGTCGGTGACGGCCATCTCCAGGCTGCTGTCCAGCTTCTGACGCAGGAAATCGGTGTAGCGTTTGCGGCGGATCTGGGTGCGCGCGCGCGCCGAAAGCTCCTCGGGATCGATCGGCCGCGGCAGGATGTCGGCGGCGCCCAGTTCCAGCGCCTTGACCATGCGCGGCCGTTCCTTCGGCTCGACGATGGCCAGGACCGGGGCGCGACGCGCATCGCCCGACTTGGCCAGGGCCACGACCCGCAGCCCGTCGAAGCTCTCGGCGGCGACATTGACGATGATCAGGTCCAGCGGTCCCTTGGCGGCCGCCAAGGCGGCCTCCGGATCGGACTCTATGGAGACGCGGTGCTCGCGTCCCAGTTCGGCGGCGATCTTTGCGGCCTGGCTTGCATCGTCGTCGATGATCAAGACCCGGCCGCCCTCGCTGCGCAGCCGCTTGGCGCCCTCGCCGTCCACGCCCATGCGGCGGCTGCTTTCCTCGCGCTCGCGCAGTTCGTCCATCACCTGTTTCAATCGCGTCAGCGATTTGACGCGTGCGAACAGGACCACGTCGTCGATCGGCTTGGTCAGGAAGTCGTCGGCCCCCGCTTCCAGCCCGCGAATCCGGTCCTCGCGGCCGTCCAGCGCCGTCACCAGCACCACCGGTATGTGCCGCGTCTCCGCCCGCGCCTTCAGCCGCCGACAGGTCTCGAATCCGTCCATGCCGGGCATCATCACATCCAGCAGGATCATGTCCGGCTGATGCTCCGCCGCCAGATCCAGCGCGGTCGCCCCGTCATTGCAGGTCAGGACGTCGTAATATTCGATGGTCAGCTTGGCCTCGAGCAGACGGACGTTCACGTCCACGTCGTCGACCACCAAAATCCGCGCGCTCATCCCAGATGCTGCCGGATCGTTTCGAGGAAATGCATGACCGAAATCGGTTTGGAGATATAGGCCTCGCACCCGCCCTGGCGGATGCGTTCTTCGTCGCCCTTCATGGCGAAGGCCGTAACGGCGATCACCGGGATGTGGTTCAACTCCTCGTCGTCCTTCAGCCACTTGGTGACTTCGAGACCCGAGATTTCAGGCAGTTGAATATCCATCAGGATCAGGTCCGGATGATGCGCGCGCGCGAGAGCCAGAGCCTGCAGTCCCTCACGGGTCTGCAGGGTCTCGTAGCCCTGGGAATCGAGCAGATCATGAAAAAGCTTCATGTTCAGCTCGTTATCCTCGACGATGAGGACTTTCTTGGACATCATCACCTGACCTGCGGGGCCCCTCACAACGGGGCGCCTCGTGCGGTGGAATAGTGGGCGCCCAGTCTTAAGTTGGGGTGAAGCCAAGGTTACGGAGACCTTAAGCGTGGCCATGAAGGCCGTCTGCCGCGACTGCCTGTGGACCGGCGCCGACCCCGCCGGACCGCCGGACCGTCGCTGCCCGTCATGCGGCTCGCGCCGTATTGTCGCCGATCCGGAACTGGACCAGTTGTCCATCGCCCACATGGACTGCGACGCCTTCTACGCCTCGGTGGAGAAGCGTGATCGGCCCGAACTGCGCGACAAGCCGGTCATCGTCGGCGGCGGCAAGCGCGGCGTGGTCTCCACCGCCTGCTATATCGCGCGCCAGTACGGCGTCGGCAGCGCTATGCCGATGTTCAAGGCGCTGAAGGCCTGTCCAGAGGCCGTGGTGATCAAGCCGAACTTCGCCAAATACGTCTTTGAGTCGGAACGCATCCTCGGCGCCCTGGGCCGGCTGACGCCCCTGATCCAGCCGCTGTCGCTGGACGAGGCCTGGGTGGACCTTTCGGGCACGGAGCGTCTGAACGGCGGCCCGCCCGCCTTCCAGTTGATTCGCTTCCAGAAACAGATCGAGGATGAAACCGGTCTGACCGTCTCCATCGGCCTGGCCCCCAACCGCTTCCTGGCCAAGATGGCGTCGGAGATGGACAAGCCGCGCGGTTTTTCGGTCGTCGGCGCCGCCAACGCCCAGGCCCTGCTGGCGCCCCGCCCCGTCACCGCCCTGCCCGGCGTCGGCCCGGTGTTCGGCAAGGCGCTGCGCAGCGACGGTTACGCCACCATCGGCGACCTGGCGAAGGCGGACCTGCGCGACCTGGTCAAACGCTACGGAGAATCCGGCCTGCGCTTGCACGACCTATCCCACGCCCGCGACGCCAGAGCGGTGAACCCCGAGCGCGACCGCAAAGGCATGAGCGCCGAGACCACCTTCAACGAAGACCTGAGCTCTCAGGAGGCGCTGGAGGCCGAGCTCTGGCCCCTGTGCGAGAAACTGGCGTCCAAGGCGCGCCGCGACGGCGTCGCCAGCCGTGTCCTGGTGCTGAAACTGCGGCGCAGCGATTTCAAGATCATCACCCGCCGCGTCAGCCTGGCCGACCCGATCCAGACCGCCCGCGCCCTGTTCGCCGCCGGCCGCGACCTGCTGAAGCCGGAACTGGGTCCGCCCTACCGGCTGATCGGCATCGGCATGGCCGACATCCAGGACGCCGACGACGCCCCAGCGGGCCTGTTCCAGACCTCTGAGACCCGGACCCTGAAAACCGAACGCGCCATCGACGCCCTGCGCGAAAAATTCGGCAAGGACGCCGTGGTGGCGGGGCGGGCGCTGAAGCCCTAGGAAGCGGCATGGATCTCGCCAAACGCGCCTACGACCACGGCTTTCGCCTGGACCCCATCGTCCGCAGCCTGCTGGACACCGACTTCTACAAGCTGCTGATGCTGCAGATGATCTGGCGCGAGCATCGCGACACGCCGGTCGTCTTCCAGGTCATCAACCGCACCCGGTCGGTTCGTCTGGCCGACGAGATCGACATCGGCGCCCTGCGCGAACAGCTGGACCACGCCCGCACCCTGGGCTTCACCAACAAGGAGTTGGTCTGGCTGGCGGGCAACAGCTTCTATGGGGTCAAACAGATCTTCTCGCCCGACTTCATCGCCTGGCTGACCGACTACCGGCTGCCCGACTATGACCTGTCGGTTCAGGACGGCCAATATGTCCTGACCTTCTCCGGGGCCTGGGCCGAGGTGACGCTGTGGGAGATTCCCGCCCTGGCGATCCTGAACGAGCTGCGCTGCCGGGTCGGTCTGCGGCGGCTGGGCCGGTTCGAGATGGATGTCCTTTATTCACGCGCCAAGACCCGGCTCTGGTCCAAGGTCGAACGGTTGCGGCGCCTGCCCGACCTGGCCCTGTCCGACTTCGGCACCCGTCGTCGCCACGGCTTCCTGTGGCAACGCTGGTGCATCCAGGCGCTGAAGGAGGGTCTGGGCCAGGCCTTTATCGGCACGTCCAATGTGCTTCACGCCATGGAGAACGACCTGGAGGCCATCGGCACCAATGGTCACGAACTGCCGATGGTTCTGGCCGCACTGGCCCCCGACGACGCGGCCCTGGCCCAAACCCCCTATGTGGTTCTGGACGAGTGGCGCAGGCATTACGCGGGCAATCTGCTGATCGTCCTGCCCGACGCCTTCGGCACCGAGGCCTTTCTGGATCAGGCGCCCGACTGGGTCGCCGACTGGACCGGCTTCCGGCCCGATTCGGCGCCGCCCATTGCAGCCGGCGAACGGCTGATCGAATGGTGGCGCGCCCACGGCCGCGACCCGAAGGAGAAGCTGCTGATCTTCTCGGACGGCATGGACATCGACGGCATCGAAGCCGCCCACGCCCATTTCCACGGCCGCGCCCGCCTCAGCTTCGGCTGGGGCACCAATCTGACCAATGACTTCCGCGACTGCTCGCCGGCCTTCGCGCCGGAACTGGAGCCCATCTCCCTGGTCTGCAAGGTGGTCGAGGCCGGCGGCCGACCGGCCGTCAAACTGTCGGACAATCCGGAAAAGGCCGTCGGCGATCCGGCCGAGATCGAACGCTATCGCCGCGTCTTCGGCGTGCGCGGCCTGACCGCCCAGCCCGTCGTCGTCTGAAACCCGGCCTTAAGCCCGTTCGGCCATAAGGGCGGGATGAACGCCTTCATCGACAAGATGCGCCGCCGCGCCGGCCGCTACCTCGACGTCCGCGCCGAGATGATCCAGCCCGCGCGGGGCGTCCTCAGCCTGTCGTTCGACGACATCCCCGCCTCGGCCTGGCTAGAGGCCGGGCCGATCCTGGCCGAGCATGGCGTCAAGGCCACCTATTATGTCTGCGGCGGGCTGGCCGGCGGTCGCAATCTGAATCTGCCCCAGTTCGAGACCGAACATCTCCAGGCCCTGCACGAGGCCGGGCACGAGGTCGGCTGCCATACTTATGAACATGTCTCGACCCTGACCCTGTCGCCCGCCGAACTGGACGCCAGCCTGGCCCGTAACGCCGCCTGGGTGTCGGAACGGCTGGACGACTATCAGATGCTCAGCTTCGCCTATCCGTTCGGCGACTGCGCTCTTGGGGCCAAGCCGGTGATCGACCGGCGCTTCCTGTGCGGGCGCGGCGTGCGCGACGGGATCAACGCCGGCCGCGTGGACCGCAATCTGTTGCAGGCCGTCGGGCTGGAGAGCCGCCGCCTGCCCGGCTATGATCTGGAACAGTTGGTCGCGAACACGGCGGCGTCGAAAGGCTGGCTGATCGCCTACGGCCACGACGTCAGCGACGCCCCCACCCCCTACGGCTGCCGCCCCGAAGACATCGACCGCCTGATCCGCCTGGCCAAGACCGCCGATCTGGACATACAGCCGGTCGCGGCGGCGTGGGGAATGGCGGCTTATTAGCCCCCTCCCGCCGTCATTCTAGGGCTTGTGACTACGCTTGATGAGAAGCGGTCTCTTACGCCTTCCTCCGATCCGCCCAGGCGATCAGTTGCTTCCTCGGCCAAACCATCAGCCATGACCGCGCGGTATAGTCGCCGCTGTCGATCAGCGCCTTGCGCGACGCCGAGGCCGTGCCGGCCCGTTCGGTGTGGATCTCGCCCGGTCCCTGATGGACCATGAAGGCGCCGCCCTTCAGCGGGTTCAGTCGCAGGTGCGCCAGGCGCGGGCTGATCTCGGTCAGGGGCGGATCATAGAACCAGCTGGAGCCGATCATCCCGGCCAGCTCCGGCCGCGCGCGGCACAGTTCGGCCGCCGTCGCCCAGGCCTCGTTCCAGCCGTCCTCGTTGAAACCCCGCAGCCAGCGGCTCTCGGTATGGACCTCCAGCCAGGGCGCACGTTTGGCGCCCGCCGCCAGATACCGGAACAGCGGGCCGAAGCCCCAACCCTCGCGCACATGTTTGACGATCTGCCCCGGCCCGACCGGCGAACTGAGGTCAATCACCTGGCTCTTGGCCCCCGGCACGCTGAGCGCCAGGGAAAAACGCACATCCTTGGACCAGTGGTCGAAGTCGTAATCCCCCTCGGCCTTGCTCAGGTACGCCGCCAACTGGTCGATCCAGTAGGGATAAAGCGTCAGGACCTCGGCCGGCAGGACCATGGCCTTCACCCGGTCCGGCAGACCCAGGGCCCAGGCCGCGACCAGGCCACGTCGCACGTCGTCCGACACGCCCTGCCCCAGCAGGGCGTCCACCGCCTTGGCCGGCATTTCGAAATCCCAGTGGGGCGCCGCCTCGGCGGCTCTGGCCGCCGCCGGCTCCAAGGCCGCGTCCACGCGCGCCCGGCCCTCGGGCGACAGCCGCGCCAGAACGGCCTCGAAGGCGGAGACGTCGGGGGTCAGGTGCAGATCCATGGACGACACCATGACACGGCCCGGTTGGCGAAGCTTTAAAGCCGCGCGCCCCGTGACGCCGCCCTTGCGCCGCGCTAAACCGCCGACCAGATCAAGGAGACATCATGAGCATCGACGCCCGCATCGCCGAACTCGGCATCAGCCTGCCGGAACCCGCCAAGGCGGTGGCCAACTATGTGCCCTTCGTCCAGGCGGGCGCCCTGGTCCATATCTCGGGCCAGTTGTCGAACGACGCCTCGGGCGGGGTCAAGGGCACGGTCGGCGTGGACGTGACGCCGGACCAGGCCAACGCCGCCGCCCGCCTGTGCGGAATCAATCTGCTGGCCCAGATCAAGGCCGCCTGCGACGGCGACCTGAGCCGCGTCGTGCGGATCGTGAAGCTGGGCGGCTTCGTCCAGGCCGGTCCGAATTTCGAAGCCATTCCCGCCGTCATCAACGGCTGCTCGGACCTGATGGTCGAGGTGTTCGGCGACGCCGGCCGCCACGCCCGCTCGGCCGTCGGCGTCTACAAGCTGCCGCTCGGCTTCGCCGTCGAGATCGACGCCGTCGTGGAGATCCGCTGATCTTCCAGATCTCGGTCCACGAAGGGATCGCCGACATCGGCCGCGAGGCCTGGGACGCCTGCGCGCGTCCCACCGGCGATCCCTTCGTCTCCTATGATTTCCTACACGCCTGCGAGGCCTCCGGCAGCGCGGCCCCGCAGGAAGGCTGGGCGCCGCGCCACCTGGCCCTGCGTGACGATGAAAACGCCGTCCTCGGCGTCATGCCCCTCTATCTGAAGGGCCACAGCCAGGGCGAATACGTCTTCGACCACAGCTGGGCCGACGCCTACGAGCGCGCCGGCGGCCGCTATTATCCCAAGCTTCTCGGCGCCGTGCCCTTCACTCCGGCGACCGGGCCGCGGTTCCTGCATCATCCCGACACCGACGCCGCGACGGTGCGCCAGGCCCTGCTTCAAGGCGCCCTGACCCTGGTGGAGCGGATGGGGGTCTCGTCCCTGCACGTCAACTTCCCGACCGAGATCGAATGGACGGACATCGCCCAGGCCGGCCTGCTGCCCCGTCAGGACATCCAGTTCATCTGGCGCAATGACGGCTATCAAACCTTCGACGACTTCCTGGCCGCCCTGTCGGCCAACCGGCGCAAGACCATCCGCCGCGAACGCCGCGACGCCCAGGCCGATCTCGACATCCGCATCCTGACCGGCGCCGACATCACCGAGGCCCATTGGGACGCCTTCTTCGCGTTCTACATGGACACGGGCGACCGCAAATGGGGCCGTCCCTATCTGACGCGGGACTTCTTCACCCGTGTCGGCGCGACCATGGCGGACCGGATCGCCCTGGTCATGGCCTTCCGCGACGAAACGCCCATCGCCGGCGCACTGAACTTCATCGGCCGCGACGCCCTGTACGGCCGCCAGTGGGGCACGCTGGAAGACGTGCCCTTCCTGCATTTCGAGCTCTGCTATTATCAGGCGATCGAGTTCGCCATCGCGCGCGGTCTGTCCCGCGTCGAGGCGGGCGCCCAGGGCGAGCACAAGATCGCGCGCGGCTATCTGCCATCGCCGGTCTATTCCGCCCATTTCATCGCCGACCCGGCGTTGCGCGGTCCGGTGGCCGACTATCTGCGGCGGGAAGGCCCGGCCGTCGAGGCTCAACGGCTGGAGATGACCGAGGAACTGTCACCCTTCAAAAAGGAAGGCTAACGTCCTGCTCTAAGCCGGCTTCTGCGCCCATAGATGATACATGCCGGCGAACAGGGTCGGCCGTTGGATCTCCAGCCGGTCCCAAAGATCCAGATCTAGCGGATCGGCCGCACCGAAAGCGGCCCTGAACGCCGCAATCGCCTCGGGCGGCGCCTCGAAGCCGACCAGCCGCAACCCCGCCCCAGCGATCAGTTCGCCCAGCTGCGGCGGCGTATAGGCCTGCTCCTGCACATGAAAGACCAGGTCGCGACAACCGCTGAGGCTGTAGAAGTCCGTGCTCTCCTTGAGCACCGCCAGCGGGGCGTCGTCAGGCAGGGCCAGCACATGGGACCGGAAGGCGCGAATGTCGGCCTCGACCGGCGTCCAGCCCCGCGCCCGGATCAGATCCTGCGCCGCCCGCACCACCGCCCGCGCCCGCTCACTATAGAGGCCCAGTCGCACCACCCCGCCCGGCCGCGTGACGCCGGCCAACCGCGCCAGCCCGTCCTGCGGTCGCGCCATATGGTGGATCACCCCGGTGCTGACGACGACGTCGAATCGGAGTTCGGCCGGGTCCAGCGCGAGAATATCGCCTTGAACGAAGCGGATCCGGTCCAGCCCGAGGTCCTGCGCCACCCGCATCCCGTGCCCCAGGCTGGTCCGGCTCAGGTCCATGGCCGTGATCGTCAGCGAGGGGTCCATCCGGGCCAGGTCGATGGGCTCGAACCCCGTGCCGCAGCCCGCCACCAGAAGCGTATCGGCTCGTCCGTCGAACGCCCGTCGATCCAATCCAGGCAGAGCCGCAACGACCTCACGCATTGAACGGAGCTGCGGAGCAGGCGGCGCCGACCAGCGGGGATAAGGATTGGTCTCATACTGCGCCTTCACCGCCTCCGACACGGCGTCGGACGTGCCCGACTGAACGCGCGTCAGGACCGGGGCCGAGGCCCCCAACGCCCGTTCGCGGGCCGGTTCTTCTATGGTCCGTCTTGCCAACAGGGCCTGGATCGGGCCGTCGCCCAGGCCCGCCGCCTCGGCCGCCGTCAGGGGCCGGGACAAGGCCGCCAGGACGCCCGCCTCCTCCACCGGCGCCGCCGCGTAGTCGGACGCGAAACCTTGAAGCGCCAATGCGCAGAACAGCGCGCGGATCGGGGGCTCACCCCCCTCCCCCGACGCCTCAAACGTCGCAACCAGCCTCGCTCGCACGGCGTCCAGCCGCGCCTCCATCGCCGCGCTGACGTTCAGACACCGCGACAGAAACCCCAGCCAAAGCGGATCGTTTCCCATGACCGCCAGCGTCGCCGCCGCGCCGTCGAACGCCGGCTGTTTCAACAACAGGGTCTCGGCCGTCACCCGCGCCAGGGTCTGGGCGTCCACGCCCGGCGCCGCCAGACAGGCCAACAGGTCCCGCTCCAGCGCCGGATGACAGGCGTTCGGCTTCAACCCGGACAGCAGCCGCGCCAAAACCGGCGCGACCCGCCCCTGCAGATCCGCATCGCCCGCCGCCATGGCCTGGCTCAGCAGTTGGGCCGCCACGCCGGGATCGCCGCGCTCGGCCAGGAACACCCCCAACCCCGCCAGCCCGTGCGCGAAGTCCGGCGCAGCCTTCAGACTCGCCTTGTAGGCGGCGAAAGCGCCGTGGAGATCGCCCTGCGCCAGACGCCGTTCCGCCTCCGCGACCTGAGCCGCCGCCACTTCGATCTGTTCCGCCCCTCGCATCGCCCCACTATGCCGCCGGTCGTCACGCCGCGCATGAAAAAAGGCCCGGACGTCGCCGTCCGGGCCTTTTCACTTTCACCGATCCTGGCGGATCAGGCCGTCTCTTCTTCCTCCGACTTCGCAGGAACGCCGCCAGCGCTCTTGATGTCGAAGTCGATCTTGCCGTCCTTCAGCTGGACCTTGACGTGCCCGCCGCGCGTCAGACGCCCGAACAGGATGTCGTCGGCCAGCGGCTTCTTGATCGAATCCTGGATGACCCGCGCCAGAGGACGCGCGCCATACAGTTCGTCGAAGCCGTTCTTGGCCAGCCAGTCGGCCGCCTCGTCGGTCAGTTCGATGGTGATGTTGCGATCCGCCAGCTGGGCTTCCAGCTGAAGGATGAACTTGGTCACCACCGAGCGGATCGTGTCGGCCTGCAGCGGCTTGAAGGCCACAATGGCGTCCAGACGGTTCCTGAACTCCGGCGCGAACAGGCGTTGTATGGCCTTGTCGTCCTCGCCCTCGACCTTGCCGCGGCCGAAGCCGATGGAGGCGCGGGCGTTGTCGGCGGCGCCGGCGTTGGTGGTCATGATCAGGATGACGTTCCTGAAGTCCACCTTCTTGCCGACCGCATCGGTCAGCATGCCGTTGTCCATCACCTGCAGCAGGATGTTGTACACATCCGGGTGCGCCTTCTCGATCTCGTCCAGCAGCACCACTGAGTGCGGGTGCTGATCGACGGCGTCGGTCAGCAGACCGCCTTGGTCATGGCCGACATAGCCGGGAGGCGCCCCGATCAGGCGACTGACGGTGTGGCGCTCCATATATTCCGACATGTCGAAACGCTGCATCTCGATGCCCAGAGTGGCCGAGAGTTGCTTGGCGACCT
>NZ_JAUSOE010000124.1 GCF_030656255.1 Brevundimonas sp. | reverse complement strand
GCTACGAAGTGCAGATCGAGGCCGAAGAACAGGGCGAACAGGCGGGCATCAAGTCGGCCACGATCCTGATCTCGGGTCCCAACGCCTATGGCTGGTTGAAGTCGGAATCGGGCGTGCACCGCCTGGTCCGCATCAGCCCCTATGACGCGGCGGCCAAGCGGCACACCAGCTTCGCCTCGATCGGGGTGTCGCCGGTCGTGGACGACGCCATCGAGATCGACATCAATCCGTCGGACGTGCGCACCGACACCTACCGGGCCTCGGGCGCCGGCGGTCAGCACATCAACAAGACGGACTCGGCCGTGCGTCTGACCCACGTTCCGACCAACACTGTCGTGGCCTGTCAGGCCGGCCGGTCGCAGCACCAGAACCGCGAACAGGCGTGGAAGATGCTGCGGGCGCGACTGTATGAGCTGGAGCTGCAGAAGCGCGAAGCCGTGGCCCAGGCCCTGGCGGACGCCAAGACGGACATCGGCTGGGGCCACCAGATCCGGTCCTATGTGCTGCAGCCGTATCAGATGGTGAAGGATCTGCGGACCGAGGTCGAGACCTCGGACACCCAGGGCGTGCTGGACGGCGATCTGGACGCCTTCATGGGCGCAGCCCTGGCGGCGCGCGTGGGTGAGACGCGCGGCTCGAACGTGGAATAGCGGTCTTGTCTCCCCCATCCTCGGATGGGGGAGACAAGACTTGCGGCGATCAGGCGGTCGGCTTGATCGAGACGACGTCCGACTTGGAGTCGGGCGCGGATCCGTTGGCCGGCGACGGCGCTGCGACAGGCTGAGGCGTCGGCTGCGGGACGACTTGAGACACGACGGGGGCGACGGCGGCGGGCGCCTGACGCTGGCCCTGGGCGACGCGGCCCTGGAAGAAGGCGCCGACGTCGATCGACAGCTGTTCGGCGGTGATGTCGCCGTCCACATAGGCGGTGGCGACCAGTTTCACCTGCTTGCCCTGGACGCTGCCGACGACGCGGCCGCGCACCTCGACATAGTCCGCCTGGACATTGCCTTCGACGGCCCCGGTCTCGCCGACGATCAGGCGGCCGACGCGGACGTCGCCCTTCACCTGGCCGTCGATCTGAAGGTCGCCGGCGCCCGAAACATTGCCTTCGAACACCAGGTCGGACGACAGGGTCGACAGACCGCGGCCGGTCGGCACGGCCGAAGGGGCGGCGCCGCCGGCGCGCGGCGCGGCGGGCATGTCCGGCAGCGGCGGGATGACCGGAGCGGCCGGGCGAGCCGACGGGGTCGGGCTCGAGGGTTTGCTAATTTTGTTGAACAAGTTGGTCTCCTGCTCTGAGGAAGCGTGCGGGGTTCTGGGGTCGGCCGTTCAGCCAGACTTCGTAATGGAGGTGGACGCCGGTGGAGCGGCCCGTCGTGCCCATCCCTCCGATACGTTGGCCGAGCGCGACCGACTGGCCGGGCTGGACCCCCAGGGTGTTGAGATGGGCGTAACGCGTCTTGAAACCGCGACCATGGTCTAGCTCTACAGTATTGCCATAGCCTGAACGGACGCCGACGAAGGCGACCACGCCGGGGGCGGTAGCGTAGATGGGCGTGTTCAGCGGAGCGGCGAAGTCCTGGCCCTGATGGACAGCGGGACGGCCGTTGAACGGATCGAAGCGGACGCCGAAGCCTGAGGTGGTGCGGGCCTGGGTCGGGCGTTTGAACGGCAGACCCTCGGCGGCGTCGGTCAGGGCCCGCATCTCGTTCAGATTGGCAGCGGCGTGGCGGATGCGGACGGCGAAGGGCTCGTCCACGTCCAGGATGGCGGCCAGGGCGCGGGGGTCGCGCGCCTCGACCAGGGGGCCGCCCAGGGGCTCGGACGCGGCCACATAGGCAGCCGGGTTCAGACCCGCCAGACGGAAGGCGAGCCGCAGGCGTTCGGCGCGGGTCTGGGCGAAGTCCTCGGCCCGGTCCAGCAGTCGCTCCTGATCCAGGCGGACCGCCAGGATCCGTTGGATCGGCGTGGCGTTGCCGGGGATGGCGGCGGGCGCCAGGG
>NZ_JAUSOE010000093.1 GCF_030656255.1 Brevundimonas sp. | reverse complement strand
CTGCGCAGCTTCATGCTGGGCGTCTACAACAAGCTGGCCCTGGGCCTGGTGGTCGCCGCCGCCCTGGCCTACGTCACCGGCAACGTACCGGCCGTGCAGCAGCTGCTGTTCGTCCAGACGGCTGGCGGCCGGATCGGCCTGACCATGCTGGGCATGATCGTGCAGTTCTCGCCGCTGGTGATGCTGTTCGGTTCGATGTTCTTCATGAAGAACCCGTCGGCCAAGGGTGTGAACCTGCTCTACTGGGCCGTGGTCGCCACCATCGGCGCGGGCTTGGGCATCGTGTTCCTGCGCTACACCGGCGCCTCGCTGGCCTCGACCTTCCTGGTCACGGCGGCGGCCTTCGGCGGGCTCAGCCTGGTGGGTTACACCACCAAGAAGGACCTGACCGGAATGGGCACATTCCTGATCTTCGGCGTGATCGGCCTGGTCATCGCCTCGGTGGTGAACATGTTCCTTCAGTCGGGCACCTTCTACCTGATCATCTCGGGTCTGGGCGTGCTGATCTTCGCGGGCCTGATCGCCTACGACACCCAGCGTCTGAAGATGACCTACTACCAGTTGGGCGGCGACCAGAACGCAATGGGCGTGGCCACGGGCTTCGGCGCGCTGAGCCTGTTCATCAACTTCGTGAACCTGTTCCAATTCCTGCTGGCCTTCATGGGCGGCAACCGGAACTAAGATCTGTCGCAAGACGGATACTGAAAGGGCCCCTCGCGGGGCCCTTTTTGCGTCAGTCGATCACCTGGAACTTGCGGCCGTCGAAGACGCGAAGCACCTGGGCCAGGTCGCGGCCGCGTTTCAAAATCTGTCCGCCTTCGCCGATGACGGCCCACTGGCCCTGGCGGGTCTGGAGGGCGGGGCGTTTTTCGATCCGATAGAGGGGGGCGTCGCCGGAGCGGCGGAAGACGGCGAACTCGGCGAAATCCTTGTGGCCCACCATGGCGTAGTCGCGCCATTCGCCTTGCGCGACCATGCGGCCGTAGACGCGCAGGATGGGGTCCAGTTCGCGGCGGTCGAAGAAGACGGGGCCGGACGACGGGGGCGCCTCGTGAGGGTTCATGCTCATCGCCTCAACTTAAGGACACGGCGGCCCGGCGCCAGTGGGCGAGAGGAAAACGACGCAGACACGAAATGGCCCCGTTTCGGTCCTTCGCCCGCCCGGTTGGGCGACGAAATATCGATCATCGGCTCGTCGGAGTTCGGAAGCGTCCGGATCCTGAACAGCCCCCCCAGCCCCCCTGGATGTTTCCACGAAGGGCTCCGGCGGCCGATGCTTCCTCCAAGCGAGCGCCCGCCCTGCCTTTCCCCTCCCCCTCCCTGGCAAGGCGGGCGTTTCGCTGTCTGGACCTCTGCCAGACAGCGTTAGGGTATCCTGACCCGACCTGGAGCCCCGCCGCTTATAGCGACAGGGTCAGGCTGAGGGGCTCTCCATTCCGCAGCACGGTCGCCTCGACCGAACCCGTCGCGCCTTGCAAGGCGGTGGCGGCCGCCTGGGCGTCGGCCACGGCGGCGCCGCCGATGGCGGTGATCAGGTCGCCGGCCGTCAGCTCGGCCTGGGCGGCGGGCGATCCGGCGGTGACGGCGACGACCTGGGCGCCGCCGTCCTGATTGCGCAGGGTCGCGCCATAGGCCAGCACCGACTGGGCGCCGACGACCACCGGCTGATCCACCGGCGTCTCGACCGACAATGACGTCGCAGCCTCGCGGCCGCCGCGCAGATAGGCGACGCTGAGGTCGGAGCCCGGCGCGGCGATGCCGATGGTGGCGTTGACCGAACCGGCGTTGGCGACGGGACGGCCCTCGATGCGGGTGATGACGTCGTTGTGGCGCAGGCCTGCGCGCTCGGCCGGCGATCCCGGCGCGACATCGGCCACGACCGCCCCGCGCACGATGCCCAGGTGCAGCTCGCGCGCGCGCTCGGCGTTCAGCGAGCCGAAGATGGCCCCGGTCTGGCCGCGCTTGACCTCGCCGTTCTTCTTCAGCTGGTCGGCGACATACAGCATGATCCGCGTCGGCACGGCGAAGGCGATGCCGTCGTTGCCCCCGCCCAGGCCGCCCGACAGGATCGAGGTGTTGATGCCGATCAGCCGGCCCCGGCTGTCCAGCAAGGGGCCGCCCGAATTGCCCGAGTTCACGGCCGCATCGGTCTGGATATAGTCCTCGACCGCATCGCCCAGGCCGGAGCGGTTCAGGCCCGAGATGACGCCCATGGTCAGGGTCTGGTCCAGGCCCAGCGGATAGCCGACGGCGAAGGCCAGGTCGCCGGTGCGCAGGGTGTCGGAATCCACCGTCTGGACCTGTTTCAGGTTCAGCGCCCGACCGTCGGGCACGATGCGCAGCACGGCGATGTCGGTCGCCTTGTCCGCCCCGACCAGGACGGCGTCGAACAGGCGGCCGTCGGTCAGGTCGACGGTGAACTTTCGCCCGCCCTCGACCACGTGATTGTTGGTGATCAGCAGGCCCTCGGCCGCATCGACGATGACGCCGGAGCCGGAGGCGTAGGGTTTGGGATCGGCGGCGTCCGAGCTGGGGCCGCGCGACTGGCCCAGGGTCGTCACCTGAACGACCGCTGGCAGCGAACCCTCCAGCCCCGACGAGAAGCTGAACACGCCGCGACGGGCGTCATAGGGCAGGCCGGCGGCGCCCGACTGGGCCAGGACCGGCGACGCCGAGGCCAGCAGGGCCAGCGCGACGGCCATGGAGGAGACGGCCTTGAGGCGGATCGGCATGAGCATTCCCTTGATCGAACGACGACCCTAGCCCGAGTTTTCGCTTCTGACGATGGGGCGGACCGGCGGAATGAACGGATCGCGACAGGGGTTGCGTCCAAGGCCGTCAGGCGTGACCATAAGGGCGCCGAAGCAGGGAGCCGCGCCATGAGCCAGACGACGATAGACCGGCCCCGTTCAGGCTCCACGCCCTTCGCCCGGCTGTTCCGCGATCATCCGCGCGAAGTGGGCGAGACCTATTTCGAACATATGGCCGCCTCGGCCGCCTTCGGCTTTAAACTGATGCGCCTGGCTGGCGCCGCCTTCGCCCACGCGGTCGTGCCGGGCGTGCACAAGAGCACCGTCTCGACCGCGATCCGGGGCATGGCGGGCGAGATGGGCGGCCGGGCCGAAGAGGCGCGCGAGACCCGGATGCGCAACGCCGGTGTCTGGGACGTGGGCCTCTAAGGCCGTCGAATCCGCCCCGGCCATGCAATCGCCGGGATCCGTGCTATATAGGCCGGCTCAACCTCACGCAGGATCGCCGCCTTGAGCATCACGCTCGACCTTTCGCGCGTCTCGAACGCGCCGGCCGTCAAGGCCCCCGTCAACCTCAGCGGCCTGACGCGCGCGGGCCTGCGCCAGGCCTTGATCGACGCCGACGTCTGTCCGCCCGAAAAGGCCAAGATGCGCGCGAGCCAGGTGTGGGGCTGGATTCACCACTACGGCGTCACTGATTTTGCGGCCATGAGCAATGTGGCCAAGGACATGCAGGCCAAGCTGGCCGAGCATTTCACCCTGGCCCGGCCCGAGATCGTCGAACGCCAGGTGTCCAAGGACGGCACCCGCAAATGGCTGATCCGCACCGCCCCGGGCATCGAGATCGAGACCGTCTACATCCCTGACGTGGGCCGGGCCGGCGCCCTGTGCGTTTCGTCCCAGGTCGGCTGCACCCTGAACTGCACCTTCTGCCACACCGGCACCCAGAAGCTGGTCCGCAACCTGACCGCCGCCGAGATCGTGGCCCAGGTCCAGGTGGCGCGCGACGATCTGGAGGAATGGCCGTCGCCCAAGGAAGACCGCCGCCTGTCGAACATCGTCTTCATGGGCATGGGCGAGCCGCTCTATAATCTGGACCACGTCGCCGACGCCATCGACATCATCTCGGACAATGAGGGCATCGCCCTGTCGCGGCGCCGGATCACCGTCTCGACCTCGGGCGTGGTGCCGCAACTGGACGCCCTGGGCACGCGCACGGCGGCCATGCTGGCCATCAGTCTGCACGCCACCAACGACGCTCTGCGCGACGTCCTGGTGCCGCTGAACAAGAAATATCCGCTGGACCAGCTGATGGCGGGCATCCGGGCCTATCCGGGCCTGTCGAACGCGCGCCGGGTGACGTTCGAATACGTGATGTTGAAGGGCGTCAACGACAGCCCGGAAGAGGCGCGCGCCCTGCTGAAGCTGATCGAGGGCATCCCGGCCAAGATCAACCTGATCCCGTTCAACCCCTGGCCGGGCGTCGAATATGAATGCTCGGACTGGAAGACCATCGAACGGTTCGCCGCCATCCTGAACAAGGCCGGCTATGCCAGCCCCATCCGCACCCCCCGCGGCCGCGACATCCTGGCCGCCTGCGGCCAGCTGAAGTCCGAAAGCGAGAAGGTCCGGGCCAGCACGCTCAGGAAGGCGGAGCAGGCGGCGGGAGCTGAGGCGGCCTGATCCGTCGTCTCCTCCCCACATCGTGGGGAGGGGGACCGCGAAGCGGTGGAGGGGCTCTTGAAGTCACGCTGCCGCTTGTGATGGACCAAAGAGCCCCTCCGTCACGGCGCGAAGATGCGCCGCGCCACCTCCCCATCGCTACGCGATAGGGAGGAGACACAACCCTCGACACATAATGTCACGCACTGTGTCCCGGCCGCGCTTGCGGATTGGGGCGACAATCGGGCAAGGCGTCTGGATATGGACCCGTCCCTGTCGAACGTCCTTTCCAGCGCCGAGGTGCAGGCTTTCGCCTCGGGCTTCCCGGTCATGGTCATGCACCTGATCGTCACCCTGCTGCTGCTTGCGGCGGGGGCGACGGTCTATGCCCTGCTGACGCCGTGGAAGGAGGTCGCCCTGATCCGTCAGGGCAATACCGCCGCCGCCATCGCCTTTGCCGGTATCTTGGTGGGGTTGGCCGTGCCGTTGGCGGTGTCCCTGTCGGTCTCGACCTCGGTGCGCGACATCGCCATCTGGGGTGTGGCGACGGTGGTTCTGCAGCTTCTGGCCTTCCGGGTGGTGGATCTGCTGCTGACGGGTTTGCCCGAGCGGATTCGGCATGGCGAGATCTCGGCGGCGGTGGTGCTGCTGGGCGCCAAGCTGGCGACGGCCGTGATCCTGTCCGCCGCGCTGACCGGCTGATCGGCTGGGTTCATGCAATTTCCCCGCCTGCCGGACTGGGCCATCTACGGAGCGGTGGCGGCCGTCTTCCTGGCCGTGTCGCTGGGCCGGCGCGAGAATGCGGATGCGCCGCCCGCCTCGGCGCCCGCCTCCGAGGTCGAAGGGCCGCTGCTGGGACCGATCACCCCTTTCGACGCCGCCGTGACGGTCGACGCGGGCCAGGCGCCGTTCAAGCCGGCGTCGGGGACCGCCTTCTCCATCGCCGGCCGGGGTCGCTGGATCACGGCGCGCCATGTGGTCGAGGGGTGTCGCAGGCCGGCGCTGGTGGTGGGCCAGGGCCGGGCCGTCGCCGCCGACGTGCGTCTGGCGCCCCGCGCGGACATCGCCCTGCTGATCACCGACGGGGGGCCGCCCGCCTTGCCGGTCGCGGCCGAGGCGCCGTTGCGCAAGGGACAGCGGGCCTTCCATCCCGGTTTCCCGCAAGGGCGGCCGGGCGAAGTGACCTCGCGCCTCTTGGGCCGCGAAACGTTGAAGGTGTTCGGACGCGGCGCACGCGACGAGCCGGTCCTGGCCTGGGCCGAGGTCGGGCGCACCAATGGGCTTGAGGGCACGTTGTCGGGCCTGTCGGGGGCGCCGGCGCTGGACGGTCAGGGCCGGGTCGTGGGCGTCACCATCGCCGAGGCGCCGCGCCGCGGCCGGATCTATACGACGGCGCCCGAGACCTTCGGCCCGGCGATCCGGGGCGAACAGACGGCGGGCGAGGATGCGCGGGGCCAGGCGGTGACGACCGAGGATTACGGACGGGTGTCGAACCGGCTGAGGCGCGATCTGCGCGTGGCGCAGGTGGTGTGCCTGTCGGTCTAGGCGGCGAAGTTGCACTCGGGAAAAACAGTGCAACGAAGTGCAATTCTCGGTCAATCAACTGTAATCGTTGAAAGAAAAAGTTGCACTCGAATTGCACTGTGCAATTTGAAGGCGAGTTGAAACTCGAAGTTGGACTGCGAAAAAACAGTCCAAGTCGTCCAACGAGTCCAAGTCGGCGGGATCGCGATGTCAAAGACCAGGGGTGGATCATAACCCCGGTTGGGACCGCGCATGGGTGAAAGCCGCTGCTGGTCTTTAACCTGTTGAAAAGCTTGGGCGGCCTCGGCTGGATTAGGATGGTTCGCGAGTAGAAGGCGGCGCCTCTCCCTCCCCCAGCGGGGGAGGGCGGCCGAGCGAAGCGAGGTCGGGTGGGGGCGGCAAAGCGACCGTTCAAGACCTGTAGGTAATACGGCCTTGCCGGGGCCGTCCCCACCCGGTCGCTGCGCGACCACCCTCCCCGGAACGGGGAGGGAGAGGGGTTTGTGTCGCCTTACTTCAGCGCGCCGTTGTTCAGGTTCAGGGCACCGGCCTCGATGACTTCGAGGTTTGGGTGTTTGGCGCGCAGGGCGTCGAGGAACAGCGAGCCGTCGCCGACGATGACCAAGCTGGCGCGATTGACCGGCAGGTGTTCGGCGAAGGCGGCCTGGACCTGTTCGGGCGTCACGGCGCGGACCCGGCCGGCGTAGTCGGCGAGATCGCTCATCGGCAGGTCATAGAGGGCCAGGTTGGCGACCAGGGCCCCCAGGCCGTCCACCGTCTCCAGCGAGCGGCCGAAGCCGCCGATCAGGGTGGCGCGACGCGGGGCCAGGTCGGCCGGGGTCGGGGTCTCGGCGCCCAGTTTGGCGATCTCGGCCAGGATCAGGTCGGCGACCTCGTCGGCGGTCTCGTTCTTGGTCTGGGTCGAGGCGGTGAACAGGCCCGCATCCGCCCGCACGCCCAGCGACGACGAGGCGCCGTAGGACAGGCCGCGCTTGATGCGGATTTCCTGGTTCAGCCGCGACGAGAAGCCGCCGCCCAGCAGGGTGTTGCCGACCGTCAGGGGGAAGAAGTCGGCGTCGGTGCGCGACACGCCGCGAACGGCCGCGACCACGGCGGCCTGGCCGGCGCCGGGCTGGTTCACCACCACGATGCGGGGCGCCAGGGCCTGACCGGCGGGGTTGGCGGTGGCGGCGGGCGCCGCGCCGGCCGGGTTCCAGTCGCCGAACGCCTGTTGCGCCAGGGCGCGGGCGGCGTCGGGGGTGATGTCCCCCGAGAAGACCAAAGTCGCGTCCGACGGGCGATAGCGGGCGGCGTGGAAGGCGGCGACATCGGCCGGGGTGATGGTCGGCACCGTCTGTTGCGTGATCGTCGCGCCATAGGGGGCGTCGCCATAGATGACGCGGCCGACGGTCATGCCGGCGATGGCGGCCGGCTGGCTGAGGGCGACGCGCAGGCCGTCCAGGGTCTGGGCCTGCTGACGCTCAAGCTCCTCGCCGGCGAAGGTCGGGTTCTTCACCAGATCGGCCATCAGGGCGACGGTCGCTGGGAAGGCGTTGGACGGGGCGTTGGCGTAGACATTGGAGAAGTCCACGCCCGCACCGGCGCCGATCGAGGCGCCCAGCTGTTCGATCTGGGTGGCGATTTCCGGCGCCGTCTTGGTCTTGGTGCCTTGCGTCAGCAGGGCGGCGGTCATGGCGGCGATACCGGCCTTGCCCGTCGGATCGTCGGACGAGCCGGCGTCGAAGCTGAGGCGGGCCGAGACCAGCGGCACGCCGTCGGTCGGGGCGACCAGGATGCGCAGGCCGTTATCCAGGCGGAAGTCGGCGACGCTCGGGGTCACGGGCGCGACCTCGGCGCCCGGCTGGGGCAGGGGGGTGCGCTCGGCCTCGGGCAGGAGGACCGCGGGCGGGCCGGCCGGCGCCAGGTCGGCGACGGTGACCGGGGCGCCGACGTTCATCTTCTGGACCGAGGCGGGGTTTGCGTCATCGGCGGCGAGGAAGGTGATCGTCGATTGGCGTTGCGGCGTCAGATATTTGCGGGCCACGCGCTGGACGTCGGCGACGGTGACGGCCTGGATCTGGGCGACCTCGTCGTCGGCGGCGGCGGCCGAGCCGGTGTTGATCAGGGCGAAGCCGAGCGCGGTGGCGCGGTCGTCCACCGTCTCGCGGCTGCGCAGCGCATCAGCGACGATCTCGTTCTTGGCCTCGGACAGTTCCTCGGCGGTGACGGGGGCGTCGCGCAGCTTTGCGATTTCTTCGTTCAGGGCGGCGACGCCCTCCTCGGCCGTATGGCCCTGGGCCATGATCGCCAGAGCCGACAGATTGCCGGCCTGTTGCGAGAAATCGGGGGTCGAGCCGATCTGGGCGGCGATCTGCTTGTCATAGACCAGCGAGCGATACAGACGGCTCGACTCGCCGGTGGACAGGATGCCGTCCAGCACGGTCAGGGCGGCGCGGTCGGCGTCGGCGTATTTGATGGTCGGCCAGGCGACGACGGCGGCCGGCAGGGGCACGTTCGGCGCATAATAGGTGACGTTGCGCGGGCCCGTCGGCTCGGGCTCGACCACATTGTTGACCGGGACCGGCGTGGTCGGGTTCTTCAGCGGGCCGAAATACTGGTCGATCCAGCGGTCCAGCTGGGCCTGGTCGAAGTTGCCCGCCACGATCAGATAGGCGGCGTCGGGCCGATAATATGTGGCGTGGAAGCGGCGCACGTCCTCCAGCGACGAGGCCTCAAGCTCCTCGATCGAGCCGATGCCGGGGCGGCGATAGGGGCTTTCCTGATAGATGGTCTCGGGCACGAACAGGCCGAACAGGCGGCCATAGGGATTGGCGAGGATACGCTGGCGGTATTCCTCCTTCACCACGTCGCGCTCGGCGACGAAGGTCGGCTCGTCCACGACAAGCGAGCCCATGCGGTCGGCCTCGGCGAACAGCATCCGCTCCAGATGGTTGGCAGGCACGGTCTCGAAATAGGCGGTGGTGTCGTCGGCGGTGAAGGCGTTGTTCGAGCCGCCCACGTCCTCGGTCAGACGGTCGAAGGTCTCGGGCGGCAGGTTCTTGGTGGACTTGAACATCAGGTGTTCGAACAGGTGGGCGAAGCCCGAACGGCCGGCCGGATCGTCCTTTGACCCGACCTTGTACCAGACCTGTACCGTGACGTTGGACGTATCGGCGTCGCGGGAGGTGTAGACCTCAAGCCCGTTCGGCAGGACACGCTTGGCGAAGCCCAGCGGCGGGACCGTGACGCCCTGGGGGGCCTGAACGGCGGCGGCGGGGGCGGCGGCGGCCTCTGCGAAGGCGGGGGCGGCGAGGCCCAGCATCAGGGCCGAGGCGGCGACGGTTGCGGTCAGGCGGAATTTCATGCGGGGCTCCCAGGCCCGGAACGCCGGGCGCTGCCGACCGTATCAGCGATTGGCCGACTTGCACCTTACCGAGATGTAATGAACCGCATCCTTGGCCAGGTCGTTGGTGGACAAGTTCATGACGGCGATCTATTCGCCGAATGCCGCATTCCAGCGGCCACCCATGCCGAGGACGCGTGCCGAGACGAGCGAAAGCGACTTCTGTCTCCGACGAAAAAAACGCGGTCTGGGCCTTCGTCCTGGAAAATATGGTTACTCCGCCGGCCGTGCTCTACGGCAGTTGGGCGGCGGCGGGGCTGATCCTGGCGGCCCTGGGGCAGCCCTGGCTGGGCCTGGGATTCGCTGCCTTCGGCATGGCGTTCGACGCCTGGGCGCAGCGACGGGTGAAACGCTACCAGCGTGAAGAGGCCCCAGTGTCCGGCTGGCCCCCGGTGCTGATGACGATCGTGACGGCGAGGTTCGCCCTGGGGGTGTCGGGTCCGTTGGTCGCCTGGCTGTCGAACCCGATCGCCGATGTCCGACTGGTGGTCATTCTGATCCAAGTCTGGTCGATCGGCGTGGCCTTCGTCCAGTTCAGCGCGGCGCCGAGGCTGCTGGGTCTGGCGGCGGCGCCGATCGCTGTCGCTGTGCTGGTGATGATCTATCCGGCGTTGATGGGACCGCATGGGCTGGCGGTCGCGGCCGCCTTCGTCAAGCTGGCGATCATCCTGGTCATCATCTCGCGGGCCATGCACGCCCTGTGGTGCGATCTGTTCGCGGCCGATCAACGCAACAAGAGCCTGCTGGCCGAGGTCAAGGCGGCGCATGCGGCGGCCCTTCTGGACCGCGACGCGGCCCAGGATGCACGCCAGGAAGCGGACGAGGCCAACGCCGCCAAGTCCCGCTTCCTGGCCAATATGAGCCACGAGATCCGCACCCCCCTGAACGGCGTCATCGGCATGGCGCAGATCATGGCCGGCGATGCGTTGGAGGACCGACAGAAGCGGCGTCTGGAGATTCTGGACCGGTCGGCCCACACCCTGCTGGACCTGATCAACCAGATCCTGGACCTGTCGCGGATCGAGGAAGGGCGGCTGGAGATCGTGCCCCAGGCCATCGACGCCGACGCCCTGATCCACGAGGTGACCGAGACGCTGAGACCGCTGGCGGACAGCAAGGGACTGGCCTTGCACGTGCGGTCGGCGGGTCTGGGCTGGGTCAGCGCCGATCCGGTGCGGCTGCGCCAGATCCTGTTCAACCTGCTGTCCAACGCCATCAAGTTCACGGCCCAGGGCGAGGTGGCGCTGGATGTTGCGCGCACGGACGCCGGGGTGGTGTTGCGGGTTTCGGACACCGGGCGGGGCATTCCGGCCGACCAGATCGAACATCTGTTCACGCGCTTCGCCCAGATCGAGGCGGCGGCGGTCGATCGCCGCGACGGGGCGGGGCTGGGGCTGTCGATCGTGGCGGCGCTGGTGGACCTGCTGGGCGGTCGCATCGAGGTCGAAAGCGAGGCGGGCGAGGGGGCGACCTTCGTCGTCACCCTGCCGCTGAAGCGGACGCAGCCTGTGAAGGCCGGCGAGGATGGGGCCGACGCCGAGCCGCAGGCGGCGCTGCGGGTGTTGGTCGCCGAGGATCATCCGGTCAATCAGCAGGTGATCCGCGGTCTGCTGGGCCAGGTCGGGATCGAGGTCGAGATCGTCGAGGACGGCCTTGAGGCGGTGAAGGCGACGCAGGCGTGCGCCTGGGACCTGATCCTGATGGACGTGCAGATGCCGAACATGGACGGTCCCACGGCGACGAAGACCATTCGCAAACGCGAGGCCGACGAGGCGCTGGCGCGGACGCCGATCATCGCCCTGACGGCCAATGCGATGGTGGAGCAGGTCGAGGCCTATCTGGCGGCGGGCATGGATGCGGTGGTCAGCAAGCCCATCGACCTGAAGGTGCTGCTGACCACCATCTCCGACGTGATGTCAGGCCAGAGCGAGATCGGGGCCTAGTCCCTGAAGACCTCGACGCCGATCTCGCCGACGGGCGTCAGCCAGGCGTGTTTCATGCCTTGGCTGTTGAAGGGGGCGGCGATGTTTCCAGCGACGTCCAGGGCGATCATGCCGCCGTCGCCGCCCATTTGACCGATCTCGTCGATCACGGCCTGGGTCGCCTGGGCCAGGGTCTGGCCGGCGGCGACGCGCCAGGCGACTTGGGCGGCGGCGGCGACGCGGATGAAATATTCGCCCTGGCCTGTGCAGGAGGTCGCGGCCTTGGCGTCGGCCCAGGTTCCGGCGGCGGGGATGGGGGTGTCGCCGACGCGGCCGGGCATCTTGCCGAAGACGCCTGCGGTCGAGGTGGCGGCGGCGAGGCGGCCTTGTGCGTCCAGAACGCAGACGCCGACGGTGCCGTGGCTGAGGGTTCCAGGCGGATGGTTGTCCTCGCCCTGGCCGGCGCCGGTGAACCAGGCGGCCTCGTCGGCGATGGGCTCCAGCTTCTGGTCATGGGCGAACAGGGCCGCGCCCTCGCCCACCAGCATGACGTGCGGCGTGCGGTCCATCACGGCGCGGGCGGCGACGACGGGGTTGCGGAAGCCTTGCAGGGCGGCGACGGCCCCGGCGCGTTTCGTCGATCCGTCCATGATGCTGGCGTCCAGCTCATAGGCGCCGGCCAGATTGGGAGAGGCGCCCTTGCCGGCGACGTAAAGGCCGGAATCCTCCAGCATGACGACGGCGGCGGTGGCGACGTCTAGGGCGCTGTCGCCCGCGTCCAGCCGCGCCTTCATGGCCTCGACCACCTGGCGCATGTGCACGACCTCGGCGTCGTAGTTGCGTTCGCGCCGGGCGCCGGCGCCGCCGTGAAGGATGAGGGCGGTCATGGGGTCTTCCTGAGCCTGGTTTTCGTCGCCTCTTTCAATCGGGCGTGGCGCTGTTTAGCGTCGCGATGAAGGCCGCGCCATGTCGGCCACGGGGAAAAGGAAATCTTGATGCGTGCTGTTCTTTCGAAAGCGCCTGGCGGTCCTGAAACCCTGGTGGTGGAAGACGTGCTCGATCCCACGCCCAAGGCGGGCGAGGTGGTGATCGAGGTCAAGGCGGTGGGGATCAACTATCCCGACACATTGATCATCGAGGACAAATACCAGTTCCGCCCCGAGCGGCCCTTCTCGCCCGGCGCCGAGGTCGCGGGCGTGGTCGAGGCTGTGGGCGAGGGCGTCAAGGGCGTGCGCAAGGGCGACCGCGTCATCGCCGTGCCCGGTTGGGGCGGGCTGGTGGAGCGGCTGGCGGTGCGGGCCGAGACGGTCATCCCCATTCCCGAGGCCATGAGCTTCGAGGAGGCGGCGGCCCTGATCATGACCTATGGCACCAGCTATTATGCGCTGAAGGACCGGGCGCAGCTGAAGGCCGGCGAGACCCTGCTGGTGCTGGGCGCGGCCGGGGGCGTGGGCGCCGCCGCCGTCGAACTGGGCAAGGCCATGGGCGCGCGCGTGGTCGCCGCCGCCTCGACCAACGACAAGGTCCAGTTCGCCCTGGACCTGGGGGCCGACAACGGCCTGATCTATCCGACCGGCCCGATGGACAAGGCCGCGCAGAAGGAGCTGTCGGGCGAGTTCAGGCTGGCGACCGGCCGCGACGGCGCCGACGTGGTCTATGACGCGGTAGGCGGCGATTATGCCGATCCGGCGCTGCGGGCCATGGACTGGAACGGGCGGTATCTGGTGGTCGGCTTCCCGGCGGGGATTCCGTCATTGCCGCTGAACCTGACGCTGCTGAAGTCGGTGTCGGTGATCGGCGTCTTCTGGGGCGCGGCCGTCGCGCGCGATCCCAAGGGCCACGCCGCCAATATGGCCGAACTGATGCAGATGTACGCCGACGGCAAGATCAAGCCGCGGGTGTCCAAGACCTTCCCCCTGGAGAAGGCCGGCGAGGCGATCAAAGCCTTGGGCGACCGTCAGGCCCTGGGCAAGATCGTGGTGACGGTGGAGAGCTGACCTCCCCCGTTCCGCTACGCTTCTCGGGGGAGGATTATTATTTCGCCTTCAACCGCTGCACCGCGTCTTCGGCTTTGTCGCGGTGGCGGCGTTTGATGCTGGCGCCGACCATGGCGAGGACGGCGGTGATCACGGCGGCGTCGTCGGTGTAGCCAATGCCCGCGAAGATGTCGGGAATGGCGTCCACCGGCAGGACGAAATAGGCCAGGCCGGCGAAGATCATGCCCTTGGCCGCCATCGGCGTTTCGGGGTCGCGCGCGGCGTACCACGCGGCCAGGGCCTGGTCGGCGAAGGGGATGCGGGCGGCCGTGCGGGTGATCTTGGGCCAGAAGCCCTTGGTCACGCGCGCCTCGTTGACCTTCACGACGGAAGGGACGAGGGCCTTTTTCGGGTCCAGGGCGTCGGACGGATCGGCGGGTTTGGCTTTGGCGGTCATGGCCGCTAAATCCTCAAACGAAACTCAGGTTCAAACAATACATAGGAACGACCAGGATGAAACTCGACAACACCATCGCCGCCGTGGTCACCGGGGGCGCCTCGGGCCTGGGCGAAGGCACCGCCCGCGCCATCGCTGCGACGGGCGCACGGGTCGCCCTGTTCGATCTGAACGCCGAACGCGGCGAAGAGATCGCCAGGGAAATCGGCGGCGTCTTCTGCCAGGTGGACGTGACCGACGACGCCTCGGTCGCCGCCGCCTTCGAAAAGGCCCGCGCCGCCCACGGCCAGGAGCGGCTGACCGTCAACTGCGCCGGTATCGCCACGGGCCAGAAGACCGTCTCGCGCAAGAAGGACACCGGCGAGATTCGCGCCCACGACATGGCTCAGTTCGAACGCACCGTGCGGGTCAACCTGTTCGGCACCTTCCGCGTCCTGTCGCAGTCGGCGGCGGGCATGGTGACGCTGGAGCCGATGGCGGACGGCGAGCGCGGCCTGATCGTCAATACGGCGTCCGTGGCGGCTCAGGACGGCCAGATCGGCCAGGCGGCCTATTCGGCGTCCAAGGGCGGCGTCTACGCTATGACCCTGCCTGTGGCGCGCGATCTGGCCCAGGAAGGCGTGCGCTGCAACACCATCCTGCCCGGCATCATGTGGACGCCGATGATGGCCGGCATGGACCAGAAGATCCAGGACGCCCTGGCCGCCGCCATCCCCTTCCCCAGCCGCCTGGGCACGCCGGCCGACTATGCGTCCCTGGTGCTGGAACTGGCCCGCAACGTCTATATCAACGGCGAATGCATCCGGCTGGACGGGGCTATCAGGTTGGCGCCGCGCTGACGCGCGGCGGCTCGTCGCTTGAGCGCGAAAGCGCTCAGGCGGCGAGCGCCGGGAGCGTTTCGGCGGCGTTTTCCGACGCGGGCGACGCGAACCGCGATAGGTCGAAAAAACCTCTTGCGGAACCGCTCAACCCTCCGCTATACGCCCCCTCCTCGACGGGGAGCGCACCTAGCTCCTACGGAGTGCGGGCGTAGCTCAGTGGTAGAGCACAACCTTGCCAAGGTTGGGGTCGAGAGTTCGAATCTCTTCGCCCGCTCCAGTCGAGATTGCCAAGGCAATCAATAGGTTATGGCAGGGCGATCCCAACGGGATCGCCCACCCTATTTTTTACGCCGCTACCACACCGCTACCAAAAATCTTTTGCTGGCGAGCGCTCGCCTGTCCATTGGCATGGCGCATTGCGGTGAAGGCCCCTGAAATCTGCTGAAAACACCGAACTAATTTTTGCGGAGATCGACCCGCGAGCAGGTCACGGGAAAATAGTGCCTTGGAATGTTGTTGCCCGCAGCTTCTTGCCTCGTATCCGTCAACCGCCGCCTTTGACTCTCTGAAGGATCCCGCGGGGTTTGGCGACGGTCAGGGTGTCGCGGTCTCGGCGCGGTCCCGAGCGATTGCTGTTCACCGTCCTGTAGTGACCTTAATAGGACCGGCCCGGTCTATCGCTCGTCCGCACGTCGGACTTCGCGGACGTCTGGCCGGCGTCGGCCGCCTGTCTGACCAAGGACCTGTGATGACCTTCACCCGCCTGCGCTCGCTGCCGGACCCGGATCATCTGCCGGCTCTGGACGCGGCCTATCTGTCCGCCGATCCCGCCCGTGGACTGGGCCCGACCGAGCCGGCGCCGCGTATCCTTCTCCTGTACGGATCGCTGCGCGAGCGGTCGTATTCGCGGTTCTGCGTCGAGGAAGCGGCCCGCCTGCTGCAGCAAAGGGGATGCGAGACCCGAATCTTCGACCCCACCGACCTGCCCCTGCCGGGCGCGCCCGGCGACGACGACCACCCGGCGGTGCGCGAGTTGCGCGAACACGCCTTGTGGTCGGAGGGCATGGTCTGGTGCAGCCCGGAGCGGCACGGCCAGGTCTCCGGACTGATGAAGCTGCAGATCGATCACCTGCCGTTGAGCCTGGGCGGCATGCGCCCGACCCAGGGCCGGACGCTCGCCGTCATGCAGGTGTCGGGCGGGTCCCAGAGCTTCAACGCCGTCAACACTCTGCGCCTTCTGGGCCGCTGGATGCGGATGGTCACCATCCCCAACCAGTCGAGCGTGGCCAAGGCCTTCCAGGAATTCGACGAGGCCGGCCGGATGAAACCCTCGGCCTACTATGAGCGGATTGTCGATGTGATGGAGGAACTGGTGCGCTTCACCATCCTGGTCCGGCCCCACGCCGTTCAGCTCGTGGACCGCTATTCGGAGCGCAAGGCGGCCGGAGTTTTGGTGGATGCCGCGTCCGACCTCTCGGCCATTGCTATCGCACGCCAGGCCTGAGGCTGCGTTTTTGGCGGTAACGCGCCAGAACTGGCGAATTGCGATCCTCCCTGTCGAGGCAGGGTCTTCAGTGGAGCCGCACGGCGCAGAGCCTCGCCGGCGCCATGGGGAGGCGCTTATCCTCGATCGACCAGAGAATAGCTTGTGCTGCGTCCCCCGCCGTCATCCTTCACGAGGATGCCCCGGTCCACCAGATCTTTGATGTCGCGCAAGGCCGTGTCGGGCGAGGACTTCGTCAGCGCCGCCCATTTGGTCGAGGTGAGCTTGCCTTCGAAGCCGTCGAGCAGCCGGTTGATGACCGTGCTCTGGCGCTCGCTCAACGTCTGACCTGCGAGCGCCTCCCAGAAGCGCGCCTTGCGCATCACATGGGTCAGGGTGGTTTCCGCGCCGTCGAATGCGCGATCGAGGCAGCCGAGGAACCAGTCCAGCCAGAGGGTCACGTCCAGCGCGCCTTTCTGGGTCGTCTCCAGGGTCGCGTAGTAGTCCTTGCGCTCCAGCCGGATCTGGGCGGACATGCTGTAGAACCGCTGGGCGCTTTTCTCGGAACGGGCGAGCGCCATGTCGGCGATCGCCCGGGCGATCCGGCCGTTCCCGTCGTCGAACGGGTGGATGGTCACGAACCACAGGTGGGCGATCGCGGCCTTGAGGACCGGATCCGTCCGCGGCTCGTCAGTGAACCAGTCGAGGAACGCGCGCATCTCGTCCTGCAGACGGGCGGCGGGCGGCGCTTCGTAGTGCACGCGCTCTCGTCCGAAAGGGCCCGAAACGACCTGCATCGGGCCGGAGCTCTCG
>NZ_JAUSOE010000070.1 GCF_030656255.1 Brevundimonas sp. | reverse complement strand
GCGCCGCTGGGTTCCGGGTCTCCGCTGCGCTGCGCCCGGAATGACGAAAGAAGAAGTGGCTAGAGCCCCTTCTCCAACACCACGAAGTCCAGCTCCGGCCGGGGCGGATCGACGGGCAGGGGGCGGGTTTCGCCGGTGGGGTGGTAGCCGCGGCGTTGGTACCAGGCGATCAGTTCGGCGCGGCGGTTGATGACGGTCATCTCCATGCGGCGGGCGCCGAAGCGGGTGACGGCCTCGGTTTCTGCGGCGGCCATCAGGCGGCGGCCCAGGCCTGAGGCCTGCAAGGTGGGCTCGACTGTCAGCAGGCCGAGATAGGTCCGGTCGTCGCCGACGCGGGCGACCTGGACGCAGCCGATCAGGACGCCGTCCTGATGCGCCAGCAAGACGACCCGCTCGGGATCGGCGATCAGGGCTGACAGTTCGTCGACGCTGGTGCGGGTGTCGGACAACAGGTCCGCCTCATGCGTCCAGCCGACCTTGGCCGTGTCGCCGCGATAGGCCCGCTCGATCAGCGGATGGAGGGCGGCGACGTCTTCGGGCGTCGCGGGGCGGAAGGCGATCTCGCTCACTGTGAAACGCCCAGCTCCGCGACTAGATGGTCCATGCCATAGACGTCGCGCAGGGCCACGGTGACGGCCTGGGTGGTGACGATGACGCTGCGGTTGACGGCGCGGTCGTAGCCGTAGGCGTTGCGCTGGGTCAGGACGGTGGAGTCGAAGTTGGCGCCGATGATCTCGCCTTTCGCGTTGATGGCGGGCGAACCGGACGAGCCGCCGATGGTGTCGGTCGAGACGGCCATGTCCATGACGGCGTTCGGGTCGATCCGGTCCTTGGCCGCCAGCAGTTGGGGCGCGACGGCGAAGGGCTCGGCCCCGGTGGCGCGGTCCCACAGGCCGGCGAAGGTGGTGAAGGCGCCGAACCGCTGGCCCGGCACGTCCGAGCCTTCGACCTGGCCGTAGGTCAGGCGAAGCGTGCCGGTGGCGTCGGGATAGACGGCGTCGCCATAGGCGGCGAAGCGGGCGGCGGCCAGCTGTTCCGAGGCGCGGTCGGTCGGGGCCTGGACCCGCGTCTCCCAGGCGTCGCGGACGGCGCGGGCGTCAGCGTCTATGGCCAGGGCGTATTGGATCATCGGATCGGTCGAGGCCTGGACGGCGGCGAGACCGCCCGTCCACAGGGCGCGGCGCGCGGCCGGGTCGGCCAGGGTCGTGCCGGCGACGACGCGGGCCGACAGGGTCTCGGGGCTTTCCTTGCCCAGCAGGGTCCGGACGGAAGGGTTGTCGACCGTCAGCCATTCACGCGTCTTGGACAGCCACCATTCCAGACGGATCTGCTCCAGCTCGGGATAGGTGGGGCGTTCGGCGAACAGGCGAGATTCGACGCCCGACAGGCGGCTGTCGGCGAACTCGGGCAGGCGCTGGTCGGACGGCTTGGCCCGCTCCTGGGCGCCGCGCACCAGGGTGCGGGCGTAGGCGAACAGCTGCGACCCGCCGGCGACGGAGGTGGTGCCCAGGCCCGTGCCGCCCTCGAGCAGGGCCATGGACGGATAGAGTTCGCGGGCGACGGGCTGGACCGCGCTGAGGCTGGACCAGGGATCGACGCCGGATGCGGCGGCGCGGGCGCGGAAGTCGGCTTCCTGTTCGGCCTTCCTGGCCATGAAGGCCGGATCGATCAGGGCGGCCATCCGGCCACGGCCGCGCTTGTAGGTGTTCTCAAGGCCCACGATGGGGTCCATGGCGATGAAGGCCTGCTCCTCGCCTTCTTCGGAATAGCGGATCAGCCGGCCGCGCAGCTCTGATGCAATAAGCTGGTCCAGCGGCAGGACCACGTCGCGGATGGTGATCAGTTGATCCATCGTCAGCAGGCGCTGGGTCGAGCCGGGATTGCCGGAGATGAAGACGGCCTCGCCTTCGGTCGGCTTGTTCGGGTTCCAGGCGAAATGGGTCTGGGTCTCGACCGGCTTGCCGTCCTCGTACAGGCGGATGAAGGCGGCATCGATGGCGAAGCGGGGGAAGGAGAAGTTGTCCAGGTCGCCGCCGAAGGTGGCGGCGCGATCCTCGGGCGCCCAGGCCAGGCGGACGTCGGAATATTTGCGGTACTTGTAGAGTTTGAACTGGCCGCCCCGGTACAGGCTGACGACCTGGCAGCGGATCTTGGGGTCATTGCCGCAGGCTTCGCTTTCGATCCGTCCCGCCTCGGCGTCGCGGGCCTGGGTGAAGGCCTGGCCCTCAAGCCCTTCGCCCGCCTTGTGCATCCGCTCGGTCACGTCGCTGATGTCGGTCAGAATCTCGGCGGTGGCGCCGGGGCATTTCAGCTCTTCCTCGCGCGACTTCGGCGTGAAGCCGGTCTCGGCGTAGTTGACCTGGGGCGTGGACAGGTTGGCGACGCAGGTGGCGACGCAGTGGTTGTTGGTCATCACCAGGCCCTGGCCCGATATCACGCCGGCCGAACAGCCGCCGAACTTCACCGACGACAGGCGGACACGGTCCAGGAAGGCCTGGTCGATGTTCGTCCCCAGCGCCTGGTTGGCGCGGGCGATGGGGAAGTTATCGTAGGTCCACATGCCTTCTTCGGCGCTGGCCGAGGAGGCAAAGGCGAGGGCGATGACGGCGGCGGAGGCGAGAAGGGCGAGGCGCATGGGGGGCTCCAGAACTCTCCCTCCCCGTCCGGGGAGGGTGGCCGGCGCGCAGCGCCGGACGGGTGGGGGCGGCAGGGCGACAAGGGGGCGGTCCTGTGATGGATCGCCGAGCCCTTCCCACCCGGTCGCTTCGCGACCCCCTCCCCCGAGGGGGAGGGAGAGGCGCTTATGCGCCGGTGTTACCGGCGAACGCCCAGTTCGCGCAGCAGGCGCGGCTGGTTGTAGACGGTGCGCAGGGCCTCGGTGATGGCGGCGGTCGAGACCGTCACCGTGCGGTTCAGTTCGCCGTCGTAGCCGAAGCTGCCGCCCAGCGAGTGGATGTTGCCGTCGAAGGCGGCGCCGATGACTTCACCCTTGGCGTTGATCACGGGCGAGCCCGAATTGCCGCCGATGATGTCGTTGGTCGAGACGAAGTCATAGACGGTCGACTTGTCGATCTTGCCCTCGGCCGCCATCCAGTCCTCGGCGGCGTTGAACGGCTCGGCGCCGGTGTTGCGCTCGTACAGGCCGCCGATCTCGGTGAAGGGCGCCACCGTCACGCCGCGATAGGTCCAGCCCTTCACCTGGCCGTAGGACAGGCGCAGGCTGAAGGTGGCGTCGGGATACAGGTTGGTGCCGTAAACCGCGAACCGGGCCTGGGCGATCTTCTCGCCCGCGCGGCTGGTCGGGCCGGAGACGGCGGCCTCCCACTGGGTGCGGACGGCCTGAGCCGCCGGGTCATTGGCCAGGACGAACTGGATCAGCGGATCGCCCGAGGCGGCCAGCTGTTCCGGCGTCATGGCCAGGGCCTGGGCGCGGAAGGCCGGATCGGCCAGGCGGGTGCCGTCCACCAGGCGTTCGGCGATCTGTTCCGGACTTTCCTTGCCCAGCAGGGCCTTCACGTCGGTATTGTCGACGGTCAGATATTCGCGGGTCTTGGACAGCCAGAAGTCCAGATAGATCTTCTCAAGATCCGTCGAGATCGGCGTCTCGGTCGCCAGGCGGCGGCCCAGCGAGGCGATGTCGGCGTCCGAATAGCCGGCGCGGCGTTCGGCGACCGGCTTGGCCCGTTCCTTGGACGCGCGCACGATGGCCTTGGCGTAGCTGTACAGCGACGAGCGCTGGCCGGCGGCCGATTCCAGCTGGCGATAGGGCAGATACAGGTCGCGCTGGGCGGTCGAGACGCGCTCCAGCTCGGCCCAGGGATCGCCGATGCGCTGGGCCAGGGCCGGATCGGCGGCGACGCGCTGGCGCAACTCCTGCTCCTCGGTGCGCTTGGTCGCCATGAAGGCCGGATCGGTCAGGGCGCCCTGCTGGCCGTAGAAGACCTTGAAGCCGTTCTCCAGGCCGAAGATCGGATCGACCGAGACGCGCTTGGCCTCTTCGCCGGTGGTCGAATATTCCAGCAGGCGGCCGCGCAGTTCCGAGGTCTGGATCAGGGTCAGGGGCAGCTGCTGGTCCCGCAGCGCCTCCAACTGGGCCATGGTCAACAGGCGCGAGGTCGAGCCGGGGTTGCCGGCCACGAAGGTGACGTCGCCTTCCTTGGGCGCATTGGCGTTCCAGGTCAGGTGGTTCGGCGTGGCGACCGGCTTGCCGTCCTCGTAGATGCGCAGGAAGCCGGCATCCAGGGCGTAGCGCGGGAAGTTGAAATTGTCGGGGTCGCCGCCGAAGAAGGCCGCCTGGAACTCGGGCGCGAACACCAGGCGCACGTCGTCGTATTTGCGGAACTTGTACAGCTTGTACTGACCGCCGCGATAGAAGCTGATGACCTGGCAGGTCAGTTTCTGGTCGTCGCCGCAGACTTCCTTCTGGATCTTGTCGATCTCGGCGGCCCGGGCCTGGACGAAGGCGGCGCCTTCAAGCCCGGCGCCGGCGCCGACGACCCGGTCGGTCACATCGGTGATGTCGGTCAGGATCTCGGCCGTCTGGCCGGGGCATTTCTTCTCGTCCTCGCGCGTCGCGGGCATCCAGCCGTTCTTGACGTAGTCGTTTTCGGCCGTGGACAGGTCCTGGACGCAGGAGACGACGCAGTGGTGGTTGGTCAGGATCAGACCCTCGCCCGAAACCAGCGAGGCCGAGCAGCCTTGCAGGCGCACGGCCGCGTTGCGCACCCGATCCAGCCAGGCCTGGTCGATGTTCGTGCCGTATTTCTCGTTCACCGTCGCAATTGGGAAATTGTCGAAGGTCCACATGCCCTCGTCGGCCTTGGCCGGGGTTGCGGGGGCGGACAGGACGACGGTCGCGGCGCCGAGGGCGGCCAGCGAGGCGGTGAGACGAAGCGAGGGCAGCGACATTCAGGACTTCTCCGGAGTGCGGATCGAATTTGACCCGACTGTTATCTTGTAACTAGCGCCGTTTTGTCGGCGCCGCCAAGAGGCTGAAACGGGCTTAATCGTTCGGTTTGGGGCGCGCAATGTGACGAAGCGGCAAAGCCTTACCCCGATTTAACTTGGCCGTGAGGCGGCGCGCGCTCAGATAGGCAGACGTATCGGGGGTTTATCGACGACCATGTCGCTTGCGCTATCTACGCTGCTGTTCGAGTGGCGCCGCTATATGGCGGCGGTCATGGCCCTGGCCCTGTCCGGTCTGCTGGTCCTGGCCATGACCGGTGTCTTCATCGGCATCGGCAAGGGCTTCACCGCGACCATCGAACGGTCGGGCGCCGACATCTTCATCATGCAACCCGGCGCCAAGAGCCTGATCAGCGGACCGTCCGGCGTGCCGCGCCGGTTCATTCCGCTGGCCTATAATCACCCCGAGGTGATCGAGGTCATGCCGCTGGACGGCGCCGGCGGCACCTTCCAGAACATCAAGAACGTCGATCCGACCAAGAGCCAGGCGGACAACGCCAGCCAGGGCGCGCCCCGCCAGAAGTTCGTTCAGGCCAGCATCATCGACACCCGCCCAGGTTCGGTGACCATTCCGACCGACTATTCCCAGGAACTGGTGGACGCCCTGCGTCAGCCCTACACGGTGGCGGTGGATGAAACGGCGCTGTCGACCCTGGGCGTCAAACTGGGCGACAAGGCTCTGTATAATGGTCAGACCGTCACCATCGTCGGCGTGACGCGCGGCTATCCCAATATGATGCAGCCCGGCGTGGTGATGTCGCGCGACACCCTGCGGATGCTGGGGCAGGCGGACACCGGCCCGCGCGTCGGCCCGCTGATGGTCAAGCTGCGCGATCCGGCCCGCGCGCCCATCGTCGTCGCCCAGCTGAATGAGATGGGCGCCGGCCAATGGAAGGCCTGGACCAAACAGCAGCTGGCCGAAGCCAACGCCGGCGCCATGTTCGAGGAAGGCATTCTGGTCATCATCATCGGCGGCTGCGTCGTGCTGGGGATCATCATCGGCGTGGCCATCACCTGGCAGACGCTGCGCGGGGCCATCATGGCCAATATCAAGGAGTTCGCCTCGCTGCGGGCCCTGGGCGTGGGCATGGGATCGCTGAGGCGGATCGTGGTCGAGCTCAGCTTCTGGGTCGGGGTGGTGGGGGTGTTCGCCGCCATCTTCCTGACCTGGCTTGTGTCATTGCTGGCCATGGCCGGGGCGGTCATCATCGCCCTGCCGTTCAGCCTGCTGCTGGTCGTCGGGATCGGCTTGATCCTGATCTCCATGGTGTCCGGCCTGCTGTCGCTGGGCATCCTCAAGAACAGCCAACCGGCGGACCTGCTGCGATGAACGACATGTCATTCGGTCACACCAAGGTTCACGGCAAGCACGGCGATTACGCCATCGAGGCCAAGGGACTGGTCAAGCGGTTCAAGTCCGGCAAGTCGTGGGTCGAGGTGCTGAAGGGCGTCGATTTTGACGCCAAACACGGCGACCTGACCATGGTCATGGGGCCGTCAGGCTCGGGCAAGTCGACCCTCATCGCGGCGCTTTCGGGCCTGCTGCGGCCCGAAGAGGGGCGGGTCGACGTGCTGGATATCGACGACTTGTGGAAATTTTCGTCGGGCCGGATCGACAAGTTCCGGCTGGATAATTGCGGCTTCATCTTCCAGGGCTTCAACCTGTTCCCGGCCCTGACGGCGCTGCAGCAGGTCGAGACCGTGCTGAAGTTCCAGGGCCTGACCTCGGGCCAGGCGCGCAAACGCGCCACGACCGCCTTGGAAGAAGTCGGCCTGGGCCATCGCCTGCACCAGCGGCCGGCGGCCCTGTCGGGCGGCGAGAAGCAGCGGGTCGCCATCGCTCGCGCCCTGGCCAAGGACCCGAAGATCCTGTTCGCCGACGAACCGACCTCGGCCCTGGACGGCGAGAACGGCCAGGTGGTGATCAAGCTGCTGCGCCGCGCCGCCACCGAACACGGCGCCGCCGTGATCTGCGTGACCCACGACCCGCGCCTGGAGGCCTGGGCCGACCGGGTCATCCATATCGAGGACGGCAAGATCCTGGACGATCAGCGCCGCATCCCAGATCCGAACGCCATCCTGGCGTCCCACTGAACACAACGACGAAATCCCTTAGGACGATACGCCCATGCCCGGCTTTCTGAAGAAAAAACGCACCTGGCTCGGCCTGCTGCTGGTCATCGTGCTGGTGGTCGGCTTCATGCTGTTCCAGTCCTCGGCCAAGACCAAGAAGGCCGAACAGGAGAAGGCGGCCGCGACCAAGGTCGAGAGCCCCTATGCGGCCATCGCCAACGGCAAGGTCGATGTCGAGGGCGGCATCATCCAGATCGCGGCGCGTCGCGGCGGCATCGTCCGCGAAGTCCTGGTGCAGGAGGGCGACACCGTCGTCGCCGGTCAGATCCTGGCCCGCCAGGAAGACGACGAGGCGCGGCTGGCGGTGCAGAGCGCCCAGGCCGCCGTGGCCCAGGCCGAAAGCCAACTTGCCCAGATCCGCGTCGATATCCGCACCGCCCAGCGCGAACGCGACCGTCTGCAGCGTCTGGTCGCCACCAACTTCGTCGCCGCCCAGCGCATCGACCAGGCCCAGGACGCCATCGCCTCGGCTCAGGCGCGCCTCGGCTCCCAGACCGCCGCCGTCCAGACCGCACGCGCCCAACTGGACCAGGCGCGCTATGATCAGGAACTGACCATCATCCGTGCGCCCAGCGCCGGCCGGATCGTGCGTCGCTACGCCAATCCCGGCGCCGGCGCCTCGACCCTGAACGTCTCGACCATGTTCGATCTGGAGCCGGATGCGCCGCGCATCGTCCGCGCTGAAGTGGTCGAAAGCGACCTGCCGAACCTGCGCGACGGCCAGGCCGTCGAGATTACGCCGGAAGGCGACACGACCAAGGTCTATATCGGCGCCGTCATGCGTCGGGCGGCTGTGTTCGGCGCCCGCAAGCTGGCCTCGGACGATCCCTCGCAGCGCACCGACGAGCGGGTGGTCGAGGTCGTGGCCTCGGCCGGCGACGCGCCTCTGCTGATCGGCCAAAGGGTTCTGGTCAAGTTCATGAAGCCGGGCGAGACCGCCGGCGCCAAGCGCGCCGTCGCCGCCGGCGTCGGCCCGAACCAGGCGATGCGCCCTCAGTAAGCAAACGGATCAGCGGCCGGTGAATTCGCCTGGCCGCTTGTCCAGCACGGCGTTCACGCCCTCCAGATGGTCGTCGGTCATGTGGGCCAGGGCCTGCATCGCGGCCGAGAGCTCCAGGATCTGTTCGAAGGTCTGATCGCGGCCTTGGCGCATCAGGGTCTTGGCCATGCGCAGGGCTTGGGGCGGCTGGGCGGCGATCTGGCCAGCGGTGACCAGGGCTTCTTCCATCAACCGGTCGTGCGGCACGACCCGGTTGACCAGGCCCCAACGCTCGGCCGTCTCGGCGTCGACGCTGCGGCCGGTGAACAGCATTTCGGCGGCGCGGGCGTAGCCGACGTCGCGCGGCAGCCGCCACGCGCCCCCGTCGCCGGGAATGATGCCCAACTTCAGGAAGGGCACGCCGAAGCTGGCGCGGTCCGACGCGATGCGGATGTCCGCCGTGGCGGCGATGCCGCAGCCCAGGCCCATGGCCGGGCCGTTGACGGCCGAGACCAGCGGGATCTCCAGATCATAGAGGCTGCGGACGATCCGGTGGACGACGCGGCGATAGCGCGCGCGGATGTCGGCGCCGGACCCCTCGAACAGATCGCGGCGGTCGCGCATGGCGGTCAGGTCGCCGCCGGCGGAGAAGGCGCGCCCGGCGCCGGTCAGGACCACGCATTTGACCGTCATGTCCGCATTGGCGCGGGCGCAGGCCTCGGCGAACTCTTCCCCGTCCGTCATATCGGGCAGGGCGTTCAGCCGGGCCTCGCGGTCCAGCGTCCAGACCAGGATCGCGCCCTGTCTCGTTTCAGTGATCAGGCCCATGGTCGTCTCCCTCGTTCCCCGCCGTCATCGACCGCGAACGCCGCGTCAGGCAAGCCCGGAATTGCAAAAGCCCCGGCTGGACCGGGGCTTCCGCAGCATCAGGCTTTCGAGGCCGTCAGCGTTTCTTGGGCGTATAGGGTACGAAGTTGGACGGATGGCTGACCGCCCGTCCCGAGTTCGACGGCAGGTGCCGACTGTTGACCAGCATCCCGCCCCAAAGGGCGAAGGACATCATGGCGTGTTGGAGGTTACGCTCCTTATCGTTCATTTTGGCGTCTCCTTTCGCAGAACGATGAAAAGAGACGCGTCGTACCTATGGAATCTCACCATCAGTCGTTTCGCGTCAGAGCCCAAGATAGACAGCTTCGCGGAAATTGCAAATTTATCGATCAGCAAGCGGAGTATATTTCTTGACGGTGTCACATTGAGCGAGGCCCCGCGCCCGGCCGGGCCGCCGAAGTCGATCGCCACGCCCTGCGTCATGGTGTGCGCCGTCGACGGCGAAAGCGGCCTGTGTCTGGGATGTTTCCGGACCTTGGGCGAGATCGCTGGATGGCGCGCGCTCAGCGACGCAGAACGGGCGGCGGTGATGGCGGATCTGCCGTCTCGACGGTCTCGGGTGGACCCGGCCAAGCTGGGCTAGGTCGGTCGGGGCTTAAGGTTTCGTCAGCCAAGTCGGTTCACCGCATTCCAACCTGGGTCGGATAGGCAGGGTCCATGATCCGCATCGACCTTCAGTCCGCCGCCGTGATGAGCGTCGCCCTTGTGGCCTCGTTCGCGACAGCTTTGACGATCCGTCATCTGCAAGGCGGAGAGGCCGCCATGGCGGCGACCGCCGATGTCGCGATCACGGCCTCCGCGTCTGGAACCCCGACCCAGGTGGTCAAGGGACCGGACGGCCATTACTGGGCCCAGGCCAAGATCGAAGGCCGTGCGGTGCAGGTGCTGGTGGATACGGGCGCCACCGTGGTGGCCCTGACCCGCGCCGACGCGCGTCGGCTGGGCGTCGATCCGGCGCCCGAAGCCTTCACCGGCAAGGTCCAGACCGCTTCGGGCGTGGTGCGGGCCGCGCCGGTCGACCTGAAGACGATCTCGGTCGCCGGCGTTCGGGTCGACTATGTCGAGGCCCTGGTGGTCGAGGACGGCCTGACGTATTCGCTGGTGGGCAGGAGCTATCTGGGCCGGCTGTCCGCTTTCGAGGCGACGCCGAACGGCTTGACGCTCAGGCCCTAAAGATCCCGCATCTGGCGTTTGGCTTCGCGGAAATACTGCCAGCCGGTCCACAGGGTGATGACGGCGGCGAACCAGATCAGGAAGACGGCGAAGGATTCGAACGCCGGCTGCCACGACAGGGGCGAACCGTCCGGCTCCTGCAGGCCGAAGGCGGTCCACAACAGGGTCAGCTGAAGCGCGGCCAGGGCCACCATCTGCACGGTGGTCTTCCACTTGGCGGCCAGGGTCACGGGCAGTTCGATCCGACCGGCCATGGTCTCGCGCAGGGCCGAGACCGCGAACTCACGGAACAGGATCAGGCCGCAGGGCAGGGCGATGCCCGGCAGGGAGCCGGAGGCGAGCACGCCAAGGATGGCCCCCGTGATCAGCACCTTGTCCGCGATCGGGTCCAGAATGGCGCCCCAGCGTGTGGTCGAGTTCCAGCGGCGCGCCAGGAAGCCGTCGACCCAGTCGGTCGAAGCGGCGATGACGAAGATCCAGAAGGCCCAGATCCCGAACTTGGCCTGGGTGTCCGGCGACAGCCAGGCGTCCAGCGCCCCCGGCGCCGCCCCGGCCATCATGGCGAACATGACCACCCCGGCGAACAGGCGGATGCCGGTCAGGATGTTCGGAATGGGATTGGCGCGGTGGGCGGTGGTCATCGTCATGTCCGTTGCAACGCGCCGGGTGTGGCATGGTTCGGCGATCACGCCAACGGTTCGAACCTCGACTTGTTGGTCAGGGCGCGCAGGACGCCGTCGGCGATGCCGAAATGCAGGCCGGTCAGGGTCAGTTCGCCGGCCGCCTCGCGTTCGGCGATCCAGGGGAAGGTGCGCAGGTTTTCGATGGACAGGCGGACGACGGCCTCTTCGGCGGCGCCTTCGACCTGGTCTTCGGACACTTCCTCGGCCACGCGGCGGACCACCGCCGAGCCTTGCGCCACCCAGGGGGCTACGAAGTCGGCGCAGCTGTCGGGCGCGCCGTTCAGCATGGCGTTGACCCCGCCGCAGTGGGCGTGACCCATGACCACGATGCGCTTGACGTTCAGCACCTTGACCCCGAACTCCAGCGCCGCCGAAACCCCGTGCAGCAGGCCGTCGGGCTCATAAGGCGGCACCAGATTGGCGACGTTGCGCACCACGAACAGCTGGCCGGGCGCCGCGTCGAAGATCAGGGCCGGATCGGCGCGGCTGTCCGAACAGGCCACGATCAGGGTGTGCGGCTTCTGGCCCTGGGCCAGGGCTTCATACTCGGCGCGGGCGGCAGGCCATTGGTCGGCGCGGAAGCGGCGATAGCCGGCGGTCAGTTCATCGTTGATGTCGCTCATAAGGCGCCTGTAGCGCTTTGAGCCGCGTCGATAAATCGTGTATACGTGTGTATACAAAGGAGCGCGCCATGCCCGTCACCAGTCGAACATTCCGCAGCGGCAACAGTGAAGCCGTACGCCTGCCCAAGGAATTTGCGTTTGGGCCGGGCGTCGAGGTCGAGATCGATCGCAAGGGCGACGTCGTTACCATTTCGCCTAAGCGAAAACCTGTCAAAGAGATGCTGGCCAAGCTTCGTAGCCTGCCTAAGCCGGCCAGCATCGGTATTCGCCACGAGGTCGAGATCCCCGAACGTCCGGGTCTCTAGGCGTGGCCTATATGCTTGACACCAATGTCGCCATTCATCTGCGGGATGGCGACGCGCTGATCGACGAACGGGTGGACGCCCTTGATCCTCCGCTTCTGCTGTCCGTCATCAGCCGCGTGGAGTTGGAAGCCGATCTTGGCCGGCTGGACGCAAGCACCGCAGAACGGCGGGCGCGGTTGGACGCTCTGCTGGAGGTCGTGCCGGTGCTTCCATTCGGATCCGACGAGGCGAAGGCGTACCGCGTCATCGTCGAAACCTGCGGCTTCTCACGCCGCAAGGTTTTGGACCGGATGATCGCGGCGCAGGCGATCACTTCGGGCGCGACGCTGGTGACCCGCAACGCCGACGACTTTCGCGACATTCCCGGCCTGACCCTGCTGGAGTGGTGAGGCGGCCTATGGCTGCCTGAAGAAGGCGTGGATGCGTTCGGCCAGGGGTTGGTTGATGCCGTCCACCTTGACCAGGTCCGACACCGAGGCGCGGCCGACGCCCTTGGCGGAGCCGAAGGCGTGGAGCAGGGCCTTCTTGCGGCCCGGGCCGACGCCTTCGATCTCGTCGAGGGGATTCTTCTTGATGTCCATCGAGCGGCGCTTGGCGTGGGCGCCGTTGGCGAAACGGTGGGCCTCGTCACGGAGCCGCTGGAGATAGTAGAGGGCCGGGGACTTCAGCGGCAGCATGAAGGGCGGCTTGCCGGGCATGAAAAACTTTTCCATGCCCGCGTCGCGATCCGGCCCCTTGGCGACCCCGACCACAGCGATGTCGTCCAGGCCCAGGTCGGCCAGGACCGCCAGCACCTCGGCCAACTGCCCGGCGCCGCCGTCGATCAGCAGCAGGTCGGGACGGACGGCGTCCTCGCCCTCTTCCTCGTCCTTGACCAGGCGGGCGAAGCGGCGGCGCATGACCTCGCGCATCATGCCGTAGTCGTCGCCGGGCGTCAGATCCTCGCCCCGGATGTTGAACTTGCGATACTGCGACTTCTGGAAGCCGTCGGGGCCGGCCACGACCATGCCGCCGACCGCGTTCGTGCCCTGGATATGGGCGTTGTCGTAGATCTCGATCCGCTCGGGCCGGGTCTCCAGGCCGAAGGCCTCGCAGACCTCGTCCAGGATTTTCCCTTGGGCCGAGCTTTCGGCGAGGCGGCGGCCCAGGGCCTCGCGGGCGTTGGTCAGGGCGTGGTCGACCAAGGCCAGCTTCTCGCCGCGCATCGGGCGGACGATCTCGATCTTGCGGTCCGCCTTCATCGAGAAGGCCTCTTCCAGCAGCTCCAGCTCGTGCGGGCGGACGTTGGAGAGGATCAGGCGCGGGATCGGCTTGTCCTCGTAGAACTGACCCAGGAAGGCGGCCAGGATCTCAGGATCGGTGTCGGTCTTGTCCACGCGCGGGAAATAGGCGCGGCCGCCCCAGTTCTGGCCGGCGCGATAGAAGAAGACCTGGACGCAGGCCTGGCCGCCGTCGGAGTGCAGGGCGAAGACGTCGCCTTCGGCCACGCTGTCGGCGCTGACGGAGTTCTCCATGGAAATGGCGGACAGGGCGCGGATGCGGTCGCGCACGCGGGCGGCCTGTTCGAAATCCATCTCGTCGGAGGCGGCCTGCATCTCCTGCGACAGGCGGCCGATGACGGCGCGCGACTTGCCGCGCAGGAACTGTTCGGCCTCTGTCACCAGCTCGCCGTAGTCTTCCAGCGAGATCAGGCCGGTGCAGGGGGCCGAGCAGCGCTTGATCTGGTGCAGCATGCAGGGGCGTGTTCGGGTTTCGTAGACACTGTCCGAACAGGACCGCAGCAGGAAGGCCTTCTGCAGCGTATTCAGGGTTCGATTGACCGCCCAGGTCGAGGCGAAGGGGCCGAAGTAGTGGCCGGGGGTGGTGTGGGCGCCGCGATGCTTCTTCACCTGGGGCGCGCGGTGGTCGCTGCGGATCATCAGTTCGGCGAAGGACTTGTCGTCGCGCAGCAGGACGTTGAAGCGCGGCTTCAGCTTCTTGATGAAGTTGGATTCGAGCAGCAGGGCCTCGGTCTCGGACGCCGTGACGACCAGCTCCATCGACCGGGTCTGGGCCACCATCAGGCCGATGCGCTGGGTGTGGAACCGGCCCTGGGCGTACTGGACGATGCGCTTTTTCAGCGACTTGGCCTTGCCGACATACAGGCAAGAGCCGTCCTCGCCGTACATGCGATAGACGCCCGGCTTGTCGGGCGCCCGACGCGCCTCGTCGGCGATCAGCGCGGCGGCCGTCAGGTTCGAATCGAGCGTCTCCTCGGTCATCCGGGGGGATATAGGCTCACGACCGCCGAACCAGAAGGACGCCCGCTAAGACCAGACCGACCCCGGCGATCCGGCCCAGGTTCAGCGGCTGGCGCGGGACGCCCAACGCGCCGAAATGGTCGAGGATCAGGCTGAGCAAAAGCTGGCCGCCGACCATCAGGGTGATGGTCATGGCCACCCCCAGGCGCGGCACGCCCCAGGCGGCGGCGACCACGAAACAGGCGCCGTAGACCCCGCCCAGCCAGGCGTACCAGGGCAGCGCCCGGGCGGCGGCGAAGTCGGGGCGGGTATGCATCAGGGCGGCGACGATCCCCAGCACCGTGGTGCCGACGGCGAAGGAGATGAAGGCGGCGTTGACCGGCGAGGCGACGGCGGTCGCCAGCTTGGCGTTGGTCGGCGCCTGGAGGGCGGTGGCGCCCCCAGCCAGGACGACGATGAGGAGGGCGATCAGGGACGGGTTCATGCGCCTTGGCTAGCACGGCCCCGGCCGTTTGCTAGCCCGAGATGAAGCGAGCGGCGCGTTCGCCCTCGGGGTCGCCGGCGACGCCGAAGCCGCGGTTAATGGTCATGTGGCTGTCGTCGGGGGCGGCGACGACATCGGCCCGGCCGCCGGCGCGGGTCAGGGCGTCGGCCAGGCCGCGGCTCTGGAGGGCCGAATCCTGACGCCGGGCGACGTGGAAGATCAGGAAGGGCGGATAGGCCACGTCGGGGCGGACGCGCAGGGTGGGCGACAGGGCGGCGGCCTGGTCGCCGAAGGCCTGGTCATAGGTCTGGCCCAGCCACTGGTCGAGCCGGCCGTCCCCGCGCGAGGCGGTGGCGTCATAGCCGGCGCCGTCCAGCAGTATGACCCCCGCCAAATCCGACGGCTTCAGCCCGACCGCGCCCAGATAGTCGGGGTCGATCCCGACCAGGGCGGCCAGATGGGCGCCGGCCGAATGGCCCAGCAGATAGAGGGGGCGGCCGGGCAGGCGGCGTTTCAGGTCGGCCACGGCGGCGGCGACGTCCATGGCCGATTCGCGGGCGCTGACGGCGGGCGCCAGACGATAGCTGGTCGAGGCCAGGGTCAGGGCGTGGCGTTGGGCGTAGGCGGGCAGTTCGCTGACCATCGCCCGTTCACCGCGCGACCAGCCGCCGCCGTGGACGAACATCAGGATCGGCCCGGAGCCGTGGTCGGCATAGACGTCATAGGCCTGGAGCGGATCGGTGCCGAAGGTCCAGGTGTGGGCGGGGACGACGGCGCTGCGGCCGGTCTGGGTTTCCCGGCGTCTCAAGCGGCGCTGGGCCAAGGCCGGAGTCGAGAGCGGCAGGGCGGCGAGGGTCAGGCCCATCAGGGCGGCGCGGCGGGAGACGGGCATGGGACGTCCTTTCGTGACCCTCAGAATAACGCCGTGCGCCGTCCGATCCGCCTCACCAATTTGTATCGATTTGTACGCCGTCGAACATCTCGGCCAGTCGCGCCCGCGTGCTGCGGTGGGCGTCGTCCGGCAGGTCGGAGGGAGAAAACCAGCCGATCTCGGCGATCTCGCCATGACTGGTGCGCTCGCCGCTGTCGAAGGCGTCGATGCGAAAGACCACGACATGATCGCCAGGGAAGAAGCGTTCGTTGGAATGGATCGAGACCAGGCGCGGCGCCCCCCGCGCGATCAGCCCCGCCTCTTCGTGCAGTTCGCGCACCACGGCGGCCTGGGTGGTCTCGCCCTTGTCCACTCCGCCGCCGGGCAGCCACCAGCCGGCCAGATAGGTGTGCTTGACCAGCAGCACCCGCCCCTCGTCATCCACCGCCACCGCCCGCACCCCCAGGGTCATGCCGCGCGTCAGCCGCGACCAGGCGAAGAACAGCGGCCGGGTGAAGGGTTCGATGCGGGTGCGCCAGGTGCTCATGCCGCGACCATGGCATTAGGGATCACCGTTGGGTCAAGAGCCGCGCCGATGCGGGCACCCTGTTGCGGATCACGTAAAGGGCGATGTCGCGCAAGCGAGGCAGGCGTTCCTTCAGGCGGCGGCGCAGGGACGGGGTCTCGGCGTTGACGCTGGGGCGCAGGTCGGGTTCGACCCCGTCCAGCACCTGCATCCAGCTTCGGTCGGGCTCATAGCCCAGGGCGATCAGGTCGCGGCACAGATCGCCGTGACGGCGGATCTGACCCTGGATGCGGGGCAGGTGACGCCGCCAGGCGCCCAGGCTGGACGGACAGACCGGGCGGATCTGGCGCATGGCCGGCAGCCATTCCGAATTGGGGCGGCGGACGGCCAGATGATACTGCGAAAACGGGCGCAGCGGCCGCAGCCAGGGCATGGCGGTCATCAACTCGGCCTGGACGGCGTCGGGCTGGGTCACCAGCCGGTGGTAGTCCACGACGTGAAAGCGCGGATGGCCCTGGGCGCGGGCGGCGGCGCGGGCGGCGCGGCGCCAGACCCTCAGATTGGTGAAATAGCGACCGGGATGGGCGCCGTGCTCGCTGGTGACGATCTCTCGCGGATCGCGGGCGACGTAGATGACGTCCAGGCGCGGGGCGAACCTCAGGATCGAGACGGCGGCGTCCACCTCGCCCGGACATTTGGAGCAGACCAGACGCCGGTCGCGCGGGACGCGGCGACGGAGGCGCTGCTCGGCCTCGATCGGTCCGTCGATGTCGAAACAGGTCAGGACCATGACGTGAAGCAGGGTGGTGCCGCTGCGGGGCGCGCCGGTGATGTGGAGGCGTCGCGGGCGGGGATCGTCGTGCATTCGGGGCCTCGTCGGGGTGAGGCGCCAGTGAAGCCGAGCAATGCGGGCGTCGTTTGGTCTTTGGGTGTCGCCTGCGTTTCGGTCCGGGGGCGGATGTTTCGAGGGTGCGACGGAGAACGAGAGCCGCAGGCGGCTTGAACCGCCTCTAATCTCCCTCTAGTCCTTAAGCCGAACAGGAGCATCCCATGCTGGCTCTCGGCATCATCTTCGGCTTCATCGCCGTCCTCTCGGCCTTTAACTTCTTCGAGTTCGGTCGGGTTGACTGAATCCTCGGCGAGCGCGGGCCGGGGCGTCGCCCTGGTCACGGGCGGGGCGCGGCGGATCGGGCGTGCCATCTGTCTGAAGCTGGCGCGAGCCGGGTTCGACGTGGCGATCCATCATCATGCGTCGGGCGAGGACGCCCGGACCCTGGCCGACGAGATCGCGGGCCTGGGGCGGCGCACGTGCCTGTTGCAGGCGGACCTGACGGACGAGGCCAAGGTGCGGGCGCTGGTTCCGGCGGCGGCGGATTCGCTGGGGCCGGTCAGCGTGCTGGTCAACAACGCCTCGGTGTTCGAGGACGACCGGGTCGGCGGCCTGACGCGTGACAGCTGGGACCTGCATATCGAGACCAATCTGAGGGCGCCCATCGTGCTGGCGGAAGCTTTCGCCGCCCAGACCGTGGAAGGCGTGATCATCAATCTGCTGGATCAGAAGGTGTTGAAGCCGGATCCGCGCTTCTTCTCCTACAGCCTGTCGCGCAACGGCCTGTGGTGGGCGACCCAGACCCTGGCCCAGGCCCTGGCGCCGGGCATTCGGGTGAATGGCGTGGGGCCGGGGCCGACCCTGCCGTCCATCCATCAGACGCCCGAGGAATTTGCGGCCGAGGCGCGCGGCACCCTGTTGCAGACGCCCGGCAGCCCCGAGGCGGTGGCCGAGGCCGTGCTGTGGCTCATTGACGCGCGCATGGTCACGGGCCAGATGATCGCCGTCGATGGGGGCCAGCATCTGGCCTGGCGCACCCCCGACATCCAGGAGTAGCCGCGTGGTTCAGTCGTCGTCGGTCTCGCCGTTCCCGGCGGACGAACCCTTGCGCTACGAGCGGCTGAGCGTCTTCGTGCGCGGGCTGGAGGTCGAGGCCGGGATCGGGGTCTATGACCACGAACAGGGCCGGTTGCAGCGGCTGGTCATCGACGTGACCCTGGAGCTGGAGCCCAAACCCATCGAACGGCTGGGCGACACCATCAACTATGAGACCGTGGCCAATGCGGCGCGGGCGATTGCGGCCGAGGGGCATGTCGGCCTGGTCGAGACCTTCGCCGAACGTCTGGCGCGCGCCTGTCTGGAGGATCGACGGGTGCAGCGGGCCACGGTGCGGATCGAGAAGCCGGGCGCCCTGGCCGCCGTGATCGCGCCGGGCTGCGAGATCGTGCTGGGGCGCTAAGGGCGTCCTTGTCGTCCGGGTTTCAGACTATTCAGACGGTGTTTTTCGGAGACCGCATCCATGACCCAGCTCTGCGTCCTCGCCGCCGGGGGCACCGGCGGCCATATGTTCCCGGCCGAGGCCCTGGCGCGTGAGCTGGCCGCGCGCGGTTGGCGCGTGGTGCTGGCGACCGATCATCGCGGCGAACAATACGCCCACGCCTTCCCGGCCGAGGAACGGCTGGCCCTGGATGCGGCGACCGGTTCCGGGCCGCTGGGCCTGGTCAAGGCGGGCGTCGCCATCTTCAAGGGGGTGATGCAGGCGCGCGAGGCCTTCGACCGGCTGGGGGCGGATGTGGTGGTGGGCTTCGGCGGCTATCCGTCGGCGCCGGCCCTGGTCGCGGCGGTCACGTCGCAGCGGCCGACGGTCATTCATGAACAGAATGCGGTCCTGGGCCGCACCAACCGCGTCCTGGCCCCCTATGTGAACGAAGTCGCCTCTTCCTTTCCGACGCTGGAGCGGGCGCCGGCCAAGGTGCAGGGGCGTTCGCACGTCGTCGGCTCGCCGGTGCGGGCCGAGATCCGCGCCCTGTTTGACCGCCCCTATGCCGCGCCGGTCGAGGGCGGCCCTATCCATGTGCTGGTGACGGGCGGCAGCCAGGGCGCCCGCATCCTGTCCGAGACCACGCCCCGCGCCCTGGGGGCCCTGCCCGAGGCCCTGCGGCGTCGTCTGAAGGTGCAGCAGCAGTCGCGGCCCGAGACGTTGGAGACCGCCCGCCAGATTTATCTGGAGGCCGGGATCGAGGCCGAGGTCGCCCCCTTCTTCCGCGACATGGCCGAACGGCTGTCGAAGGCGCATCTGGTCGTCGGTCGTTCCGGGGCCTCGACCTGCGCCGAGCTGGCGGTTGCGGCCCTGCCGTCGGTGCTGATCCCGCTGAAGATCGCCATGGACGACCACCAGCGCCTGAACGCCAAGGCTCTGGTCGACGCCGGGGCGGCCGAGATGTTGCTGGAGGATGATCTGACGGTTCAGGGGCTGACGACGACGCTGGAGGGGCTGTTGTCCAACCCCGCCCGCCTGTCCGCCATGTCGGCGGCGGCGCGTTCGGTGGCCATCCCTGACGCCGCTGAACGTCTGGCCGATCTGGTCGAGGCGACAGCGAGGCGCTCATAATGTTTCCTCCCCATCGCTTCGCGATAGGGAGGAGACCTCAACCCTTGCGGACCTGATGCGTTAGGAAGCCATGCCTCCCGAAATCATCGCCGTCACCCGCCAGATCCGCGCCCTGTGGAATCAGTTCGACTGGCTGCCCGAATGGGCGGTCATCGTCCTGGTCCTGCTGGTCTTCGTCGGCGGCGGTTGGCTGACGCACAAGATCGTCTTCGCCATCCTGCGCCGGGTCGTGAAGAACAAGGACGTCTTCTGGCGCGGGGCGGTCGAACGCGCCCGGGTCAAGCTGCGCGTCCTGATCATCATCATCGGCGTCGGCATCGGCGTGACCGTCTCGCCGATGGATCCCGGCCCGTCCCAGGACATCCGCAACATCCTGCAGTTCCTGTTCGTCCTGACCCTGGGCTGGCTGGCCTCGGGCCTGCTGGACATGTGGTCGGTGATGCACCTGAAGCGGTACAATATCGCCGTCGAGGACAATCTGCTCGCCCGCAAACACCTGACCCAGACCCGCATCCTGCAGCGGGTGGCCAAGGTGATCCTGTTCATCGTCACCGTGGGCCTGGCCCTGATGACCATCGCCGGCTTCCGCCAGTGGGGCGTCAGCCTGCTGGCCTCGGCCGGGGTGGTCGGCATCATCGCCGGTCTGGCCCTGCAGCCGATCCTGACGAACATGGTCGCCGGCATCCAGATCGCCCTGACCCAGCCCATCCGCCTGGACGACGCCGTCATCGTCGAGAACGAGTGGGGCAATGTCGAGGAGATCACGGCCACCTATGTGGTGGTCAAGCTGTGGGACTGGCGGCGCATGGTGCTGCCCCTGTCCTACTTCATCTCGACGCCCTTCCAGAACTGGACGCGCGAGAACGCCCGTCTGATCGGCACGGCCTTTTTCTACGTCGACTATGAGGCGCCGATCGACCGGCTGCGTGAGGCCTTCGAGGGCATCGTCAAGGCGTCCAAGCTGTGGGACGGCGACGTCCAGGTCATGCAGGTGACGGACATCACCGAGCGTGTGCTTCAGGTCCGCTGCCTGGCCAGCGCGCGGTCCGCCCCGGTGGCCTTCGACCTGCGCTGCGAGATCCGCGAGAAGCTGATGGCCTTCATGCGCGACCAATGCCGCGAAGCCCTGCCGCGCGACCGCCTGGAATGGCCGCAGGGAGAAGAGCGGCCGGTCAGTCCGCCAGCGCCGCCTGGCCCCGAAGGATTGCTTCGTCCAGTCTGAGGGTCTCGCGAACAGGAGCCTCGCCACACGCCACCGCCAGCAGTTCGGCCGCATCTCCGCCCGGCGCCGCCGCATAGGCCGGGGCGGGGTCTGCGGTCGCGGGGCCTTCGGTCCCGTCTTCGCGCAGGGAAGCGAAGTCGAGCCGATCCGCCGTGTGGGCCCGGCAGTCGAAGGCCCAGCGGGACCAGCCGCCGACAAAGGTCACATCCCCGACCTTGAATCCCGCTTCGGTGACCTGAAGCTCGCGCATCCAGGCCGTATCGCCCTCCCGTTCGATGGAGGCGACATCGGCGTAGATGGCGAACCGACCGACGCCGGTTTCGACCAACTGGGGCTCTGCAAAAGCCAGCAGCAGGGCGATCATGCGACCAGTTTCTCCGCCTGGTGCAGGTCCACGCTGACCAGCTGGCTCATGCCGCGTTCGGGCATGGTGACGCCGTACAGCCGGTCCATCCGGCTCATGGTCACCGGGTTATGGGTGATGACGATGAAGCGGGTGTCCGTGCGTGACCGCATCTCGTGCAGCATCTTGCAGAACCGGTCCACGTTCGCATCGTCCAGCGGGGCGTCGACCTCGTCCAGCACGCAGACGGGGGCGGGGTTGGCCAGGAAGACGCCGAAGATCAAGGCGGCCGCCGTCAGGGCCTGTTCGCCGCCGCTCATCAGGCTCATGACCGAAAGCCGCTTGCCGGGCGGGCAGGCGTATATCTCCAGCCCGGCCTCCAGCGGATCGTCGCTCTCGACCAGTTTCAACTCGGCCTGGCCGCCGTCGAACAGGGCCTCGAACAGGGCCTTGAAGTTGGCGTTGATCACATCGAAGGCGGCGATCAGCCGCTCGCGGCCCTCGGCGTTCAGTTCGTCGATACCGTCGCGCAGCTTGGCGATGGCCTGGGTCAGGTCGATCCGTTCCGACTTCATGCTGTTCAGCCGGTCGCCGTATTCGGTCGCTTCGTCCTCGGCGCGCAGATTGACGGCGCCCAGGGCCTCGCGTTCGCGCTCCAGCCCGTACAGCAGGCTCTCGGCGCCGGCGGCGTCCGGCGGCCGGGCCACGGCCTCGTCGGTCAGCTTGCGGGCCAGGTCTTCCGGCGACATCTGGGCGGTTTCGCGCAGGGTGGCCTCGGCCTCGGTCAGTTTTTCGGCGGCGGCTTCGGCGCGAGCGGCTAGACCGGCGCGGGTCTCGCGGGCTTGGGATGCGGCGGCGTCGGCGGCACGGGCGGCGCGGTCGGCCTCGGTCGCGGCGGTGTCGGCCATGGCCATGGCGTCGGACGACGCCTGTTTGCGTTGTTCGGCGGCGGTCAGGGTGTCGAGCAGCTTGCTGCGCTGTTCGGCGAAGCCCTGGGGCGCGACCTCGGCCTGCTTCAGTTGCGCGGCGGTCCGCTCGGCGTCCTTCGCCAGGGCGGAGACGCGGGCGGCGCTGTCCTTGGAGCGGGAGATCCAGCCGTCGCGGGCGCGGGTCAAGCTGCCCAGGCGTTGCTCGCGGCCTTGGCGGTCGCGGGCCTCGGCGTCGCGGTCCGACCGGGCGGTCTGGGCGGCGCTGCGAGCCGCGTCGGCTGCGGCGCGGGCGGCGGTCAAGTCGTCGCGCAGGCCGGCCAGGGTCTCGGATGGAGCATCGACGGTCTGTGCGGCGGCCAGAGCGGCTTCAGCCTCGGCCACCTCGGCGGTCAAGCGCGCCAGGGCTTCGTCCAGGGCCTGGGCGCGGGCTTCGCGGCGGGTCTGGTCGCGGGCAAGGGTTTCGACGCGGTCGCGGGCGGCGGTCACGGCCTTGTCGGCGGCGAAGGGTTTCAGGCGGGCGGTCTTCACCGCCTCCTCGGCGGCGCGGAAGGCGTCGGCGGCGGCTTTTTGCGCGGCCTGGGCCTGCTCCAGCGCCGGCTTGCCCTTATCGATCTCGGTTTCCAGCTCGGCCAGGCGGGTGCGCTGGGCCAGGCGGACGGCGGCGGGGCGGGGGGCCTCGGCGCGGCTGACGAAGCCGTCCCAGCGATAGAGGTCGCCCTCGGGCGTGGCCAGACGGGCGCCGACCGGCAGGGTGCGGGCCAGCTCGGCCGCCTGGGCGCGGGGCGCGACGCCGCACAGGGCTAGGCGGGCGGCCAGTTGCTCGGGGGCCTGGACGTGATCGGACAGGGGTTCGACACCCGTGGGCCAGACCGGCGGGTGGGGATCGGCCCCGCCCCAATAGGCGGCGGCGCGGGCGTCCAGGGCTGCATCCAGATCCTCGCCCAGGGCGGCGGCGAGGGCGGCTTCATAGCCCCGGTCGGCGCGGACCCTGTCGAGGGCGGGCGGATGGTCACGCTTGCCGCCGACCAGCAGCTGGGCCAGGCCGCGCGCTTCGGTCTGCAACCGGCCCAGCCGGTCTTCGGCGGTGCGGGCGGCGGTGCGGGCCTCTTGCTCGGCGCGGGCCAGGTCGCCGCGTTTGGCCTCGGCCGCCTCCACGGCTTCGCGGGCGGCGGTCAGTTCGGTCTGAGCCGTCTCCAGCGTCTGGCGTGCGGTTTCAAGCTCGGGTGTTTCCAGCGGACCCAGGGCGTCACGTTCCCGCTTCGCCTGGTCCAACTGTCCGGCGACGCGTGACAGGCGGGTTTCGGCGTCGCGGCGGCGGGCGGCTTCGGCGGCGGCGCGGGCCTCGACGGCGGCCAGGGCGCCGGCCAGGCGTTCGACCTCGGCGTCGGCGGCCTTGCGGGCCTCCTCGGCGGCGACCAGGGCCTTGTCCAGTTCGGGGCCGCGTTCGGGGGCGGCGGCGATCTCGGCCTGGAGCCGGGTCAGTTCGTGGTCCAGCCGGTCCAGTTCGCGCTGGGCGTCGGCCGCCATATTGGTCTCGCGCTCAGTATCGGCGGCGATGCGGGCGGTTTCGGCCTTGAGGCGGTCCACTTCGGCGCGAGCGGCCTGTTCGGCCATGTCGAGGCGGTCGCGTTCCAGGCTGGCGCGGTGCAGAAGGGCGGAGGCGACGGCGTCCTCCTCCCGCGCCGGCTTCAGGGCTTCCTGGGCGGACAGGGCGGCGGTCTGGGCGGCGGCGGCGGCGGTCGTGGTTTCGGCCACGGCGCGGTCGGCGTCGCGCAGTTCCTGGGCGGCGGACTCGGCGGCGACCTGGGCGTCGTTCCAGCGGACGTAGAGCAGGGCGGCCTGGAGGGCGCGGATCTCGGCGGAAATCTTCTTGTATTTCTCGGCCTGGCGGGCTTCACGTTTCAGCCGGTTCAGCGCCGTCTCCAGCTCGCGGCCGATGTCGTCGAGGCGTTCCAGATTGGTCTCGGCCGCCTTCAGCCGCAGCTCGGCCTCGTGACGGCGGGTGTGCAGGCCGGCGACGCCGCCCGCCTCTTCCAGGATGCGACGGCGGTTCTGGGGTTTGGCGGCGATCAGTTCGCTGATCTGACCCTGGCGGACCAGGGCGGGGGAGTTGGCGCCGGTCGAGGCGTCGGCGAACAGCAGCTGGACGTCGCGAGCGCGGACCTCCTTGCCGTTGATCCGGTAGGTCGAGCCCTGGCCCCGGTCGATGCGGCGCGATACCTCCAGCACCGGGCTGTCGGTGAAGGGCTGGGGCGCACGACGCTGGGCGTTGTCGATGGTCAGGCTGACTTCGGCGTGGCTGCGCGGGGGGCGGCCCGAGGCGCCGGCGAAGATGACGTCGTCCATGCCCTGGCCGCGCATGGCCTTGGCGGAGTTGGCGCCCATGACCCAGCGCAGGCTTTCCAGCACATTGGACTTGCCGCAGCCGTTGGGCCCGACGACGCCGGTCAGACCGGATTCAATGTGCACCTCCGCCGGGTCGACGAACGACTTGAAGCCGACGAGCCGGAGGCGCTGGAACTGCATCGGGCCTGGCGTTTACCGGCGCAGCAGCGGGTCGACGGCGGCCGACAGAGCTTCCAGCGAATGATCGGCGACGGGCTTGCCGTTGACGAAGAAGCTGGGCGTGCCGGCCACGCCGGCTTCTTGCGCCCCGGCGATCTGGGCCTGAAGCGCGGCGCCGGTGGCGGGGTCGCTGAGGCAGGTTTCGATCTGCTCGCGCGTCTTGCCGCTGGCGGCCACGCCGGCCTCGAACCAGGGCTGGGCGCCGGTGGTGCGCAGCTCAGCCTGATCGCGCATGAAGACCTCGGCCACGTCGAAATAGCGGCCGGGCGCGGCGCAGATGGCCACGGCGGCCGCAGCGGCGGCGACATTGGCCGGGGCGGTCGGCAGGTTGCGATGGACCAGCCGGACCTTGCCCGTGTCGATATAGCGGGCCTTGAAGGCCGGCAGGACGTCGTTGTGGAAGTCGGCGCAGTGCGAGCAGGTGAAGCTGGCGTATTCGATCACCGTCACCGGCGCGTCGGCCCGGCCCAGCACATGATCCTGGGCCGTCACGGGCGGCGGCGGCTCGGCGGCGAAGGCCGGGAGCGGCGCGAAAAGAAGCGAGAAGATCAGGGCCAGACGCATGTCAGGGGGCTCCCAGCAGAGGGTCGATCACGGCGGAAAGCTCATCCAGAGACCGGCCTTGGACTTGCTGATCATTGATGAAGAAGGCGGGCGTGCCCGTCACGCCGGCGGCGCGCGCGGCTGCCGTGCGGGTTTCCAGCGCCTTGATGGCCTGTTCGTCGGTCACACAGGCCATGAAGGCCTGTTCGTCCATGCCGTGGGCCGCGGCGATCCGAATGAGGCTGTCGCGCGGCGCCACGCCGTTACGCCATTCCACCTGACTACGCATGATGGCGTCGATTGTGGGGAAGTAGGCGTCCGGCCCGGCGCACCGCGCCATCAGGAAGCCGGCCGCCGCCACATCGGCCGGCGGGGTGGGGTATTCCCGGAAGATATAGCGGACCTTGCCGGAGTCGACGTATTTGGCTTTGAAAGCGGGCCATACCGTCTCGTTCCAGGCGGCGCAGGCCGAGCAGGTGACGGAGGCGTATTCGACCACCGTGACCTTGGCGCCTTCGGCCGCGCCGAGCGCCATTTCGCCCTCGGCCGCCTTGCCGCCCGATTGACCGCAGGCGCCGATGACCAGCGTCGCCGCCAGCATCAGCGCCAGTTTTCCAAACATGCCCGCCCCCCGAAGCATGATCGTTACTTCTTCGCCAGTTCGGCGTCGATGGCCGCGGACAGGTCGGCCAGGCTGGCGCCTTCGCCGCCGGGGGTGATGACCTGGGTATCGTTGACGTAGAAGGCCGGGGTGCCGGTCACGCCTGCCGTGCGGGCGGCCTGGACGCGGGTCTCCATAGCGGCGACGGCGTCCTTGTCGGTGACGCAGTCGTTGAACTGCTGTTCGGACATTCCGGCGGCCTGGGCGGTGCGCAGCAGCCAGTCGCGCGGCGACGAGGTCAGCATCTCCTGCTGGGTGGCCATCAGCTGGTGAACGACGTCGAAATACTTGTCCGGGCCGGCGCAGCGGGCGACCAGGAAGCCGGCTGTGGCGGCGTCGACCGGCGGTGTCGGCAGTTCGCGGAAGACGTAGCGGACCTTGTTCGTGTCGACGTATTTGGCCTTGAATGCCGGCCAGGTGTTGGCCTGCCACAGGGCGCAGTGGGGGCAGGTGACCGAGGCGTATTCGACCACGGTGACCTTGGCGCCTTCCGGCGCGCCCAGACCCATGTCGCCCTCGGCCGCGCCCTTGGAGCCGCCGCCGCAGGCGGCCAGGGCCATGGTCGCCATGGCGGCGCCGGTGATGGCCGCACGGCGGCTCATGCGGGCGAAGCGGGTTTCGAAGTTGGCCATGGGACTTCCTTGGTCGGAGCGTTGCCGGATGATCGCGCGATTCCCGGGGAACAGCGCAACCTTGATCATTCGAGAACAGGTGCGGCGAAGATTTGTCAATCGCGGTCGTTCGAACGCGACAGGGTGGCGCGACCCAGGCGGGCGAGGGCGGCGCGCAGTTCTTCAGGGGCGTCGGCGATGGAGGCGGCCAGATCGGCCTCGGCCTGGGCGGCCAGGGGCGGGGGCTTGGCGGCGCGGTTGGGCCGGGCGGCGGCCTCGGTCAGGGGCTTGATCGGGCCCTGGGCGATGCGGAGGCGATCGACCGAACCGGCGCCGAGGAACAGGTTGACGCGGGCCAGAATGTCTTCGGACTGGTGCTGGACCAGAAGCGCCGCGGCGCCGGCGACGCGCAGCTCCAGCACGCCGGGCTGGCCGGCCTTGCCCTTGGTCAGTTTCTGCGGGCGGGTGACGCGGGCCAGGCGGTCGCCGACGATCTCGCGCCAGCGGGGCTCCAGCGCGCCGGCGCCGCGGCCGAACTTCTCGTCCAGTTTCTTGATCAGCGGCGTCAGGGCCTTGCCGGCGCGCGGCGCCGGGCGCGGCGCCGGGCGGGTGCGGCGGCGCGACAGGATCTCGCGGACCTCGGCGTCTGTGGGCAGCGGGCGGCGCATGGGGTTATATAGCGTCATCTCATGCCCCCCGTCTCTCCCAACGTCTCTCTGATCCGTTCCGAATTGCTGGCCTGGTACGATGGCCATGCGCGCCGCCTGGCGTGGCGCGCGCCGCCGGGGGCGGAGGCGCGGACCGATCCCTATCGGGTCTGGCTGTCGGAGGTGATGCTGCAGCAGACCACGACGCCGCATGCGACGCCGTATTTCCAGAGCTTCACCGCCCGCTGGCCGACGGTGTCGGATCTGGCGGCGGCCGAGGACGGCGAGGTCATGGCCGCCTGGGCGGGGCTGGGATATTACGCCCGGGCTCGCAATCTGCTGGCCTGTGCGCGGGCCGTGGCGGGCGAGCATGGCGGGGTGTTTCCGGATACGGAAGCCGGCCTGTTGGCCCTGCCGGGGGTGGGCGCCTATACGGCCGCCGCCGTGGCCGCCATCGCCTTTGATCGCGCGGCCAATGTGGTGGACGGCAATGTCGAGCGGGTCATGGCGCGGCTGTTCGCGGTCGAGATCCCGGTTCCAAAGGCCCGGCCCGAGTTGAAGCGGCTGGCGGGCCTCTTCGTCACCGATGAGCGGCCGGGCGACTGGGCGCAGGCGCTGATGGATCTGGGGGCGACGGTGTGCCGGCCCAAGTCGCCGCTGTGCGGCCAGTGCCCGGCGGCGGACCAGTGTCTGGGCCTGGCGAGCGGAGCGCCGGATCGGTTCCCGGTAAAACTGAAGAAGGCGGAGCGGCCGCATCGCCGAGGCGTGGCCTTCGTCATGATCGACGCCGAGGGGCGGGTGGCGCTGGAGCGGCGGCCGGACAAGGGGTTGCTGGGCGGGATGCTCGGCTTGCCGACGTCGGATTGGGGCGCGGCGCCTGACGTGAAGCCGCCCGTGTCCGCCGATTGGCGTGAGGCCGGGGCGGTCGAGCATGTCTTCACCCATTTCAGCCTGACCCTGACGGTGCGGACAGCGCGGGTCGAGGCGGGTGGTGACTATCAGTGGCTGGCGCTCGAGGCGGCGCGGGCGGCTCTGCCCACGGTCTTCGCCAAGGCGCTGGATCGGGCCGGCGAACCGGCCCTGATCTGAGGGCCTATTGCATCCCCGCGCGGATTTCGGCGCGCAGGGCGTCGATGGATTTCAGCCCCTGGTCGGTCTTGAACCGCCAGTAGGTCCAGCCGTTGCAGGCCGGGGCGTTCTCGAACAGGGCGCCCAGCTTGTGGATCGAGCCGGTCATCGAGCCGGACACCAGCGAGCCGTCGGCGCGGACGCGGGCCTCGCGTTCGCCCTTGGGGCAGTACAAACGGTCGCCGGGGTGCAGCAGGCCGGCCTCGACCAGGGCGCCGAAGGGCACCTTGGGCTCGGCGCGCTTGGAGCCCATGACCATCAGGTCTTCGGGATTGGCGGGAATGACCGAGGCGATGCGGGTCTCGGCGACGGTCGCATAGGTCTCGTCACGCTCGATGCCGATGTAGTGGCGGCCCAGGCGTTTGGCGGCGGCGCCGGTGGTGCCGGTGCCGAAGAAGGGGTCCAACACGACGTCGCCGGGGCGGGTGGCCGACAGGAGCACGCGGTGCAGCAGGGCCTCGGGTTTCTGGGTCGGATGGGCCTTCTTGCCGTCGGCGTCCTTGATCCGTTCTTCGCCGGTGCACAGGGCGAAGGTCCAGTCAGACCGCATCTGGGTGTCTTCGTTGAAGGCCTTCAGGGCGTCGTAGTTGAAGGTGTAGCGCTTTTGCTCGCGCGACCGGGCGGCCCAGATCAGGGTCTCGTGAGCATTGGTGAACCGGGTGCCTTTGAAGTTCGGCATCGGGTTGGACTTGCGCCAGATGATGTCGTTCAGCACCCAGAAGCCCAGGTCCTGGATGGCCGCGCCCAGGCGGAAGACGTTGTGATAGGAGCCGATCACCCAGATCGAGCCCTCGGGCTTCAGCACCCGGCGGCATTCGGTCAGCCAGGCGCGGGTGAAGGTGTCGTATTCGGCGAAACTGTCGAACTTGTCCCAGTCGTCGTCGACGGCGTCGACCTTGGAATTGTCGGGACGCAGCAGGTCGCCGCCCAGCTGGAGATTATAGGGGGGGTCGGCGAAGACCATGTCGACCGAGGCGTCGGGCAGGTTTTTCAGCACGGCGATACAGTCGCCACGGTGAATGACGTCCTTGTCCAGAACCGGGGCCAGGATTGAGGTCTTCAGATCGGACATGGAACGCGGCCCCGGAACAGTGAGACGCGCATGGTGAATCCTTACGGTTAAGGCAATGTTGATTCCGGGGGTTTCTTTGCGCGCCGTGATGCGGGTGATCGGAGGCGCCGACGCGCTTTCGCTGCGAAGTTCTGGAGGGCTGGGCGGGGAAGCCCTGGCGGGAAAGTCGGGACGAAAATCTGACAAGCCCTTGGAAATGTTACGGCAGGACCAGCGTCATTGTGACAGTTGGCGCCGTTCGGGCCCCCTCCGTCTCGCCGGCTTCGCCGGCGATCCACCTCCCCCAAGGGGGGAGGAATGAGATGACGGAGATCCTCCCCCCTTGGGGGAGGTGGCGCGGCGCGGAGCGCCGTGACGGAGGGGGCGCGTCAGGTCAGCCGCGCACCACCTTCACGCATCCCGCCGCCTCGCGCGCCCGTTCGCGGGCCTGATCGACGTCAGCGCCGCGGGCGGTGGCGACGCCCATGCGGCGGCGGTCGAAGGCTTCGGGCTTGCCGAAGAGGCGCAGGTCGGCGGTGGGGACGGACAGGGCTTCGGCCACGCCTTCGAAGGCGACGCCCTGCGCCTCCATACCGCCGTAGATGACGGCGCTGGCGGCGGGTTCGCGCAGGGTCACGTCGACGGGCAGGCCCAGGATGGCGCGGGCGTGGAGGGCGAACTCGCTCATGGTCTGGCTGGCCAGGGTGACCAGGCCGGTGTCGTGGGGGCGGGGCGAGACCTCGGAGAACCAGACCTGGTCGCCCTTGACGAAGAGTTCGACGCCGAAGACGCCGAGACCGCCCAGAGCGTCGGTGACCTTGCCGGCGATGTCTTGCGAGGCGGCGAGGGCGGCGGGGGTCATGGCCTGGGGCTGCCAGCTTTCGACATAGTCGCCCTTGACCTGGCGGTGGCCGATGGGGGCGCAGAAGGAGGTCTCGGTCGAGCCGTCGGCGGCGCGCGCGCGGACGGTCAGAAGCGTGATCTCGAAATCGAAGTCGATGCGGCCCTCGACGATGACGCGGGCGCCGGCGACGCGGCCGCTGTCCTGGGCGTAGGTCCAGGCGTCGGCGATTTCATCAGGGCTTTCGACAAAGGATTGCCCCTTGCCGGACGATGACATGACCGGTTTGACGAAGGCGGGATAGCCGACGGTCTCGGCACCGGCGGCCAGTTCCTCGGCGCTGCCGGCGAAGGCGTAGGGGCTGGTGGGCAGGCCCAGCTCTTCGGCGGCCAGGCGGCGGATGCCCTCGCGGTTCATGGTCAGCTGCACGGCGCGCGCGGTGGGGATGACCACGGCCATTCCAGCGGCCTCGATATCGGCCAGGACCTCGGTGGCGATGGCCTCGATCTCGGGCACGATGATATGCGGGGCCTCGGCCAGGATGACGCCATTCAGCACATGAGGATCGGTCATCGGGATGACGTGGCTGCGGTGCGCCACCTGCATGGCCGGTGCGTTGGGATAGCGGTCCACGGCGATCACCTCGACGCCGAGGCGTTGCAGCTCGATGGCGACCTCCTTGCCCAGTTCGCCCGAGCCGAGAAGCATGACACGGACGGCGGTGTCGGAAAGCGGGGTGCCGAGTTTCATCGTCTGCTCCAACGTCCCTTCTCCCCCTGCGGGAGAAGGTGGCCCGGAGGGCCGGATGAGGGGTCGGTTGATGTTGAACTTTGCGGCCGGTGCGACCCCTCGCCCGACCGCGCCAGGACGACGGCTGCGCCGCCGTGCGCGGTCTCCCTCTCCCGCAGGGGGAGAGGGAGATGAAGAGAGATTACAGCCGCGCCTTCACCGCTGCGACCACGGCGTCGGCGGTGATGCCGAACTTGTCGTAGAGGACTTCGGCGGGAGCCGAGGCCCCGAAGCCGGTCATGCCGATGAAGGCGCCGTCTTCGCCGATGAAGCCTTCCCAGCCCTGTTTGATGGCGGCCTCGACGGCGACGCGCACCGTGCCGCGGCCGATGACCGAGGCCCGGTAGGCGGCGTCCTGCTGCTCGAACAGCTCGAAACAGGGAACGGAGACGACGCGGGTCGGGACGCCTTCGGCTTCAAGCGTTTCGGCGGCCTTGAGGGCCAGGGCCAGTTCCGTGCCGGTGCCGAACAGGGTGGCCTTGGCCTCGGCCGAAGCGGCCTTGATCTCATAGGCGCCCTTGGCGGACAGGTTTTCAGTGCCCGCGACGGTGCGGACGGCCGGGGTCTTCTGGCGCGACAGGGCCATGGCCGAGGGCGAGGTCTTCGTCTCCAGCGCGATCTTCCAGCATTCCATGGCCTCGACCGTGTCGGCGGGGCGGAAGACCAGAAGGTGGGGGATGGCGCGCAGGGCGGCCAGATGTTCGACCGGCTGGTGGGTCGGGCCGTCCTCGCCCAGGCCGATCGAGTCGTGCGTCAGGACGTGGATGGCGCGGACCCCCATCAGGGCGCCCAGACGGATGGCCGGGCGGCTGTAGTCCGAGAAGACCATGAAGGTGCCGGCATAGGGTATGATCCCGCCGTGCAGGGCCAGGCCGTTCATGGCGGCGGCCATGCCGAACTCGCGGATGCCCCAGTTGACGTAGCGGCCTTCATACGACGGCGCGTCCAGGATGGGGGTGCCGGCGACGAAGGTGTTGTTCGAGCCGGTCAGGTCGGCCGAGCCGCCGATCAGTTCGGGGATGGCGGCGAAGACCTGGTCCAGGGCGGCGCCCGAGGACTGGCGCGTGGCCTGGGCGGGCTTGGTCTCGATCAGTTCGGCGATCTTGGCGTTCAGGGCGTCGAAGGCGCCCTCCGGCAGCTCGCCCTTCATGGCGCGGGTGAAGTCGGCGGCTTGGCCGGAGGCGGCGAGGCGGGCCTCCCACTTCTTGCGGTCCTTGGCGCCGCGACGCCCGACCTTGGCCCAGGCGTCGGCGATGGTCGCCGGCATTTCGAAGGGTTCGTGATCCCAGGCCAGGCCCAGACGGGTGGCGGCGATCTCGGCCGCGCCCAGGGCCGCGCCGTGGGTCTTGTGGCTGCCTTCCATGGTGGCGGCGCCCTTGCCGATCTTGGTCTTGCAGGCGATCAGGGTCGGCTTGTCCTGGCGGGTCGCCCATTTGAGGGCGGACTTGATCGCGTCCATGTCATGGCCGTCGATGGCCTTGACCGCCCAGCCGGCGGCCTTGAACCGGGCCTTCTGGTCGGTGGCGTCGGACAGGGAGACCTTGCCGTCGATGGTGATCTCGTTGTCGTCCCACAGGACGGTGAGCTTGTTCAGGCGATAGCGGCCAGCCAGGGCGATGGCTTCCTGGGACACGCCCTCCATCAGGCAGCCGTCGCCGGCGACGACCCAGGTGCGGTGGTCGACCAGGTCGTCGCCGTATTTGGCGGCCAGGTGACGCTCGGCCATCGCAAAGCCGATCGAGGTGGCCAGGCCCTGGCCCAGGGGGCCGGTGGTGACCTCGACGCCGGGCATGTGGCCGTATTCCGGGTGACCGGCGGTCTTGGAGCCCCACTGGCGGAAGTTCGACAGTTCTTCCTTGGTCGCGGCCTTGTAGCCGGTCAGGTGCAGCAGGGAGTAGATCAGCATCGAGCCGTGGCCCGCCGACAGGATGAAGCGGTCGCGGTCGGCCCAGTCGGGGCGGCTCGCGTCGAACTTCAGGAACTTCGAAAACAGCACCGTGGCGACGTCGGCCATGCCCATGGGCATGCCGGGGTGACCCGACTTGGCCTGTTCGACGCCGTCCATGGCGAGGACGCGGATGGCGTTGGCCATCTGCTGGGGCGTGGCCTTGGGGGCGGATTTGGCGTCGGTCACGGGGGAAGACCTTTCGGCGGAAGCGAAATTCAGAAGCGCGCCGCTTTACCCCGGCGCGTCCTCGGGTTCTATACGGAATTTATAAGGAGCGACCGATGGCTGACGCCACCACGGCCGCACGGGCCCGTATCGACCGGGCCCTGGCCGAACTTGAACGCAAGATCCTGGAGCTGAAGGCCCGACCGGTCTCCGCGCCGGCGATCGCCGACGACGACCTGTTCGCGCCCCGAGTTGGGAACGGGGCGGATGCGGCGCGCGTGGCCGAGCTGGAGGCCGCCGGGCGCGAGGCGTCGCAGGCCCTGGCCCGGGCGGCTGCGGCGGTGCGCGAGGTGCTGGATCGGGACGACCTGACCGAAGACGACGACGAGACCGAAAGCGAGGCCGGCTGATGGCGACGGTGACGGTGGAGGTGAACGGCCGCCCCTATGCGGTGGGCTGCGCCGACGGGCAGGAGGAGCGGGTCCGCATCCTGGCCAAACAGTTCGACAACCAGGTGCGCCAGGTGGCCCAGGACGTCGGTCATGTCGGGGATCTGCGGCTGTTCCTGATGTCGGCCCTGATCCTGTCGGATGAATTGCACGAGGCGCGGCTGAACGCCGGGGGCGGTCCCGCTTCCGGAGGCCAGCCCATGGTTCAGCCGACGGCCTCGACCGACGGCGTGGCCGAGGCGTTGAACGCCGTCGCCGCGCGGATCGAGAAGATCGCGCAAAACATCTGATCACGGGCCATCTGATCACGGCGCTTGAGAAGGCGGGGCGCAGCGCCTATCTTGCTGGACGGCGGGTCTTGCTGCGGCCCTCGTCGAAGGCATACATTTCCTCGCGACCTTAATTCACTCAAAGGGATCTGTCCCTGTCCGGGCTCGAGGGCCTGGGCATATGGAGCCCACCTGGCTACCCAGGTTCGAGAGGATTTAAACGCCCTTCACGGTTCTTGCGGCGCCGCCAACCTCTTTCCCCTTCTTCGCCTTGCGCGGCGACGCGCTCCAACCGAGCGCCCCCATGTCTGACAAACACGAACTTCGATCGGCGGCCCGCGCCCGGCGCAAGGGGCTGGCGGAGGGCGATCCGATGGCCGCGAGCCGCGCCGCCGGTCACGCCGACGCCCTGCCGCAGGGCGAGGTCGTCGCGCTTTACCGCGCCATGGGATCCGAACTGGACACCGACGCCCTGAGCGTGGCGCTGGAGGCTGCGGGACGGCGGCTCTGCCTGCCGGTCGTGCTGGAGCGGGACGCGCCGATGATCTTTCGCGCCTGGTCGCCGGGCGAGCCGCTGGAGATGGACGCCGCCGGCTGTCCTGCGCCCCTGCCGCTGGCGGAGGTGTTGGATCCGGATCTGATCATCACGCCGCTGCTGGCCTTCGACGCGTCTGGCGGGCGGCTGGGGCAGGGCGGAGGCTATTACGACCGCACCTTCGCCGCGCGGCCGGAGGTGATCCGGATCGGCTTCTCCTATGCGGGGCAGGCCGTGGAGGTGATGAGCCTGGAGGCGCACGACATGGGGCTGCACGGGGTGCTGACCGAGGCGGGGTATCGGGCGTTCTGAGGGATATGTCGTTGACATATACCTTGCCTTCCCTCATTGTTCTGGAATGAACGCCCCGTGGAAAGCGCCGCTGAAGGCTTCGATCTTCATGTCCAACCGCTCGCAGGCGGTGCGGCTGCCCAAGGCCGTGGCCTTTCCCGATGACGTGAAGGAGCTGCGCGTCATACAGGAGGGGCGGAGTCTGCTTCTTGTGCCGGCGGATGCGGTCTGGACTGATTTTCTGGCCGAGCCGGGCATAGATATTTGCGAGCCTGAAGATCCGATCGACGATTCCGTCGTGGAATTCTGATGCTGCGCTACAGCCTGGACACCAATGTCTGTGTCCGCATTCTCAGAAACAGGCCGTTTCTGAGCGGGCCCCTGGCGGATCGGCTGAACGATGCGGCCGACTCCATTGCGGCTTCGACCGTTGTGGCGATGGAGCTTCTGTATGGCGCGGCCGTGTCGGATCGGCCCGAGCAGCGCCGAGAACAGACCAAAAGACTGCTGGCGCGGATGACCGTGCTTGATTTCGATGCGGCTGCGGCCGAACACGCGGCCGACATCAAGGCCAATTTGAAAAGGCGCGGCGAATTGATCGGTTCAAACGACATTCTGATTGCGGGGCACGCCCGCAGTCGGAGTCTGATCCTGGTGACGGGTAATCTGCGCGAGTTCGAACGCGTCGAAGGCTTGCGGGTCGAAGACTGGCCCGCGGGTCCGAACGCGCCGAGCATCAAATGAGACTGGCATTTTTCGGCGACGTCATCGGCAAGTCCGGCCGTGACGGGATCAGCGACCATCTTCCGGGCCTGAAGCGCGACCTTAAGCTCGACTTCGTGGTGATCAATGCGGAGAACGCCGCAGGCGGTTTCGGCATCACCGAGAACACGGCGCGCGAGCTGTTCATGGCGGGGGCGGACTGTCTGACCCTGGGTAATCACTCGTGGGATCAGCGCGAGGCCCTGACCTATATCGTGCGCGAGCCGCGCCTGATCCGGCCGGCCAACTATCCGCGCCTGATGGATGCGCCGGGCGCCGGGGCCAATCTGTTCGAGACGGACACGGGCCGCACCGTCCTGGTGATGAACGTGCTGGGCCGGGTGCATATGGACCCGATGGACGATCCGTTCGGGGCGGTGGAGCGCGAGCTGGCGGCTGCGCCCCTGGGGGCCGTGGCCGATGCGGTGATCGTGGACATGCACTGCGAGGCGACCAGCGAGAAGATGGCCATGGGCCATTTCTGCGATGGCCGCGCCTCGCTGGTGGTCGGCACCCATACGCACGTCCCGACCGCCGACTGCCAGATCCTGCCCGGCGGCACGGCCTATCAGACCGACGCCGGCGGCTGCTGCGACTATGACAGCGTCATCGGCAACGAGAAGGAAGAGCCGTTGCGCCGCTTCACCACCCGGCTTTCGGGCGGTCGCTACATGCCCGCATCGGGTCCGGCGACCATCTGTGGCGTCTTCGTGGAGACCGACGACAAGACGGGGCTGGCGACGCGGGTCGAGCCGATCCGGGTCGGCGGACGGCTGAGCCAGGCGGTGCCGGCTTTGTAGCTTGACGGCGCGGATTACGCGTGTAGTTTCGAGAGATTACGAACGTAATCTTGGAGAGCATCATGTCACGTGCCTATCTCGTTTTGCCGGCGTCCGTTCCGCTGATCGGCATGTCTTCGCCCGCCTTCGCGGCCTCTGACTTTACGGCGGCGACGGTGTTTCTCGATGCGGCGGTTCCGATCAAGCTGATGATGCTGATGCTTTGCGCATCGATGGTCGCGGCAGTCGTAGTCACAGTGCGCAAACTGCTGTCGCCAAATATCAGCGGCGGCTCAGCCTATTTGGCCGCCCTACGTTTCGCCGGTCCTTTGTTGGGTCTCTTGGGGGCCGGTCTAAATGCCCTGTTCGGGTTCCTCGGCATAGCCGGCCTGGGGCGCCCGGTTCCGTTAGAAGTGCTGGCGCCGGGGCTGGCGGAAGCGACCCTGGTCTTGGTGCTCGGACTTCTCGCCGGCGTGGTGGCGGTGGCGTGCAACTGGGCGGTCGATGCTCGAATTGACCGCGCCGTTCTGAACGCCTGATGCTGCGCGCTGCGATCACCGAAGCCGAAAGCGCGGTCATGGCCGCGCTTTGGCGGAGGGGAGCCTTGTCCCCCAAGGCCTTGCTCGAGGAAGTCCGAAAGGAGCAGTCGTGGGGCGACGCCACCATCAAGACCTTGCTGAACCGGCTGATGCGCAAGGAGATCATTCGATCCGACAAGACGTCGGGCGTTCTGGTGTATGTTCCCCAGGTCAGCCGCGACGACTATCTCGACTATGAGGTTCAGGCGATCGTCGATCGTCTGTTCGAAGGTGATCGCGAACGCCTGGTGCTTTACCTCAAGGATCAGGCGGCGGTGAGCGTGTTCGAACCCGCCTCGATTGCGAAGGTCTGACGGGTCGTCAGCACGCCCGACCGATCGGACACCTTGTCGAGCACCTTGAACTGGGTGGTCCAGAGGTCGGGCGTGGCCTCGCAGACCAGATAGCCGCGCTGGGAATTGCGGAACTTCAGCTGGGGATTGGCCGCCATGAACCGGTCGTAGTCGGAGCCACGGTCCGAGCCGTCGCCGCGCGAACTGATCGAGGTGCCGACGAATTCGACGGCGATGGGGGCGCCTTCGGGCTGGCTGCCGTCCAGCCACAGGCCGCCTGCGTAGTTCTGATGCTCGTCGCCGGTCAGGACCACGACATTGTCGATGCGGCGGTCGCGGATGTGGCGCAGCAGACGATTGCGGGGCACGCGGTAGCCGGCCCAGCTGTCGGTGTTGATCCCCTGGCCGCCGGAGGTGTTGCGGTTCAGATCCATCATCATGACCTGCTGGGCCAGGGCCTTCCACCGGGCTTTCGAGCGGTCGAGGTTGGTCAGCAGCCAGGCCTCCTGGGCGTCGCCCAACACCTGAGCCGCCGTCGCCTCTATGCCGGGGCAGGTGGCGTTGTAGCGGTCGTCGCAGGGCTGGTCCGTGCGGTATTGGCGAGTGTCGAGGAAGGCGACGTCCAGCAGGTCGCCATACTGGGCCCGGCGATAGGCCTGCATGGCGACGCCGCGCGGGAAGGCCGATTTCCGCATCGGCATGAATTCGTAGAAGGCCTGCATGGCGGCGGCGCGGCGCAGGTTGAAAACTTCGGGCGAGACGCCGTCCTGGTCGATGTCGCCGACCCAGTTGTTGTCGACCTCATGGTCGTCAAAGGTGCAGAACCAGGCGGCCGAGGCGCGCGAGGTCTGAAGGTCGGCGTCCATCGTGTACTGGGAATAGCGGCGGCGGTAGTCGTCGAGGCTGTAGATCTCGCCGCCCAGGTGGACGCGGGTGTTGTCCAGGGGACCGGCGGCCGACTGATAAATCGGGTCGCCTCGATCTTCGTAGATGTAGTCGCCGTAGCAGAAGATGAAATCCAGGTCCTCCGCCGCCATTTTGCGGTGGGCGGTGTAATAGCCCTGCTCATAGTCCTGGCAGCCGGCGACGCCGAAGCGGACGGCCGAGACGGAGGCGCCGGCCAGGGGGGCGGTCTTGGCGCGGCCGACGCCGCTGCGTTCGGTCCCGCACTGGAAACGGTAGAAATAGAGGCGGGCGTGCTCCAGCCCCTCGACCTCGACGTGGACGGAGTGGCCCAGTTCGGGCCGGGCGATCACCTCGCCGGACCGGACGACGGTGTTGAAGCCGCGGTCGGCGGCGACTTCCCATTTCACCGCGACGGGCGCTCTGGGCATGCCCGAGCCGTAGGCGACGGGGTCCGGGGCCAGTCGTGTCCAGATGACGAAGCCGTCGGGCAGGGGGTCGCCCGCCGTCACGCCCAGTCGGAAGGGGTTGGTGTCGAAGACGGCCTGGGCCAGGGCGGGGCCGGTGGGCGACAGCGCCAGACCGCCGCCGAAGGCCGCGAGCATGGACCGGCGGGAGAGGGCGAGTTTGGTCATCGAAAATCCCCGAACTGAAGCCCGGCTCTATCGCCGCGATGTGACAGATTTTCCAGCCGTGGCCACAGAGCGCGGGGCGCTGTGTCGCACGTCAGGCGGCGGGGCGGCGGCGCGACAGGAGGACGGTTTTGCGGATCTGTTCCAGCTCAGCGGATCGCTGTTGCGGCGTATGGGTCGCCATCACATAGCTCTGACCCGCGCGGGCCAAGGCCAGGCGTTCTTCAGGCCGGTTGATCAGCCGCTCCATCGCCGCCGCCAGGCTTTCGGGCGTGATGTCGTCCACATAGAGGGCGTGGTCGCCGCTGGCCTCGCGCAGGCCGCCCCGACCTGACGAGATCAGGGCCGCGCCCGCTGCATGAGCCTCAATCGCCGTCAGGCCGAAGGGCTCGTCCCAGACCGAGGGGGTCAGGGCGATGGCGGCGGTCTTCATCTGGTCGCGCACCTGCGACAGGGGGGCGGAGCGCAGGACGGCGACACGCGCGCCGAAACGTTCGAGCGGGGCGAGATGCGGTCCGGCCCAGGCGGCGTGCCTATCCCAGTCGTTCAACATCAGCACAGCCCGCCAGTCGGGATGGGCGTCGAGCACGGCGGGCAGGGCGGCGCACAGGACGTCCAGCCCCTTTTCCGGCATGGCCCGGCCGGCGAAGGCGATGACCGGCTGACGATCTTCTGGCGGGGCGAACCAGGCGGCTGAGTCGATGGCGTTGGGCAGGGCGTGGGCGAGGTCGGCGAGGCGGGGATAGGTGCGGGCGAAGGCGTCCCGCTCGGCGACGCTGACGAAGACGAAGCCGTCCATGCGGGCGTAGCGGGCGCCGTAGCGCCAGCGGTCCAGCAGATGCCGAGCCGGCTTGAGGGCGTTGTGCCGGTACAGCAGGTGGGCGGCGTCGGGGAGACGCGAGGAGACGGCGAGGGCCTGTTTGACCTGCTGGTGGTGTTCGATCAGGTCGGGCTGGAAGTCTTTGAGGGCGGCGATCAGCGCCTGCTGGCGACCCTGGCGTGGCAAGGCGACGACGCCCGGCGCATTGTGGTCGTCGGCGCCCTCGCTGCAGAAGACCCGGGTCTCGTGTTCCGTGCCGGAGGTCAGCAAGGTGCGGACGACCGTCTCCATGGAGTTGGGCTGGGCTTGGGAAAAGAGACAGCCGGGGGGCAGGAGGACGGCGGTGCGCAAGGGATGATCCGACGAGAGATTCGCCGCCTATAGGCGGTTTGTGTCGCCTCCGCGATGGGTTTGTAACGGGCGACCCGGCCGTCGTTATCGTCAGCGCCGTCGGGCGCGCAGTCGCAGGCGCATGGGGTCGCGGCTGCGCAGGGTGATCTGGTGGACCGGGCGGGGTTCGACCGTGGTCAGAGCCTCGACCTCGGCGACACGCAGGATGGAGGCCAGGGCGATCATCGCCTCCTGGATGGCGAAGGCGGCGCCGATGCAGACGCGGGGACCGGCGCTGAAGGGGATGTAGGCGTAGCGGTCGATGGATTTGCGGTTCTGCGGCAGGAAACGCTCCGGCTTGAAGGCGTCGGGGTCGTCCCACAGCAGGCTGTGGCGTTGCAGGATCCACGGCGAGATGATGACGGTGGCGCCGGCCTTGATCGGCTGGCCGCCGATCTCGTCGTCGGCCAGGGCCTTGCGGGCCATGGTCGGGGCGGGCGGGAACAGGCGCATGGTCTCGTCCAGCACGGCGCGGGTCCAGGGCAGGCTCTCGGCCCATTTGGGATCGGAGACGTCGAAGGCGTCGGCCTCGATCTGGAGCCGGGCCAGGTATTCGGGCTGGCGCGACAGCAGGTGCAGGGTCCAGCCCAGGGCGCGGGCCGTGGTCTCGTGTCCCGCCAGGATGAAGGTCAGGATGTTGGCGGCGACCTCTTCGTCAGACAGGCCGGGTCCGCCGTTCTCATCGCGGGCCAGCAGCAGGGCGCTGAGCAGGTCGTCGGGGGCGTCGGCGTCGGCCTCAATCCGGGCGCGGCGGGCCTCGACCAGTGTGGTGACGCGCTGTTCGAAGAAGCGGGCCGAGCGGAAGCTGGCCAGCCGGCCCAGGCGCGGGGCCCAGTCCGGCGCGCCCAGCACGTCCAGCGGATCGATGCGCGCGCCATTAGCCAGGAACTGGTTCAGGGCGCGCTCGAACCCACGCGCCTCGCCGCCCAGCTCGTCGGAGAACATGGTGGCGGACAGTATGTCGAAGGTCAGGCCCGACATCTCGGAATCGATATCCAGCACCCGGCCGCGCGCCGACAGGGACCAGGCGGCGACGCGGGCCTGGCAGACCTCGGCCATGCGGGCGTTCAGGGTGGCCATCTTGGCCGGGGTGAACAGGGGGGCCAGGATGCGGCGGGCGCGGCGCCAGACCTCGCCCTCGGTCAGCAACAGGCCCTCGGCCAGCATCGGTCCCAGCACACGACGTTGCAGGTCGCCCTTCTCATAGTTGGCAGCGTTTTCCGTCAGGACGTGGCGGACGCCTTCGGGGTGGCTGACCACCAGGATTTCGCCGAAGGCCGAGTTCCCGTGCAGTTGCGGCTCGGTGAAATGCCGCTCGGACCACATGCGCAGCGGATCGCGCCAGCTGACCCAGAGGAAGGGGAGCAGGGGCAGCGGACCGCCCGTGCGACGGGGCGGGATGGCGGGGCGGAAGATGGTGTCGGCGGTCGTGGCGTCCATAAGACGCTCCCTGTGCAAATCGCCGGCTCAGCCGGGCGCTTCGTCCGTAAAACGCTCGATCTGGCGAATGCGTTCATGAAGCACAGTGAATCAGCGCGACGTCAACGAGAAGGCGACGTCCTGCCGATGGCGCCGAGCAGTCGCGCCATATCTTCGGCGGCCAGATCCTTCGCACGTTGGCTTGAGGCCGGGGGCTTTGAAACAGGGGCCGACGGCGCCGCTGGAGCCGTTTGAGACGCCCTCTTCTTTTCGCGCCGCTCGAACAGAAAGCGTTGAAGACCCCAGACAAGGTGAGGCGTCCACGGTTGTCCGCATGCGGTTGTCTTTCCCGCCTTGTTCAGCAGGCCGGCGACCTCGTTGGGCCGGGTGAAGCCGCTCTTGAAACAGGCGCGGAGCAGAGGGTCGAGTTCATCCAGGAACGCCTCTTTGGAGCGATCACGAAAGGCGAAATGCTTCAGTTCGTCCCTGGTGATCTGTGAAGGCTTGGACGGCGTGCGTCCGACGGGCCGCTCCGGCTTTTGCACCCGAGAGCGTCCGGGCGGCGTCGCCTTGGCCTTGGGGGAACCCGCCCGTTTTCCACCGCCGAGATAGGATCCTTTGGCCATGCTCAGTTCGCCGCCGGAGCGGCGGTCGGCACCCAGGCCTTCAACTCGGCGATCTCGCGCGTCTGGGTGTCGACGACGGTCTGGGCCATGCGGCGGATGTCGGGATCGCGGCTGTCGCGCAGGGCGATCCTCGCCATGGCGACGGCACCTTCGTGATGGGCGATCATCTTGGCGACATAGGCCTGATCCGCGGTCTGAGCCGATGTGCGAGCCTGGGCCTGGGTCTCGGCAGTGGTGCGAGTCGCCGCCGCCTGGTTGGCGGCCGACGCTTCACGCAGCGCCTGTTGCACCGGGTCGCCGCCGCCGTCGCAGGCCGCCAACAGGAAGAGCAGCGCGACAGGCGGGGCGGCGCGGATCATGCGGCGTCGCCGAGCCAGCCCGGCATCCAGCCTTCGTGCCATTCGCGCAGGTGGGCGACGGGGATGCTGAACAGTTCGCCCTTGTCGCCCTTGGAGGCGAAGGCGTCGCCGCCCGCGTGGCCGACGACCGAGGCGTGCAGGCCGGCGGCCTGGGCCTTGGCGATCAGGGCGTCGGCGTCGGGGACGGCGACCAGGTAACGGGCCTGGTCCTCGCCGAACAGGAAGATGTGGGCGTGGGCGGCGCTGGAGGCGTCCAGGGTCACGCCGACGTCGGAGGCCAGGGCCAGGTCGGCGGCGGCGCCGATCAGGCCGCCGTCGGACAGGTCGTGGACCACGGTCAGATCGCCGGCCTCGATCAGGTCGCGCACGAAGTCGCCGGTCTTCTTCTCCAGCTTCAGGTCAACGGGAGGCGGCGCGCCGTCCTCACGGCCCAAGACCTCGCGCAGATAGATCGACGCGCCCAGTTCGCCGACGGTCTGGCCGATCAGGACCAGAGTGTCGCCCGCGGCCATGGTCGAGAAGTTGGTCACCACGTCGTAGTTGGGCAGCAGGCCGACGGCGCCGACGGTCGGGGTGGGCGGAATGGCGACGCCGTTGGTCTCGTTGTACAGGCTGACGTTGCCGGAGACGACGGGGAAGACCAGCTCGCGGCAGGCCTCGGCCATGCCGTCGATGGCGCGGACGATCTGGCCCATGATCTCGGGGCGCTGCGGGTTGCCGAAGTTCAGATTGTCGGTGATGGCGATCGGGCGCGAGCCGACGGCGGTCAGGTTGCGCCAGGCCTCGGCCACGGCCTGTTTGCCGCCCTCATAGGGGTCGTTCTGGACATAGCGCGGGGTGCAGTCGCTGGTGACGGCCAGGCCCTTGTCCGTGCCGTGGACACGGACCACGCCGGCGTCGGCGCCGGTGGCCGAATCCTGAAGCGTGTCGGCCATGACGTGGCGATCGTACTGTTCCCAGATCCAGCGCTTGGAGGCCATGTCGGGGCAGGCGATCACCTTCATCACCGCATCGGCCCAGTTTTCGGGGGCGGGGACGTCGGCGGGGTTCAGCTTCGGTTGAAGCTCCGGCTGGACCCAAGGGCGGTCATACAGGGGGGCGTCGTCGAATAGGGGCGCCAGGGGCACGTCGCAGACCGTCTCGCCGTGATGCTTCAGCACCAGACGGCCGGTATCGGTGGTGACGCCGATGGTGGCGGCGTCCAGGCCCCATTTCTTGAAGATGCGCTCGCCGTCGGCCTCGCGCCCGGGCTTGAGGACCGCCAGCATCCGCTCCTGGCTTTCCGACAGCATCATCTCATAGGCGGTCATGCCCTCTTCGCGCGGGGGCACGGCGTCCATGTTCAGCTCGAGGCCGACGCCGCCCTTGCCGGCCATCTCGACCGACGAGGAGGTCAGGCCGGCCGCGCCCATGTCCTGGATGGCGGCGACGGCGCCCGAGGCCATCAGTTCGAGGGTGGCCTCGATCAGCAGCTTCTCGGCGAAGGGGTCGCCGACCTGGACGGTGGGGCGTTTGGATTCCGACTCGTCGTCGAACTCGGCCGAGGACATGGTCGCGCCGTGGATGCCGTCGCGGCCGGTCTTGGAACCGAAATAGACCACCGACAGGCCGGCCGAGGGCGCGGCCGAATAGAAGATGCTGTCGGCCTTGGCCAGGCCGACGCACATGGCGTTGACCAGGATGTTGCCGTTGTAGCCGGCGTGGAAATTGGTTTCGCCCGCCACGGTCGGCACGCCGACGCAGTTGCCGTAGCCGCCGATGCCGGAGACGACGCCCTTGACCAGGCGTTTGGTCTTCTCGTGGCTGGGATCGCCGAAGCGCAGGGCGTTCAGCAGGGCCACCGGCCGGGCGCCCATGGTGAAGACGTCGCGCATGATGCCGCCCAC
>NZ_JAUSOE010000021.1 GCF_030656255.1 Brevundimonas sp. | reverse complement strand
GTGATGGCGTGTTCGATGCCGGGCAGGTTTTCCGGCTTCCACGGACGGCCGCCGGTGGCCACCAGGATTTTTTCGGCGGTGAAGGTCTGGTTCTTGCCGATGATCTCGACCGTATGGGCGTCCTTCAGAACGGCGCGGCCGTGGACCAGTTCGACACCCGCCTTGCCCAGGTTGGCGGCGTAGATGCCGGACAGGCGCGCGATCTCGACGTCCTTGGCCTCCAGGAAGGTCGGCCAGTCGAACCGGGCGTTGTCGAACGACCAGCCGTAGCCCTCGGCGATCTCCAGCGCGTGGCTGACCTCGGAGGCCATGACCATGAACTTCTTGGGCACGCAGCCGCGGATCACGCAGGTGCCGCCGACCCGGTATTCCTCAGCCACCGCGACCTTCTTGCCGCCCAGTGCGGTCAGGCGCGCCGCGCGGACCCCGCCGGAACCGGCGCCGATGACGAAGAGGTCGTAGTCGTAATCGGCCATCGGGCGCTCCGTTCAGACTCACAAAAACAGCGTCTGAATAGTATGAATCGTCAACAGCGTCTGAATAGTATGAATCGTCTGAAATCGGTTCCGGTCACGCCGGAGGCGAGGCGTGGGATTTAGGCGCCGGGACGCGCGGGGACAAGGCGGCGCCGCTTTATGCCATGTGTCGTCATCCCATTCACAGATCGTCATCCTCGGGCTCGACCCGAGGACCAGATGGCCCGCCGCATTGCGCATGGGGTGGCGCACAGACAGGCCCGCGCCTGATCCTCGGGTCGAGCCCGAGGATGACGGTTGTGTAGAGACTATGGCGTAAGGCTGATTTAGCCTGCGACGGTCAAGGCGTGAGGGTCTCGACCCCGCTGTCCGTGCCGATGATCGCCAGGTCGGCCAGGTCGAGGAACAGGCCGTGTTCGACCACGCCGGTGATCAGCTTCAGATCGTCGGCCAAGCGGACCGGATCGTGGATGGCCTTGCAACCTGCGTCGTAAATCAGATTGCCGCCGTCGGTACGGACCAGTCCACGATCCGCCTGACGGACGCGGGCGGGCTGATTGATGTCATGATCGATCAGGACGTCGGCGATGCGGTTGGCCGTGGTCTTGTGACCGAAGGCGACCACTTCGATCGGCAGGGGGAAGGTTCCCAGCACCGGCACCACCTTGGCGGCGTCGGCGATGACGATGCAGCGGCTGGACGCCTCCCACACCAGTTTCTCGCGCAGCAGGGCCGCGCCGCCGCCCTTGATCAAGGCCAGGCCGGGGCCGACCTCGTCGGCGCCGTCGACGGTCAGGTCGATGCGGGGCGTGTCTTCCAGCGTGGACAGGGTCAGGCCCAGTTCGCGCGCCAGGTCGGCGGTCTTTTCCGAGGTCGGGACGCAACGCAGACCCGACAGGCCGCGCGCCGCCAACGCCTTGACGAACCAGGCGGCGGTCGAGCCGGTGCCCAGGCCCACGACCATGCCGGCCTCGACATGGGCGGCGGCGGCTTCGCCGGCGTTCTTCTTTTGTATGTCGCTCATTTCTGCTTGGCGGCCTTGGCCGCGTCCTTCCTGGCTTTGGCCTTCACACGGAAGGCGGCGCCGGCGTCCGGCTTGAGGGTTTGGCGGGCGCGGCCGAAGGCCAGGGCGTCGGCGGGCACGTCGTCGGTGATGACCGAGCCGGAGGCGACGATGGCGCCGTCGCCGATCACGACCGGGGCGACCAGGCTGGAGTTCGAGCCGACGAAGGCCCCGGCGCCGACCTGGGTCCGGGCCTTGTTGAAGCCGTCGTAGTTACAGAAGATGGTTCCGGCGCCGATATTGGCCCCCGCACCGACCGATCCGTCGCCCAGATAGGCCAGGTGATTGGCCTTGGCCCCCTGGGCCATCTTCACATTCTTGATCTCGACGAAATTGCCGATCTTGACCCCTTCGGCCAGGTCCGCGCCGGGTCGCAGCCGGGCGTAGGGGCCGACCTCGGCGCCGGAGGCGACGCGGGCGCCCTCGACATGGCTGAAGCTGCGGATGCGGGCGCCGCCCTCGATCACGGCGCCAGGTCCGAAAACGACGAAGGGCTCGATGGTCGTGCCGCCGCCGACCTGGGTGTCCCAGGCGAAATGGACGGTGTCGGGCGCACTCATGGTCACGCCGGCGGCGAGGAAGGCGTCGCGCTGGACGCTCTGAAACAGGGCTTCGGCCTGGGCCAGTTCGGCCTGGGAGTTGACGCCCATGACGGCGTCCTCGGCCGCGAAGACGGCGCGGGTCGGATGGCCGGCCTTGCGGGCCAGTTCGACCACGTCGGTCAGATAGTATTCGCCCTTGGCGTTGTCGTTGCGGACATCCGCCAGCAGCGAGAACAGCAGGGCGGCGGGCGCCGCCATGACGCCGGAGTTGCAGGCGGTGATGGCAAGAACTTCGGCCGAGGCTTCCTTGGCCTCCGTGATGGCGGTCAAGGCGTCGCCGTCCAGAATCAACCGGCCATAGGCGCCGGGATCGCGCGCCTCGAAGCCGATCACGGTCACACCATCGACATTGAACACCGGTTCGATGTCGGCCGCCTTCAGCAGAGGCACGTCGCCATAGGTGACGACCACATCCCCGTCGAACCCGGCCAGGGCCTGTTCGGCGGCGCGGACGGCGTGGCCGGTGCCCAGGGGCGGGTCCTGAACGGCGATGGCGGCTTCGCCCAGTCGGGCGACCACATGGGCGCGGACCTCGGGCGAATGGGTTCCGACCACCACGATGATCTTCTGACAGCCCAGGGCCTGGGCGGCGTCGATGGCGTGGTCCAGCATGGCGCGGCCGCCGACCGGGTGCAGCACCTTGGGCAGGGGCGACTTCATCCGGGTGCCCTGGCCGGCGGCGAGAATGATGGCGGCGCGAGGGCGCGTCTGGCTGGTCATGAATCGTTCCGGCGTCTAGTCGTCTGTGGCCGTCTACAATGCGACGGCGCGCTTTAGAACCATCATCCGCCTCACGCCGTCATCCTCGGGCTTGACCCGAGGATCGAGCGCGGGCCGAGACCTATCGAGACTATCGTCGCACGAGCGGCGCAGCGTCCTATCCCCGGGTCAAGCCCGAGGATGACGAAGAAGGGTGAACCGAGACCATGACTGATCGCGACCTGGAAGGCTGGACCATCGCCTTCGACCTGGATGGGACCCTGGTCGATTCCGCGCCGGATCTGATTGGAACCCTGAACCGGCTGCTGGTCGAGGAGGGGTTGCCGCCCGTGCCGATGGAATCCGCCTCGACCCTGATCGGTTCGGGCGCGCGGGCGCTGCTGGTTCATGGATTCGAGGCCGCCGGAGCCTCGGTCGAACGGGCGCAATCGGACGAACTGTTCGAGCGGTTCCTGGTCGATTACGCCGCCCACATCGCCGACGGGTCGCAGCCGTTCGAAGGCGTGGTCGAGACTCTGGAGCGGCTGAGCGAACGCGGAGCGATCCTGGTCGTGGCGACCAACAAGCGGTCGGATCTGTCGGAATTGCTGCTGGAAAAGCTGGACCTGACCCGTCATTTCGCCGCCATCGTCGGGCCAGACCGGGTCAGCGCCCGCAAACCCTCGGGCGCACACCTGAAGGAGGCGGTCGTCAAGGCCGGCGGCGATCCCGAGCGAGCCATCATGGTCGGGGATGCGGCGCCGGACGCGGATGCAGCCAAGGACGCAGGCATGCCGTGCATCCTGGTCACCTTCGGCTTCACGCCCGTGCCGGTCGAGGACCTGGGCGCCGACGTGCTGATCGACGACTTCGAGGATGTCGAAGAGGCCATCGACGGCATCCTGTCGGACTTCTACGTCATGAAGGCGCTGAAATTCTGAGGGGCGCCGACAGGAAATCTGTCGGCTGAATGATCGCCGGAGCGGTTGCGGATCGACACGGCGATGGACAGATTGGCGCACCCCTGTTGAAAGCAACTTCATGCTCGCCAGATTTTCCAAGATCCCGCTGTGGCAGCGCACCGCCGCCGGCTTCGTCCTGGGCATCATCGCCGGGCTGATCCTGCGTGAACGGGCCGAGGTCTGGCTGCAGCCCATCGGCGACGTCTATCTGAACCTGATCCGTATGGTGGTGGCGCCCCTGGTGCTGTTCACCATCGCCAGCTCCATCGCCAAACTGGGCGAGGGGGCCGGGGCGGTGCGTCTGGGGGTGCGGACCATCGTCTGGTTCGCCATCACCTCGCTGCTGGCCGTGCTGGTCGGTTTCGCCTTCGGCCATATCATCAATCCGGGCGTGGGCCTGGCCAACCTGCCGCTGGGCGAGGTCAAGGACCGGGTGATCCCGACGCCGCTCGAAGTACTGATCGGCGTGGTGCCGACCAATCCGTTCGCGGCCCTGGCCGAGGGCAAGGTGCTGCAGATCATCTTCTTCTCGGCCCTGGTCGGGATGGCCCTGGTGGCGCTGGGCGACCGGGCCCAGGGCGTGCGGCGGTTGGTGGACGAAGGCGCGGCGGTCATTTTCCGCATTACGCGATGGGTGATCCAACTGACGCCCATCGGCGTGTTCGGCCTGATCGGTTCGGTCGTCGGCGGTTATGGCTGGGAAGCCCTGCTGCCCCTGCTGAAGTTCATCGGCGCCATCTATGCGGCCTGCCTGTTCCATATTCTGGTGGTCTATTCGGGCCTGCTGAAATTGCATGGGCTGAAGGTCACCAGCTTCTTTCGCGGCGCCTTCGCGGCCCAGCAGACGGCGTTTGCGACATCGTCCTCGTTGGGCACCCTGCCGATCACCCTGCGCCAGACGGTCGAACGGCTGGGCGTGCCCCAGGCCTATGCCGCCTTCGCCGTGCCTCTGGGCGCCAATGTGAAGATGGACGGGTGCGGGGCCATCTATCCGGCCATCGCCTCGATCTTCATCGCCCAGTATTTCCAGATCGACCTGACCCTGACCCAATATATCCTGATCGGCCTGACGGCGGTGCTGGGCTCATTGGGCACGGCGGGGGTGCCGGGAACCTCCATCGTCATGCTGACCCTGACCCTGTCCACGGCGGGCCTGCCGCTGGAAGGCATCGGCTATATCGTCGCCATCGACCGGATCATCGACATGATGCGCACGGCGACCAACGTGACCGGCCAGATGCTGGTGCCGGTGCTGGTGGCCAAGGAGGAGGGGATACTGAACGAGGACATCTACAACGGTCACGTCGCCTGGCTGCCCGGCGATCCGGACGCGGAGACGCCCGAGGCGGTCCGGGCTGCAGGAATCTGAAACGGACGCTTGCGCGGGGCGGGCGACCGGGCTATGTCGCCGCCTCCGCAAGGCATGGATGCGTAGCTCAGCGGGAGAGCACCTCGTTCACACCGAGGGGGTCACAGGTTCAATCCCTGTCGCATCCACCATCCTCCGTTCCCGATAGCCGCGTCGCCGCACGCAGCCGCTGATGGAAACGCCGATGCCCCAGGTCAATGACACCGTCCATATCCGCTTCTCGCTGAGAGGCCTGGGCGGTCCCTTCTGGCAGACCAACGCCACCGTCGCCTCGGTCAGCCAGGGCGTGGCCCTGCTGGACGGGCTGGACCGTCAGGTGCCGGCCGCCGTCAGCGAGCTGAAGCAGGCCGGCGCCAATCGCTGGACTTTGGACTGGGAAGTTCGAAGCCGGCCGTAAGCCGGCTGCCAAACCAATTGGGAGAATCAGACGTCCGGCACGTCCCGACCGGGGGGCACGTTGACGCCCATCGACTTCAGATAGGTCTTGATGTTGCGCGCGGCCTGACGGATGCGCTGCTCGTTCTCGACCAGGGCGATGCGGACAAAACCCTCGCCGTTTTCGCCGTAACCGACCCCCGCAGCGACCGCGACCTTGGCGTGGGTCAACAGTTGCTTTGAAAACTCCAGACTGCCCAGATGGGCCAGGGCCGGGGGCAGGGGCGCCCAGGCGAACATGGAGGCGGCGGGCTTGGGGATCTCCCAGCCGGCGCGGCCGAAACTGTCGACCAGAACGTCACGGCGACGATGATACAGGGCGCGGTTCTGCTCGACGATCTCCTGCGGCCCGTTCAGCGCGGCGACGGCGGCCGCCTGGATCGGGGTGTAGGCGCCGTAGTCGAGATAGGACTTCACCCGCGCCATGGCGGCGATCAGCTTGGGATTGCCGACCGCAAAGCCGATCCGCCAGCCGGCCATGCTGTAGGTCTTGCTCAGCGAGGTGAATTCGACCGCCACATCCTTGGCGCCCGGCACCTGCAGAATCGAGACGGTCGGCTTGCCGTCGTAATAGAGTTCCGAATAGGCCAGGTCGCTGATGATCCACAGATCGTTGGCCTTGGCGAAGGCGACGACCCGCTCATAGAAGGCCAGATCGACCGTCTCCGCCGTCGGATTGGACGGATAGTTCATCACCAGCACCTTGGGGCGCGGCACGGTGTAGGCCATGGCCCGTTCGAGGCTTTCGAAATAGCGCTCGTCCGGCGTGGTCGGCACGCTGCGGATCGCCGCCCCGGCGATGATGAAGCCGAAGGTGTGGATCGGATAAGACGGGTTGGGCGCCAGGACGACGTCGCCCGGCTCGGTGATGGCCGTGGCTAGGCTGGCCAGACCCTCCTTGGAGCCCATGGTGACGATCACCTCGGTGTCGGGATCCAGGTCGACGCCGAAACGGCGGGCGTAGTAGTTCGCCTGGGCGCGACGCAGGCCGGGAATGCCGCGCGACGCCGAATAGCCGTGGGCGTCGGGCTTGCGCGCCACTTCGCACAGCTTGTCGATGACGTGCGGCGGCGGCGGCAGATCGGGATTGCCCATGCCCAGGTCGATGACGTCCTCGCCTGCCGCGCGGGCGGTGGCGCGCATAGCATTGGTCTCCGCGATCACATACGGAGGCAGGCGTTTCATGCGGTAGAATTCTTCGGACATGTCGAACTTCGCAGGGGGCAGGAAAAGAGGGCGTCAGCGATGCCACCAATGGCGACGCTGCGATACCGAAAGATCATCTGTTTCCATGGTTTTTACGCCAAAAACATCTGATCGGGTGTCGGGCGGCGTCTGCTTCCGGCATGAACCGTGCGGTCAGGGCCTTATCTCAATCGGCGAAGCTGCGCGATTCCGGAGCGACGGCGTCGTGACGAACGGCGACGGCGGAGCCAAGGCTTGGTCCGGGACCGCGACGGCGGCGCACGTGGTCGGACAGACGCCGCACCTGGGCTTCAGCCACGCCGTCGCGATCCATCAACTGCCGCACCATGGGGTCGGCCAGAATCTCGTCCAGGGTCAGGTCATAGGGCCTCATGTCGCACCTCTGGTCCATCGTCTCGCCCCGACCCAGAAATGGGTGAGGGCAGGCCCGGCGCCAGAGTCGTTCTGTCGATGTCGTCGAAAATTCACGCCCCCGCTACATCGGTCCGAAACGAAAGGCGTCCGAGTCGCGGGACAGATCGACGAGAGGGTGCGACCGATGGCCCGGCGGGTGAACATCAAGAGCTCAGACGCGTTTTCACCACATGACACTCCTCGCCGATATTTTGATCGTCCTGCACCGCCTGACCAAGTTTCTGGCCCGCAAGGAGCGGCTTCTGTAGGCCCCTGTCAGCGGACGGAGCGATTTGGCGATTGCGTCGAGCGTGACGGACCGCCACTTTCCCCTCCAGACTATCGACCAGACGAGGACGCCCATGGCCCGCAAACCCAACTATAGCTTCGAACGTCAGGAACGTGACCGCGCGGCCGCAGCCAAGGCGGCGGAAAAGGCGGCCGCCAAGGCTGAGCGCAAGGCTGCCGAGGCGACCGAAAAGGCGCCGTCCGACGAGGACTGAGGCTGAACGGCAAAATCTATTCGTGTTTTCGTTGTTTGAGCGGCTGCAAAGTCCTATTCTTGCGCGATGACACGCTGGACCCCCGAAAGCTGGAGAACAAAGACCGCCCTGCACATGCCGGCGGACTATCCAGATCCTAAAGCCCTCGCCATCGTCGAGGACGAGTTGCGCGCCTTGCCGCCGCTCGTTTTCGCGGGCGAGGCGCGCCGCCTGACGTCGAAACTGGCCCAGGTGGAGCGCGGCGAGGCCTTCCTGCTACAGGGCGGGGATTGCGCCGAGAGCTTCAAGGAGTTCTCGACCGACAATATCCGCGACACCTTCCGCCTGATCCTGCAGATGGCGGTCGTCCTGACCTTCGCCGGGCGCAAGCCGGTCGTGAAGGTGGGTCGGATCGCCGGCCAGTTCGCCAAGCCGCGTTCGTCCCCGCTGGAAGAGATCGACGGCGTCGAACTGCCGAGCTATCGCGGCGACATCATCAACGGCATGGGCTTCACGCCTGAAGAACGCGCGCCTGATCCGCAACGGTTGATCCGCGCCTACAACCAGTCGGCCTCCACCCTGAACCTGCTGCGGGCCTTCGCCGGCGGCGGCTATGCCGACCTGTACAATATCCATCGCTGGACCCTGGGCTTCGCGGGCGACAACGCCGCCGGCGCCCAGTACCGCGAACTGGCCGACAAGATCACCGAGGCCCTGGCTTTCATGGAGGCGGTCGGCGTCACGCCCGAGACCCATCCGGACCTGAGCCGGGTCGAGGTCTTTACCAGCCATGAAGCCCTGCTGCTCAACGTCGAGAGCGCCTTGACGCGGCTGGACGGCGGTTCCGGCGAATGGTTCGACACCTCGGCCCATATGCTGTGGATCGGCGAGCGCACGCGTCAGCTGGACGGCGCCCATGTCGAGTTCATGAAGGGGATCAAGAACCCCATCGGCGTGAAGTGCGGACCGACCATGACGGCCGACGATCTGCTGCCTCTGATCGACGCCCTGAACCCGGACAACGTCTCGGGCCGCCTGACCCTGATCGGCCGTTTCGGCCACGACAAGGTCGGCGAGCGCCTGCCCAAGCTGATGCGCGAAGTGAAGGCCTCGGGCCGCAAGGTGATCTGGTCGATCGACCCGATGCACGGCAATACGCTGAAGGCCGGCAACGGCTACAAGACCCGGCCGTTCGACCGGATCCTGGGCGAGGTGCGGACCTTCATCGATGTGGCCGAGTCCGAGGGCGTCCACCCCGGCGGCGTCCACCTGGAAATGACCGGCCAGAACGTCACCGAATGCATCGGCGGCGCCCAGGCCGTGACCGAGGACGACCTGTCCAACCGCTATCACACCCACTGCGACCCGCGCCTGAACGCCGACCAGGCCCTGGAGCTGGCCTTCCTGGTGGCCGAGCGGTTGAAGTCGGGCCGGATCAGCCGGTCGGAAGCCGCCTGATCGACGGGAACAACGGGGCGACGAGGCCGATGGTCGCGTTCGCCTCGGCCCGGTCCGGCGTCTCGTCGTCGATGCCGACGCCGTTCATGTCGTTGCGCGTGGCCTGAACCACGATCCCGTCCGGGCGCGACAGGACGGTCACGCCCCGGAAATGCAGGCCGTAGTTCGCCTCTGGCTGGGGCGCGAGCCAGGCGATCTGACCGCGCACCGGAATCAGCTCCTTGTCTTCGAACAGGGCCCGGGCGCCGTATCCAGTGCAGTTGACGACGATCTTTTCGGACAAGGTCGTCAGATCCGCCGGCGTGTTGAAGGTGCGGGTCTCGATCCGTCCGCCATGGGCCAGGAACTCAGCCTCCAACCGGTGCGCCAGTTCAGCGACGTTGAACTGCATGGCGCTAACCATTCGGGTCTCCCCGACCGGGAACGGCGACGCCGAGGCGGGGAGGGGGATAGATCGCGGCGCCAGCCCGTCCAGCCTGTATTCGGCGAAGCGGATCGGTTTTACGCCCGGCGCGGTGCGGATCGGCGGCGGTTCGGCCGTACGCGACAGGTCCGCGCCGCCGGACAGCATGTAACGGTCGCTGAAGACGACCGGGTCGCCTTCTGTGCCCAGATAGGTCTGGTGGGTCGCATAGGTCTCGCGCGCCATCTGCTCCCACAAGGCCGGGAAGTCGGGCCCGACATGGTCGGCGTCGGCGATTCGGCTGTCCGGCGTCCAACTGCCCGTGGCGCGCATCGATCGGGTGAAGGCGGCGCGTTCACGCGCATAGATGGTCACCCGAGCGCCCATCCGCTGAAGCTGAAGCGCCGAGGTCAGGCCCAGAGCGCCGCTGCCGATCACGGCGATGACAGGCGGCCCTCCCGCTAGGCCGGCCAAAGCCATGGCCTTGCGCGCCACGATGGCGCTGGAGCCCCAGGACAGCGACCAGCCGCTGCCGCCATGGCCGTAGTTGTGAACCACCTTGGTGTCGCCGACCGTTTCCGCGTCCAGGCGGGGGCCGGTCGGGCGGAAGGGACGGGTGCAGACGGTGATGCGGATGATCCGCTCGGGCGCCATCAGGATCGGCGCGATCCGGCGCGGTGCAAAGCCCGTCACGGGCGCCGCCGGCGTCACGGCGCAGCCCGCCACGGTTCCTGCCAGGCCGGTCAGCACAGCCCGACGACTGGCGATCGAGACAACGGACATGAGGCCTCCGAGGGGGTGGGAGCAATCAGGCTAGCGCGACCACAGGCCGTTCGATAGCGG
>NZ_JAUSOE010000020.1 GCF_030656255.1 Brevundimonas sp. | reverse complement strand
GGGCGAAGGCCACATTACGCGCCCCTACATTGTAGAACGAATCGCCCGGACTCGCGCCGCCGAACACCATGGCTTCAAGACGATAGGGATTCGCCCCGGCTTCCAGCAGGCCGTCGATCAGGCGCTGCATCAGGTAGGAACCGTAACGCGACGGGTCGTCCTGCGCCGAAAGCGGCGTGGGAGGTTCGGGTAGAACGAAATGGTTCATGCCGCCGACGCCGCGTTTGGGATCGCGAATACAGGCGGCGACGCATGAACCCAGGACCGTCGTGATCACAGCGTCCGGATCGTCGCTGATGCTGTATTGGCCCTGCGATATGGAGGTGAGGGAGACGGGGCGTCCGCCGTGGTCCCAGGCGCGACTGCGAATGTCATATCTCATCACGAGTGAGCCGGGTTTGGACCCAGTCTGGGGCCGTGTCTGAAGTCGCAATCGCTGACTATGACGAACATTGGTGTACGGATGATGTACTCGGCGGTTGAATTGTCGAATCACGTCGCTGGGGCGCATCCGGTCTGCGCGACAGCGAAAATGAAAGGCGCCGGGACTTTCGCCGAGGCCTCATGCACCTTAGCTAGGCAGTGCTGTACCGAGGAGAATGACCATGGCCACCGCCCGCGAGAAACGTCTGGCGCCGTTGAGAACCCCCACCAGCCTGTCGGAGGCCGCGACGCGGGATATTTCCGCCGCCCTGACCACCCTGCTGGCGGATGTGTTCGCCCTGTATATCAAGACCAAGAATTTCCATTGGCACGTGTCCGGACCGCATTTCCGCGACTATCACCTGCTGCTGGACGATCAATCGGCCGAGATCCTGGCCATGACCGATCTGATCGCCGAACGGGCGCGCAAGATCGGCGGGACCACTCTGCGTTCCATCGGTCAGATCGCTCGCGAATCGCGCGTTCTCGATAATGACGCCGACTTCGTCGATCCGCTCGACATGCTGGCCGAACTGCGGGACGACAACAACGATCTCGTCGGGCGTATGCGCGAGGTCCACGATCTTTGCGACGAGCACAACGACGTCGCGACCGCCAGCCTGCTGGAGAACTGGATCGACGAGAGCGAGAAACGCGTCTGGTTCCTGTTCGAATCGGGCCGCCGGGGCAACGTCTGATCCGACGAGCGGACCGTCCGGAACCCTCCGGCTTGCAAAGTCTTAACGATCGGTAATATTCGGTCGGAAAGACGTGGAGGGGATGATGCGGACGGTCCTGATCTGTTGCGGCCTGGCGCTGGGCGTCGTCGCCTCGACGGCCCCGGCGCGCGCCGACATGGCGGACGCCTTTGGCAACACCATCGTGTCCCACTATCCCAACGGCCAGTGGGTGAAGCATTTCTTCGAGCCGGACGGCCGTTATGTGTCCCAGTTCTCGGACGGTCGTCAGCTGAGCGCGCGCTGGAGCCGCGAGGGCGACAAGATCTGTCTGACGGGGTTTCGTCCGCGCCAAATCCTGCCGCGGTTCTGCAGCCGGATGGTCGAGGCCGACATAGGCGAAACCTGGCAGGCCCGCGATCCTCTGGGACGGACGATCCGCAACGAACTGGTCGCTGGACGCCGCTGACGGCCGCTGGAGGTCTTGTCAGGCGGCGCGCGGCCCTCTAGAGCCCACGACCTGCCCAGGCGGATGTGGCGGAACTGGTAGACGCACTGGATTTAGGTGCCGGTCCCTTTGTCCGCTTCATCGTTGTTTTCGCTGACATTCCTGGCCGAATGTTTCGTCTCTGTGCCGTAGGTGTGCCGTAGAGCATTCCTGACGTCGTCGCGGCTGGTGTGGGCGTAGCGCATGGTCGAGGCGATGGCCTCGTGACCCAGCAGCTCCTTGACCACGGTCAGGTTTCCGCCGGTCGCGCGGTGCAGCGTCGTGCCGGCATGGTGGCGGCCGTCATGGGCCGGGCGGGCGTTGATGTTTGCGCGCCGAAGGGCGGCGGCCGACGCGCTCTGGAAGCCGCGCCAATGAATGGGGACCAGCTTGCCGCTCTTCAATTCGCGAAGCCAGCAGGTGTCATAGATCTTGGCCGCGCGCGCCCGGCCGATCCGTGCGCGGATCTCGGCCGCGTCCTCGGGCAACAGCGTCACCATGTGGGGGCCGTTCTTGCGCTCGCGCACATAGACGTCGTCACCATGCAGGGCGTCGATCGGGAAGAAGGCCTCGGTCAGGCGGACGCCGTATCGCAGAATGAAGGCGAGTACTGGCCGGTGCCAGATCGGCAGCTCGGCCATCCATCTATCGATCTCGTCCTGGGTGAACAGGCGGACCCGCTCGCGCGGCTCCTGCATTCTCAGTTTCGCCCACTCGATCCGCTTGACCGGCAGCTCCAAGTTTGTCGCCGCATACGAAAGAATTGGGCGCAGCGTGGTGTCGATCAGATCCCGGTTGACGGTGGCGTTGCTGGGCAGCTTGCCCTGCCGGGTCGGCTCGAGCCGGCGCAGCGTGATCGCGTCCGTGATCTGTCGGGCGCCGATCTGCGTGACGAGCGTCTCTGGCCCGAAGCAGCGCAGCATGATTTTGATCCGGATCGCCGTCGTCGCGGCGGACTTCAGACCCTTCTGTCGGGCGTCGAACCAGAGGTCGGCCGCGTCTTCGAGGGAGATGTGTTTGTGAACACCTCCCAGCTGCGCACCTTCGCGGAGGTCACGCCGGACTTGATCCTCGACGCTTTGGGCGTCCGACTTGAGGCGACAGAGCGTGGTGTTGCGGTATCGGACACCCTGGTAGGTGAAGTCGTAATGCCAGATGTCGCCGCGCTTCTTAAGCATTCCCGCTGTCTTTCTCTCTCCGCCACGGCGACGGCTTGCGCCCTGATCACGTCGTCGACGTAGTCGTCCAGATCATCGCTGCGAATCCTCCAGACCTTGCCGACTTTGCCACCCTTCAGGCGGCCGGTGTTCAGCAAATCTCGGACGGTGTGTTCGTTGGCCTGCAGTTGGGAGCAGACCTGTTCAAAGGTCATGAGCCGGGCCGTCACAGAACGAGTCCTTCTCCCTGGACGCGGCGGGTCCGGTATCTGCCTAGCGGCGACAGCCTCCAACCATCATCCACGGTCTCGATGGCGTCCGCGCCGACCTTCGCCCGGATCTCCGCCATGCACAGGTCGGGCGTCCTGGCGCGAAGATTTACGATCCGTCCACGCTGGCCGATCGCCTTGCGCGCCTGGGCCGGCGACACCGGGGCGCTGCCGACCGATTGCGCCAGCTGGTCCAGAAGACAGGCGGCGTCGCGCTGAAGGCCATAGGCGTTGAAATAGCGGGCGACGCGGCGGTCAGCCTCCATACGCTCGTCCATCGAGGGCCCCCCGGTGATCAAGGTCACCAACTCGGACAGGCGAGGGATGTCGATGTGCATCACGCGGTCTCCTGGAAAAGATCGGGGTGGCTGCTGGTCTCGAGGCCGTACCGGATACTGAGACTCTGATCGGCCCAGGTCTGGTGGCCGGTGGCGTCGTGGTGGCGTGCAGCGACGGCCATGGCGTTCTTGCCGGTCCATATGGCGTCGGAGCCTTTGCAGACGAAGCATCCGGCCATGACGATGCTCGATGTCGAGGTCGAGCGGCTCATGAACCGAGCCGTTTCACGCGCTCTCCCGTCGCGATCTCCAGCTTCTGGCCGATCTCAGCCAGGCGGATCAGCTCGCTGACGAAAGCGGCAGGGTCATCATTGATGGCGAGTTGGCCGGCCGGCGTCTCATTGGTCACAAGGCGAAGACCTGTGAACAGGTGCTGCTTCCTCAGCCACACAAAATCGATGCGGGGGCGCGACATCAGGGTTCAATCCCCGCTTCGATCAGCGTGCCCAGGTCGGTGTTGAACAGGGCGGCGATGTCGCGCGCACGATAGCCGGCGCGGCGGAACCAGGTCGCCCAGATGATAAGGCGTGGATGGTGCCCAGGAATCGGATCGAACATCAGGCGGCCAGCCTCCGTTCGTTCAGCAGCTCGGCCGCCTGGGCATAGGCGAACCCGGTCAGCATCTCTTCATCGCCGACGAACAGACGCGGCCCGACATAGCGCCCGGCCTTGTCGTGCCGTGTGACCAGGACGACCGAAGGGAACTCGACGGCGACGTGCAGCCGGTCCTCTCCGTTGTCGTCGGTAATGACGGAGCGCAGCTCCATCGTGGCGCATTCCAGATGCGCCGCGCGGATGGGAAGCCTGAGCGCCGCATCGGGGCAGGCGCTGCAGCGGTCGGCCGACAACCAGGCGCAACCGCTTTCGCAGGCATGGAGCTCCCAGCACCCGCAGGCGCGGCAAATCCGGACGTCGGCCGGCGCGCGCATCAGGCGGCCGCCATCCGGGCCAGGTCGCCGGCCGACGGGCCGGCCATGGCGCGAACGATGTTGATCAGCGACCGGCGGTGATCCTCGGACATCCTGACGAAGCTGTCGGCCAGCTCGAGGCCGTCATGGGTGCGGCGGAGCTGGTTCAGCGGGTCGCCGGCGTCCGCCGCCTGGTCGGCCTGGCCGTAGAAGTCGGCCGGGTGCGCTTGCAGGAAGGCCGCGATCTGCGCGAGCCGTGCTGCGCTGACGCGGTTCACGCCGCGCTCGTATTTCTGAATCTGCTGGAACGTCACCTCTGCGGCGGCCGCGAGCTGGGCCTGAGTGACCTTCAGCGCCTCGCGCCGTTTACGGATACGCGCACCGAGCGCGACGTCGAAGGGGTCGTGTGAGTCGGACATGGTCTACCTCTGGAGTTGAAGGATGAGCGCCACGACGATCGCGGCGCAGTAGGCGAGAACGAAGGTCATCAGGACAGGACGGCGGCGCATCAGCGGCTCGGCCAGAAGCACCAGACCAGGAAAGCGGTCCCGACCAGGACGAGACACAGCGGCTGCCCGATGGCGATGTCGATCAGGCCGGCCGCGATACCGACGCCGGCGACAGCCATGTGCGCCTTGATGACCAAGCTGATGGGAGCGCGGCGCCGGCGACCGCTGCCCGTGCGGATCTCGATATGCGCCAGCGGCCGGCCGGCTTCGCTGCGAACGATGTTGTGGTGGGTCATTGCGCGTCTAGCTCCGCAAAGGCCGCATCCCTGGCGGCGTTGAGGTCGGCGGCGGCTGCGTCTGAGCCGCCCCTGTCGGGATGGGCTGCCTGCAGGCGGGTCTTGTGGCGGACGTTGATCGTGGCCTTGGCCTCGGCCGCCGAGAGTTCGCCAGGGAAAATCGGGTCGAAACCCAGCACGTCTCGCCAGCTCCGGCCGCCGCTCGATGGCGGGGGCAGGGCGCTGAAGGCCTGAAGCGTCTCGGCCGCGCTGGCGACGCCGTAGCGAGTGATCGCCCGGGTGGACTCCAGATGCGCCGCCAGGGCGCCGATGTTCTGCGCGGCCTCGGTGTAGGTGTCGCAGGCCAGGGCGAACGGCTGGTTCTTCAGCGTGAAATAGAGGCAGACGCCGGGATCGGCCGGAGCGGCGCGATCGGCACGCGGACGTCCGTCCAGTCGCAGCTCGAGGTTTGAGGACAGCACAGGCTGCCAGCCGCCTATGCGCTCGAGCTCGTTCTCGACGCGCACCATGGCCTCGGCCGGTGACAGAAGCTTGCCGGATTTCTTGAACTGTCCCTGCCGGCGCTGGGTTGCCGGCGTCCTGGGGCGGTGCGCTGGCCAAGCCAGCGGGAAGCGATCAGGCGTTCTCATTTGCCACCCCGCGTTAAGTCCGTCTCGCGGCCTCGCAGCACGGCGCGTTCGATAGCGGTGCGCTTCACGGAGGGAAGCGCCACAGCCAGAGTTGTGAGACATGCGAGGGTCGGAAGACTTCCGATCGACATGCCGAGGCCATCTGACATCCCTTTGATGCGCAGCACGGCCTCTTCACTGTCGATGTTGGCTTTGCGGTCTTCTCCACCGTTCCAATGGTCGGACATCAACAGCGACTGCACGGCGATGCTGACGACGTCGTCGATGTTGTTCTTGCTGGGCTTGTAAGCAGGCGACTTCTTCGCGGCCTCGCGACAGGCGTCCAGCAAAAGCAGGGCCGCGTCCTGGACTCGACGGCTGGTATCGAGATCGACGAAGTGCATCAGACCTCTCCCAGGGCGGAGAGGTAGAGATCGAGGATCGCTTCCTCTTCCTGTCGCTTGGCCTTGTCCTGCTTCCGGATCCGGATGACCTTGCGCAGGATCTTGACGTCGTAGCCCTCGCCCTTGGCCTCGGCGAAGACCTCCTTCATGTCGGCCATGACGGCCTGCTTGTCCTCCTCGAGGCGCTCGAGACGCTCGATGATGGTGCGTAGCCGACCTTGTGCGGTAGCGGTCAGGACGTCGGGATCGGCGTGAAAAGTAGTTCCGTCAGCCATGGGTGAGCACCGCTTTGACGTCCTGCCCGGCGCTCTGGCCGTGGGCGAACGGCGCGGCGCCGTTCCGGGATTGATAGACCTGCTTAACGCGGGTGACCTTGTGAACCACGCCCTCGGCATCGGTTCCGCGAATGGTGATGGTCCCGCCCGAGGGGCGCATCGCCCATTCCAGCAATCGAACTTCCTGCACTAGAAGACCTCGGTTTCTAATCGTTTCTGAAGACGCTGGACGGCCCCGGCGCCCTGACTGGCCAGGCTGGCGCCGTGACGGTCGCCGCGCCGCATGGCCTCGGAAGCGGCGATCTGGAGGCCAGAAACTCGATTCCGAAGCGCCGCTTCGATGATCAGAAGTTCCGGAGTGGAGAGGGATATTGCCGCCATCAGGAGGCCGCCTGAGCCGCTTCCTCGGCTCGGCCGAGGACGAAAGCCAGCGCCAAGCCCGCTTCGCGATAGGGCGTCGCGCCTTCCACATTGAGTCTGCCGACGCGGGTCCAGCCGTCCAGGATTGATTCGACGTTCGAGCGGATGGTGGTCAGATCGTCACCGAACCCGAGATCAGGGAATGGCGGATTATCAGGATAGGCAAGGTTCAGCAGGTCGGCGAGCGCGTCGCCGGTCTTCGTCTCTCGCATCAGGCGTACATGGGATGTCAGCGTCGCCAGCACCTGGGCGCGGGTCATGCTGAACGCCGTGTCGGTCGAGCGCCTCACGAGGCCGCCCTCAACAACTTCACTGCGTCCAGCACTGCAGGAGACGACAGCGCCCGTAGCGTGGCTTGCTGTTCAGCCTGGTATTTCTCGCGGGACGCCTTGGCTTCAAGAGCGGCCAGCGCCTGGGTGGGCGTCTTGCCCAGCATGGTGTCCAGGGCGACGTTGGCGCGGTGTAGCGTCTCGCCGACTTCCGCGGCCGCGGTGGACAGGGATCCATGTTCCCGCATCGCCAGCTTCAGCCGGCTCAGCTTGCCGACGGTCCAGCCGCTCAGCGTGCGGGGCAGATCGCAGCGGCAGATGCGCTCCAGGTCGCAGCTGCAGTACCGGCGAATGATCCCCGGCTTTCTTTCGAAGCGTATGGCGGCGGTTGCGTGCAACGACCCTCTCCCTCAATCGTGAGGCGAAGGTGTCAAATAGACACGTCGAAAGCAACAACAAAATGTGCCCGTGTGGCACTATTGCCCGTGACCAGTTTTAACCGAGTAGGTTATCGCCGTTCAGTGGTTGGGGAATTATGCAGTCGGTCGACGCTTCGACCGGATAGATCTCGCTGGCGGCGGAGGGGCGTCCATCGTGGGCTGCTTAGGCAAGGAGACGACGCGGAGAGCTTTAGCGAGCTCCGTCAACCGGATTAGGTCGGCGGGCGCGAGCTGATCAACGATGTCCCACAAATCGGGCGCGCTGGCTGGGTTTCTCGAGATGAGATGGCAGGGTGCGGTGCCGTAATGGCTGGCTAGTTTCTCGAGGATTTCCTGATCGTAGCCGCGCTTCCCAGTTTCAATCCTGGAGTAGTACGAGCGCTCGTAGCCGATGGCGTCAGCAACCTCCTGCTGGGTCTGATCGGCGGCGGTTCGCCATTCCTTCAAGAAGTGTCTGACGGCCTTGGTCATGCCTGGATGGTCCAACCAACCGTTCGGCCTTCATAGGTGTGCTCAGACACAAATCCCTTGACTCTGAATGTGCCAAATGGACACATCGTCCGTATGGGTGATTTGGAGCGATTCATGAAGATGACGGGAGTGACCGACGAAACGGCCGCTGCCGCTATCGGCGTGTCCCGGCCATACGTCACGCGTCTTCGCCAAGGGAAACGGACGCCTTCACTCGCCCTTGCCCTGAAAATCGAAGCCTGGTCCGGGGGAAAGGTCGCTGTAGCTGGTCTTTCCAAGCCTTCGGCCGAGGGCAGGAACTCCGCATGATCAGCTGGATCGCTTTGTTTCTCGGCGCTTCCGCCCTGGCCTGGAATATCGGCGCCGCAATCGCTTGTTTGCGGGTGCGGCCGGTCGCCGCTCGACGTGAACAGGCCGTGCCGTCGGACCCGGCCGAAGACAACGCGAGTAAGCGCGCTGCCATCGACCAGGTCGTTCGACGCTTTGACGGCTCCGCTATTGGGGCTTGGTCGGAGCGATCTGATGCCTAGAGTCGTCGAAGATCCGTCTGACCATTTTGACACCCTCTTTGCCGGCTTCAGTCGGTGCAGCGACGTGAGCGTCCAGGATCTCCAACTGCACTTCGCCGGCGAGTTCCTCCCATTGCTTGAGGACGGCCAACTGGTCCGGCCCGATGGCCGAGCCTGCGTCGTTGAGGAATTGCGTTGCCAGTCGCCCGGCCACCAGAGCCGTGAGGGCGATGATGGCTCCATGCTGCTGCTCGACCTTTCGTTCGAGCGCGGCGAGTTTGTCAGCCGTGTCTCCGAGGCTGACCGGCCTTTGGGTTCCGGGGATACCAGACAATCGAATCTCTCCTTGGGTTGTGTAGGAACGTCCAAGGTAGAGGGGCTCGCCACTGTGGCCAACCCACTCGCGCGAGCGTGGGTTGTCGGCGGCGAGCCCGCCCCCCTTGCGGTGACGCCATGACGCCGCTCGAGCCCGCCATCGCCGCCATAGCCCTCGCCGCCGCCTTCGGCCTGGGCGCCCTGGTAGGCCCGTCCCTCACGCGCTGGATCACCGAGGTCGATCGCCGTCAGGCGATCCGCCTCCACGCCCAGGGCTGGACCCACGGCCAGATCGCTGAACAGCAGGACCGCGACCCTAGGCAGATCGCCGAGTGGCTCGCCGAAGCCGACAGGTCTCGGACGTCCTAGGATGGAGATCAGGGGAGGGGATTTTTGCGACGACTGCGCCTGGCCCGAATGCGCGGGCGCCGGCCTATGCATCAAGCCGTTCGTGTCGCCCGTCGCCCTCTTGGGCCTTGCGCTCACGCCGCTCGAGACCATCCAGATCCTGGATGAGATCGCTGCGGCCCCGCCCAAGTTCGTCTTCCTCGGCGTGGATCTCGGCTCGACCGATTTCTGCATCGAGCACCCCCTCGCCACCGTCAGCCTGACCGGCGCTGGCGAGAGCCCCGTCATCGCAACCGCCATGCCAGCGGCCCCCCTCCGGAGCGATGACGGGGACCTTCTTTCCGAGATCTCGACGCGTGAGCCGCCTCTCTCCGTGATCGAGCGTCCCGTCGCTGAAGTCGGAACAGCCATTGCGCCTTTCGGCGACGGGACACCCTCGTCCAGTACCGCGTCCCCCGCCCACGCAGGGACACAGTGCTGAGCCGCCGCGAGATCCTTTCGCACCACGGCGCCGGTCTGATTCACGACAGTTCCCGATTCGTCCCGAAGGTTAACGAGACGTGCCTGCGCGGCCGTTCGCGGCTGCTCGGCCGACGCCGCTGCGCGCGTCTCACCGCCCTCCGTCACCAGCTCCTGGCGAGGCTGTGCCTGGACCGAGAACGACGCCCGGCCCGCCAGCGTGATCAGCGCCAGACCCACATCGGCAAAGCACCCGCTTCGCCCGCCTGACGGCCATGCCGGACAGCCCTGTGAACCCGCCGGGGGCGGATTTCTGCAGCGCTGATCGTGATCGCCAGAGGCGGCGCGTGCGGACGGCTTGCCCCCATCACAGCCAACCATGGCCGCCATACGGACGGTCATCGGGATTGCTCATGTCTAACGCCGGGCGGGAAGCGCTTCGGCGAACGCATGTCTGCGCCCCGAAAGGACCGGCCGTCAGGCGGATTCGCAAGGACCGAATCCACCATGAACGCACGACAGCACACCCTGCTGGCGCGCCTGCTTATCGACGCCTGTGGCGGCGTTGATGCATGCTGCAAGCCGATAACGCGGGTCGAACGATCCGCCCTCTATGCGTACCGCGACTATGAGAAGCCGGCCTTCATGCCGGCCGACGTGATCGAGGCGCTGGAAAAGAAATGCGGGAATCCGGTCTACTCCGGCTTCCTTTTCGAGATGGCGAAGGAGTCAAGCCGGGCCGACGCACTCGCCTGCGTGGGCGCCTCGGCCGACCGAGTTCATATCTCGGCCTTCCGCCTGTGGGAGGCGGCCAAGGACGCCCTTGCGGACGGCGATCTCAGCGAGATCGAGAAGCGCGAACTGGCCGCCGGCCTTCAGAAGCTCGAGGACGCGGCGCGTTCCATGCGGTCGTCCCTGGACGCCGAGCCCCTGGTCGAAGGCGAGCCGACATGACGGCCGTCCCGATCGACCACAGCCACCGGCGTCGACGGCTTGAGCCGGAAGGCCGCCGCACCCTGTCCCCCGTTCGCCGCAACAGCCAGGCCGCCGGCGGCGAGAACTGGCGCCCGATCAGCTGGGCCGAGGGCCGGAAGATCCTTTTGGCCCTGCGGATCCACGCCGAAAAGCAGCGGCGCAAAGGCGAGCGCACGGGCTGCGCGCCCAGGAACAAGGCCGACGCCGGCGGGATCAGCTTCGGCGCCATCCGCTTAGCCGAGGTTCTGGTCGGCATCGCCACCAAACGGAACGGCCGGCTGGAGCCCTCGGTGAGGTGGTTGGCCAAGGCCTTGAACGTCCCCCTGAAGACCATCCACGCCTGGAAGGCTCAGCTCAAACGCCACGGCTTCCTGGACTGGCGCCGCCGCTGGGTCTTCACCGGCCGGGAGGGCGCGCGCGGCGACCAGGTCCAGCAGACGTCGAACGCCTATTGGGTGAAGGCTCCCCTGGAGGCCCTGGAGGCGGCGGCAAAGGTGCTTGCGCCCCGCAAGGTCGAAGAGGACGACGAGGCCCGCTGGGCGGCCATGCCAGAGGAAATGCAGGCCAGCCTCCGCGCCATGAAGGCCTCGGCCGCGCGGCGAAGCGAGCGCGGCGCCCAGGGCGGTCGAATAAGTCGGACATGAATCACCTGGGGGGTCTGAATCCGGCCTCTCTCAGATTTAGAAGGCGTCGAGCTGGTCGCTCGACCACATGATCAAGAGATGAAGGCGTCGCGCTAGGACGCGCGACATCATTTCCCGGGATCACAACGACCGCCAAGGGCGGTTTTCCTCCCCCTCACAACAGGGGGCCGAGCAGTGCTCGGCCTCATCGACCCACGCTGTCGCGTGCCAACCGGCCGCCGACGGCGTCTGCTCGCTCGTATGTGGGCTAGGCGAGGACGGAGGGGTTTCGAATTTCGGGGCACTCGGCAGGCGCCCGATTGCCCGAACACTGAGAGGTGTGCGAAGAGGGCGCAACCTGTGGGGGATGGAATGGAAGCTGTCGCGATTATCATCATTTTGGCGTCGATCGGCGCTGGACTGTTCGGCCTGATCAACCTGGTGAAGCCGCTGGGTCTGCTGCGGATCCGCCGCCGGCGTTATGCGGCGGCTGTCGTTGGTGGATCCGTCTTCGCCTTCTTCTGCGGCGCTTTGCTTGGCGCCGCGAGCCAACCAGGCGGGCTCAACACCGGCATCGAGCGAGCGGAGAAGGAGAACGGCGCGCGCGGGGGGGCGGCCGCCGCGCCGGCCGAAAAGACAGCGCCGAAGGAGGCTCCGCCGCAGGGCGTGACCCAGGTCGAATTCAACGCCGTATGGGGCGCGGCCAAGGTCGTGATGTCCAGGTGCGACACGCCCCTGCGCCGCGCTGGTGAGATCGTCGGCACCGGCGACGTCTATGCGACCTACCCGGCGGTCCAACGGGCCGAGGAGGACTGCAACCAGGCGATGATGCTGATGAGCGACATTGAGCCGCCGAAGTCCGCGAAGGGTGATGTCAGGCGGGCGATCATTGAAGCGCGCGATGCCTGTTCGACGACCGCTTTCATCAAGGCCGACGCTATGAAGAAGCTCGGCCTGGTCGTGAATGGCGATACACGGCCTTCTGCCTTCGCCGATGCAAAGGCCGAACTTGAGCGCGGCCAGCTGTCCAACCTGCACTGCCTGGCCAAATTCGCCGCCGCCGCCGAGGCCGCCGGCGTCACCCTGCCGGAGTTTGACCAGAAGGAATCTGAGCCGGCCGCCTGATCTGATCAGGCGGCTGCGCGGTCGCCATCAATCGAAAGGGCGGGCCTGATCCCCAGCGCGCGCAGAGCCTCGAGCGCCGCGTCGACCGTGGCCTTGCCCTGCAGGATCCGGCGGACGTTCTTCTCATCCTTGCCCAGGCGTTCCGCCAAGGCGCGGCCGGACACATGCTGGCGGTCCATTGCCATGACCAGCATCAGTCGCGCGGCGACGGCAGGTGAAAGTGGGACCAGGACTTCGCCATCCTCGGCCGAGCTGGGCGCCGGCACGTCGCGGGTCTCGAGCAACAGCCCTTCGACAGCGACGTCCAGGGCGTCGGCCGCCAGCTGATAGGATTCCTCGAACGTCGCGCCGCCGGTGATGGCCTCGGGGATATCGCGGAAGCTGACGAGGAACTCGCCGGGGGCTTCCTCGACGATGCGGGCGGGATAGGTGAAGGCGGTCATGTCTCGATCTCTCTTGAGGATTGGCCGTTGGCGCGGCCGCAGCGTTGGGTGTGGACGCCTTCAGAAGGCGTCCTTTGGTAGTCCGAGCTGTTTGAGCAGCCCCTGTTTGACGACGTTGCTGATCTCGCCGTGCTTGACCGTGGTGAAGGCGTCTCCGACGTAGACCCGGCCGTGGCCGCCTTTGCCGTGCGCCGCGTCGAAACGGTAGGGAAGCCCTGCTTTCTTGCAGTAGGCTCGGAGGTCACGAAGGAAGGTGTCGCGGGTCATGCATTTGTTATGCGGACATTTTGGTCCGCAGTCAAGCGGCGCGGTCAAAATAGTCCGCACTTGGCTACCAATCAGCTATCGACTAGCCATTAGCTATCGACTAGCTGTCGGCTATGCACTAGCTGTTAGCTATCCACTAGCTGAAAGGTATTTGCCGTGCCGGTCATCACCATGTCGTCGCCAAAGGGCGGCGCCGGAAAAACAACGTCGCTCGCAGTGCTGGCGACCCAACTGGCGCGCAACGCTCCGGTCGCCATCATCGATGCTGATAAGAATCAACCCATCGTGACCTGGTCGAAGGCGCCGGGCTTTCCCGCGAACATCGAGGTGATCTCCGACGTTACGGACGCCAACTTCTATGACCGCCTGGACGACGTCGCGAGGCGGACCCCGTTCGTCCTCATCGACCCCGAGGGCACCGCGAACGTCATCTCGTCGCTCGCGATCAGCGCGGCCGACCTGGTCATCATCCCCCTGCAGGCGTCGCAGCTTGATGCGGACCAGGCCCAACGCGCGCTCGTCCAGGTCACGAATCAGGAGCGTGCCGCGCGCCGGCGGATCGCAACGCGGATCCTTTTCACGCGCACATCAACCGCCATCCAAACCCGCACCCTGCGCCACCTGAAGGCCGAGCTCGTGGACGCCGGCGTCGCTACCTTCGACACCCAGCTGGTCGAGCGCGAGGCGTTCAAGGCCATGTTCAGTTTCGGCGGCACTCTTGAGCTACTGGATAGCCGTCAGGTATCCAGTCCAGACAAGGCCGTCGTCAACGCCCGCGCCTTTGCGGCAGAGTTCGTCCAGGTGCTGAAGGACATCGAGCATGAACGAGCGGCGTAAGACCTTCGGCGCGGATCCCGTCCCGGCCGATGACCTGGGCGCCGCCGACTTCCAACCGCGCCCAATCGCTCGCCCGGATCTCGAGGCCGCGCGCCGCGTCGCGGAGGAGGGGGGATATACTGCTGGCGCCGCCGCCCGCGCGCCGGCCGACACCCAGCGCCGTTACCGCACAGGCCGCACGGCCCAGCTGAACCTGAAGGTCACGCCCGAAAACCGCGCCCGCTTCGCCGCGATGGCCGACGCCGCCGGCGTCAGCATGAACGAGTTGTTCGAACGTGCAGTCAGCGCGCTTGAAAAGAAGCCTAGCGGTTGACGTGTTGACCAGTTATGCGGGTGTGGTGTGCGAGGAGGAGCTGACCGATGGCTGCAGGTTTCCAACTGAACAATGATCGAGGGGAGCTTGTCCTGGAGCTGGGCGGGCATGTCCTTGCTACCCAACCTCTAATGCTCGCCAAGGTCGGTGAGATCGCGTCGGAATGGGCTCACGCTGAAGCGGAGCTGGAACGCTGCCTTGCGGCGCTGATGGACACATCCCCTGAGCGGACGTTCGCGCTTCTCCAGCCTTACAGATCTGCTGCCGCTACTGCGACCGGTGCCCGAGCACTCGCCGGGGCGACCTTGAAAGGTGCTGACTTGGACGGGTTTAACGTCCTGATCGATCGCTTCAAGAATATCGCCGAGGAACGAAACAAGGTGCAGCACGGCATCTGGGTGAAGATCACGAGCCAACCGGGGAAGCTCGGCCGAGTGAAGGCGGTCGACTACAGCCGCTTCCAGGTGGACATTCTTCATTCAAAAAACCAAGTCGCCACTGCGGAGGCCTTCGCTGCTGGCGTGACCGATCTTTACGACGTGAACAGGCTGGCTGCGATCGTGACGAAGATCCAGACGCTAACGGTCGATATCATCCAGGCGAGCATGGGCTATCTGCTGAAGTCAGAGACCTTGGCCAAGCTCATAAAGTAGCCGTGGCTGCAAGAATTCGCACGGCGAGATGAGGTTGATCGCGCTCTGCTTGAGCCCGCACCGGCTTGTGTCGGCGGGGCGTCCCAACATGCAAGAATTGCGACCCATAAAGCGCGCGGGCGAGGTGGGGGAATGAGCGCGGCTCTTGGGAGCCAGCACCCCCGCCACCCCTCCGGCCCTCACGCGCCCTCGTCGCGGCGCCGGGCGCCGACCTGTCGGGCGCCGGCGGGCCAGCACCACTGCACATGCAGTGCCGAGCTGACGCCATCGAAGCCATAGATGACCAGGTTGGGAGCTCGTTGTCCGCATCGCCGGCAGACCATCTTTCGCCGGAGATCCTTCAGCGGCGTGAACTGCTGCGCCTTGGGGATCCGGCGCCAGGCCGGCATGCTGTTGTGCCCGCATGGACACTCCAGCCAGAGCTGATCCCCGCTCTGGATGTCGTCCACCGTGGTGTCGTCGCGATAGTCTCGGCCAGCCATGTGCGATCGATAGGCCGACGCCGATCATAGGAAAAGGAAAAATGTTCGCGGAATGTTCTCCTTGAAGTTTCGGCCGGGCGCGCGTGGGACGGCCCGGCCGAATGCTTAGGCGCCGCCTCCGGTGATGATCACCTCAGACGCGGCCTGGGCGCCACGACCGGCGAGGCCATAGTGCGTGCCGACCGTCTCGACCTGGAACCGCGAGAAGATCTCGCGCACCTGCGGCCGGTCGTTCAGCGAGAGGATGAACCGGCCCTTCAGCTCGGCCAGCTGCTCGGCCATGGCGCCGAACTCCTGACGGCCGAACATGCCGTCGCCGTAGTCGTTCTCGCAGCCGTAGTAGGGCGGATCGAGATAAAACAGCACGTCCGGCCGGTCATAGCGGGCGATGAATTCTGACCAGCCGAGCTGTTCGATCGTCACGCCCTCGAGACGTTTGGCGGCAGCGAGGAGATCATCGCCCACGGCGCTGGCCTGGAAACGGGCCGGACGGCCCAGGCTGACTCCGAAGTGGCGACCGTTCACCTTGCCGCCGAAGGCGGTCTTCTGCAGGTAGACGAACCGCGCGGCACGCTGGAGGTCGGTCAGCGTCGTAGGGTCCTCGCGCACGGTCCGGTCGAACTCTGCTCGGGAGTGAAGCTGCAGCGCGACCAGGTCGACAAGGGCGCCAGGGTGGGCGCGCATGCAGCGGAACAGGTTGGCAACGTCACCCGACCAATCGTTGATCAGTTCGCACTTCGGTCGAGACTGCCGGCGGAAGAAGACGCCGCCCATGCCGACGAAGGCTTCGGCGTATGTGGTGTGAGGTGTGGCCTCGATCAGTGCGCACAGACGGCGCGCCAGGTTGCGCTTGCCGCTGATATAGGGCGCGATCGGTCGGACCGGCGTGACGGGGGAAAGGGTGATTGCGTTCATGGTCGACTCAACAGCATTTGCGCCGCGCCGGTCAGGCCGGTGGCGGGGCGAAAGGGGCGTGCACCCCTGGACGTGCTGAGGTCATTCTCGGCGGCTCGGGCGCGGCTAACGCCCGGCCCCCGCCTCTTAAAAACGAGGGCGGCGCCCACATCGAGCACCGCCCTTCGATAGCCCAGCGCCGGCCGTTGTGCCGTGCGGTGGCGACAACTAGGCTGCCGCCTTGACCTCCCTGGGCTTGAATCGGATCACCTCCTCGCCCAGCCAGTCGTTCAGCGCCGTGAACTCCTGCTGAAGCGGCACGGTCTCGTTGCGATAGTAGACCGCGTCGGCCTTTTCGGGATCGCCCAGGCCGCCGGCGTTCTGAGGAACCACCCCGATCAGAACGGGATACATGCGGTGCGCCGCCAGGATGTCGTCGCGCGTCGTTCCTTTCACACCCACAAATTCGTCTTTGGCGACGGCCTCGCCGGGGTGGATCAGTTGGACACCCTTTTCCTTTCCGCCGGGGATGTGCAGGAAGAAGTTTCTGAAGTTGCCAGGGCCCTTGGAGCGTTCAAGGGCCTTCTCGATCTGGTCGGCATCGGCCTCGCTGAGCTTCTCTTCGTTGATGTACATGATGAAGCCGGCATGAGAGCCGTTCAGGTAATATCGACGTCTGAACAGCACCGCCGCCTCGTTCAGGAAGGCCGACTGCAGGCAGCTCAGATAGTCCGGCACACCGTAAATCTCTTGGTCCAGGCCGAGGCGCGCCAGATGGAAGACGGAGCCGGGTTCAAAGGCGTGGATGTCGCGCCCGTTGGGCACGTAGAAGAACTCCCCATCGACCAGGCCGCGACGGGTGTATTTGGCCAGGCTGTTCTTCAGCCGTGCGATTCCGCCGACCCGGTTCGGCACGACCTCGAGATAACCATTGCCGGTGACGGCGTAGTTGTGAGCCCAGGCGGCGAACGTCGGGCGGTCCAGCAGCCGGTGCGGGATGAAGTCCTTGGCCAGTTGCTTGACCTTGTAGGCGATGGCGCTGGCGTGATGAGGGCTGACGTTCTCGGCGCGGGTGAGGGCGGCCATTGGGATGGGCGGCTCGTAGTATCGGCCGTTGTTCCAGCACTCCAGGTAGTCGATCAGCTCGCGCCTGGACATGATCGGTTCCGGATCCCCGAACGAGAACGACCGGCCCGAGATGGTCGATGTCGTGGACGTCGATGCCGGCATGCTGCTGGCGCTGAAGTCGTATCGACCGCGCGCCATTGTGCGCGCACGTCGGGATGCGGTCATGCTCATTGGTCGTAGATCCTCACGCGGGATTTGCGCTCAATGCCGATGCCGGCCTCAAGCGGTTCGTTGTCGAGCGCCTGGAACAGCGCCCAGGCCAGGTCGCCGTGTCCGCTCTGGCGGGTGCGCGGCGCTTCGTAGGTCAGGTGGCGCCCGGATCCGGTCAGCGTCCGGCGGATCGACATCAGGGCGCTGGTCAGGTCGATCCACTCGACCAGGTACTCGAGACGCTTCTTGCTGATGACGTCCAGGGCCTTGTGGACCATGCGGGTCTTGGTCAGCGGGTCGTAGCGATGACCCCGCGCCCAGGGCTTCTTCTGGACGACGAGCTGAAGCACGGCCTTTCCGAGGCCCGTCTCATCGATGTCGATCTTGGTGACGTTGTATCGCTCGCACAGCGCCAGGATCCGCAGGGCCTGCTCGGTGAAGTCGGATCCACGGAACTGTTCTTTCCAGATCACCCGGAACTTGCCGACGCCTGGCGTCTCCGGCGGCGCCACCAGCACCAAGCCCGCGTTGTCCGCATTCTCGCCGTCACCGTTCGGGTCGTAAGACAGCCAGACCTCGCCGGCGTATGGCCGGCCGAAGCCCAGCAGCTGGCGGCCGAAATCGACGTCGGTCCAGGCGTCGTGGTCTACCTGGCACGGCCGCAGCGCCGCCATTGGGAAGACAGACATGCTGTCGTCCACAAACTGGCACATGTAGAGGTTGGCCCAGGCGGCGGCCGACTTGCGCAGCCGCAGGCCTGCGACGTCGAAGAACGGATAGCCCATAGCCACCGCGTCCTCGATCGTAACGATGTGGCGCCAGATCCCGTCTTCGCACAGGCGCCCTTCGCGCAGGGCGGCATGGGTGACGTCGAAATCGAACCGCTCGGACTTCGGCCGGTCGGCATTCCAGGCCTTGCCCGTCCAGAACGGATAGGCCTCGTCATTGATCGAGCTGGGCGTCGAGAAGTAGGTCAGCCGGTATTGCTTGTGCGACGCCATGCCCGAGGCGACGTCTTCAAGCTTCTTGAAACCGTGGACCCAGAAGAACTCATCGAAATACAGGTCGCCGTGATAGCTTTGCGCGGTGCGACTGTTGGTCCCGAGGAAGTAGAGCGTCGGCTGGGTCTTCAGTTGGCCGGTCTCGCCGTCCTCGCCACGGTCGATGGTGATATGCTCGCCGGTCAGATCGACGCCGATCGTCAGCTTCACGAACTCGACGATATAGGTGCGGAACACCTGGGCCTGGCTCTTGGAGGCCGACAGGTTGATCTGGTTGTTCCCCGTGTCCAGGGCGTGGATCAACTGCTCGCGGGCGAAGTAGAAGGTCGCGCCGATCTGGCGTGACTTCAGGATCATCCGGTGCCGCTGAAGGCGATGCTCGTGCCACACCTTCTGGTGACCGATCATCTCGTCCAGGTGCCGCTGGCGCAGGATCTCCAGCTGCTCTTCGGTGATGACGTTGCGGCGCGGCTTCTTCTTCTCGCCGGCGTTCCGGTTGGCGACCTTGTCGTTCAGATGGCCGCTATGACCGCCGGGCTGCTCGTAGCGCCGGATCTTGGCGAAGGTGATCGCCTCCCGGCCAAGCAGATCGATTTCCTTGAAGTCGCGGCCGTCTTTGACGTTCTTCAGAACGAGCGCGATGAAGCGCGCCTCTACGACGCCCTCCATACGCTCGAGCGGGGAGGCGACGTCCCAAGCATCGCGCCGTTTCCAGCTGGCGATGGTGTTTTCGGATTCGCCCAGCAGCTCGGCGATGTCGCAGGGCCGCCAGAAGCTCCAGTACAGAAACTTCGCCGCCCTGCGTCCGTCCAGGCTGGCGGTCACGGGGAAGCCGAAGCCGCCGTTGCGGCTGATCAGGGCGCCGATGTCATCGTCGCCGCCGTGCGGTTCTTCCTTCTTTTCGGGGCGCTTCCTCATCGCGGCGGACGCTAACCGCGCGATCGCGCGCGACCCGCCTCGGGCCTGTTGTCAGGACCGCACCGCACAACAGGCCCGCCTTGAGAAAGCGCGTCCCAAAGCGGTGATCTGCAGCCTCATTCGCTGGGTCGTCCAGCCGTCCTGCAGATCGCCACCGAGGCCTGAATGTCCAAGACCAAGTTCTTCCGCATCGCCGTCGAAGGCCAGACTGCCACCGATGGTCGGACGATCACCCCTGAAATGATCAACGAGTGCGTCGAGACCTTCAATCCCGACACCTACGGCGTGCGCATCAACATGGAGCACCTGCGGGGCTTCAGCGCCGAGCCGCCGTTCAACGCCTATGGCGACGTGGTCGCGCTGAAGGCCCAGGAAGACATCCTGAAGATCGCCGGCAAGGATGAACGCCGCCTCGCGCTCTACGCCCAGCTCGACCCCACCGACGCCCTGGTCGCCATCAACAAGAAGCGCCAGAAGATCTACACCTCGATCGAGCCGCAGCCCGATTTCGGCGGCACCGGCAAGTTCGGCTTGGTCGGCCTGGCCGTGACCGACAGCCCAGCGTCGCTGGGAACCCAACGCCTCGAGTTCAGCATCAAGAAGGACGATCCCGTCGCGGCCGAGATCAAGGCCGACCTGGACCGTCGCAAGTCTTCCGCCACCAGCTTCTTCTCGTCGGCCTACGAAACCGCCTTCGAGCTTGAAGTTGAGCAGGCGAACGAACCGAGCGCGCTGGACAAGCTTGTCGAGCTCTTCTCTGGCCTGGCTCCAAAGAAGGAAGAGCCGAAGAAGGTCGAGACCCCAGCCACGCCGCCGGCTGCCGCCGACAACGGATTCGCCGCCGCCATGCAGGCCTTCACCGTCGCCCTCGCCACCGATCGCAAGGCCGACAAGGCGGCGTCGGACCAAAAATTCGCTGCGCTCGAGAAGAAGCTGGGCGACCTGCAGACCTCGCTCGAGGCCGAGCCGAGCCGCAAATACACCGCCCGCAAGGCCGCCACGGGTGGCGACGGCCGCGTCCGTGCCGACTGCTGATCCCCGACCAGACCCCGTCCCCTCGTAGCGCCACAGCCCCCCGGACCTGATCCATGCAAGAATCCACCCGCATCCTTTTCAACCAGTACCTGGAAGACCAGGCAGAGCTGAATGGCGTCGACGCCGCCGCTGCGCTTTCGGGCAAGGCCTTCTCCATCTCCAACCACTTCGTCGCCGGCACGCCGTCGGTGCAACAGCGTCTGATCGATAAGCAGCAGGAAGACTCTGGCTTCCTGGGCAAGATCAACATGGTCCTGGTCGATGAAATGAAGGGCGAGAAGCTTGGTCTTGGCGTGTCTGGTCCTATCGCCAGCCGCACCCAAACAAACGTCAACGGTTCGGTCGGGCGCCAGACGACCGACGTCTCCGGCATCGACGTCGAGGGCTACGAGTGCCGCAAAACCAACTCTGACACTCACATCTCCTACACCAAGTTGGACATGTGGGCGAAGTTCGCCGACTTCCAGACGAAGATCAGCAATCACATCCGCCAGCGCCAGGCGCTGGACCGGATCATGATCGGCTTCAACGGCACCTCGGCCGCCGCCAACACCGACAAGATCGCCAACCCGCTCCTGCAGGACGTCAATATCGGCTGGCTGCAGAAGTATCGCACCAACCGTCCCAGCGCCGTCCTGACCGCAGGCGCTACGGCCGGCAAGGTGCTGGTCAAGGCCAGCGGCGGCGGCGACTACCGCAACATCCACTCGCTGGTTATGGACGCCGTCCATAACCTGATGCCGAGCTGGGCGCGGACCGATCCCGGCCTGGTCGCTATCCTGGGCGACGACCTGCAGCACGACATCTTCTTCCCGCTGATCGACGGCGAGAACAAGCCCACCGAAATGATCGCTGCGGATCTGATCCTGGGCGCCAAGCGCGTCGGCGGCAAGCAGCCGGCCACGGCCCCGTACATGCTGCCCAAGTCGCTGTTCATCACCCGGCTGTCGAACCTCTCGATCTACGAGCAGGACGGCAAGCGTCGGCGCACCGTCCGCGAAGATCCCGACTTCGACTGCATCCGGACCTTCGAGTCGACGAACGACGATTACGTGGTCGAGGACTACGACTTCGGCTGCCTGGTCGAAAACATCGAGTTCGAGGCCTGATCGGGGCGGCCTCGGCCGCCCCAACTTACCCCACCATTTTGAGATCCCGATGTCCTTGATCGCCAAAATCCGCGCCCTTGAAGCCGCCGGCCTGCCCGTGACGCCCGAAGCGCTAGGCCAAGCCGTGGTGGTCGAGGACGTCGCGGCCCAGTCCGGCGACGTCCCGCCCGTCATCGCCGAGGCCGCGATCTCGCCGGCGCGCCGCCATCGCCAGTTGGTCCTTGGTCGGATCATGGCCGCTTCCGGCAGCGGCTTCGGCACTGAGCTGAAGCCCATCGGCGCAAACGACGATCTGTCGCCGGCCGACATGGAAATCATGCAACTGAAGCTGCAGCTGATCGATCACCAGCAGACGCTGAAGGCGACAAAGTCCCAGGAGACCAAGATCGCGATCAAGCGCGAGTTCGCACCTCTGTATGCGAACTGGATCAAGGGCGTGCTCGAGGCTGATGCGGCGCCACAGCGCGAGCAGGCGGCCGAGCTGATCGCCACCATGATGATCTGGGCGATCGACTGCGGCGAGTATCGCGACGCCCTGCCGCTGGTGGAGTTCGTGCTGAAGCATAAAGTCCCCATGCCGGCGCGCTTCGATCGCGACGTCGCGACCTTCGTGACCGACCAGGTCTCCGAGGCTGCGATCGCTGCCTATGAAAAGGCCGAGCCCGGCGTGGAGGCCTTCCCGCTGGAAATCCTCGGCCGAGTCGAGGACCTGGTCGCGGACGCGGACATGCACGACCAGGTGAAGGCGAAGCTGCAGAAGGCGATCGGCCGCGCCTTGGCGTCAGACGCCGGCGAGGAAAGCCGAATCCGCCAGGAAGAAACCCTGAAGCGCTACCAGCGCGCCATCGAGCTCAACCCATCCGTGGGCGTGAAGAAGGACATCGAGCGTCTGCAGTCGGCGCTGAAGAAGTCCGCACCGCCTGCTGAAACTCCTCCGGAAGAGACCAATGTCTGACCTATCGACCTCCGCCCTCATCCGGCGCGCCATCCTCTTGCTCATCCTGAGCATCGGCGCTTACGCTGCTGGCATCGTCTTCCTCATTCAGAGTGACTCGATCGGCGCGGCCCTCGGTCTATCCACCCCCGAGCTGCTGCTCGTTGCATCGGCCGGTTTATCGCTCCTGCCGCGCGTCGCCGGCGACATCAAAACGACCCCGCCGCCCGGCTGGAGATCACGATTGATCGTTTGGGTGGTGATGGTCGCGGCATACGTGTTTTTTCTGAATGCCCATGGCTTGATCGGCGTCGCGGAGTTCGCCGCCGCGCTCGTGTTCTGCACAAATCTGAGCAAGGCGACCGAGCGCATTCTCCCAAACGCCGCCACCGCAGCTGAGCTTAACCGTCGCAAGCTGCAGCTCGATGTCAGCACCCATGTCACCAGCGGAGTCACCTCCGCGTAACCCCATCGCCCCCCGGCGCTCGGCGGCGGAGGTCGGTCCGACACCAATGGGTTCGCCCGTCTGATGTCCGATCGGCCTCCCCACCGCCGTAACCGGTCGGGTGGACCCCACGAAAGTGAAGCCAGCAGGCGGCACCCACAGGACATCCCTCGCTAGCGCCATGTCAGGCTTCACTTTCAACCCTCCCAACACCGACGCAGCCCCTCCGGCTGATCCGCCGGCGGCCGACGTGGTCGCCGCCGGCGGCTGGTGGCCGGACGTCAACATCACCGGCGTGCGCCAGGCCGTCGATCTCAACACCAACGTCACCCCCGAGCGCGTGCGAGACGCCGTCCGTCAGGCGATCGTGGATCTGGCTTCCGAACCAGCCATGTCGGCGTGGCGCCGGGACCAGGTCGCAGCGGGCTTCACCAAGCTTTCCGTCGTCCCGTCTCGCGACATCGAGGTCGATGGCCAGAGCGACTACTGCCTGCGCTGGACGCGCGCCGTCTATTCCCTGGTCGCCGCTGATCTGGGCGAGCGTCTTCTCGGCCAAGGCCTGACCAAGGCGGGCGCTGATCGAGCCGAAGCCCTCGGGGCCGAAGTCGGCCTCCACCAGCGCAACGTCACCCACGCCGTCCGCGACTTCCTCGGCCGGCCCCGCATCCGCGCGAGGATGATCTGATGGCGGGCATGTCTGCACCTCTGATCCGGCCTGCGCTCGAGGGCGAAACCGTCGATGCCCTGATCACGCGCGTGCTGGGGCTCGGATCGTCCGCGCTTACCGCCGTCTACGAGGCCAATCCCAACCTGGCCGACGGCGGCCTCTTCCTCAAACGCGGCCAGCTCGTGGTCTTGCCGGTCTCCGCGACCAAGGCGACCGAGCCGGCGCTCGTCCAGCTCTGGGATTGATCATGACCGCTCAGCCTCTCGCGCATTCGACCCTGCCGACAAGCACCGTCAACTGGGCGATGATCGCCGTCATCGTGACCTTGCTGGTCCAGTTCGCCGCTGCCGTAGCCTATGGATCGCGTGTCCAGGCCCAGGTCAGCAATCTCCAGGAGATCACCCAGCCCCTCAAGGATGGACAGCTGGTCGAGATCCGCACCAATGTCGCCTGGATCCGCGCCGAGCTCGAGCGCGAGCGTGAGCGGGGGAGGGCGCAATGACGCTGAACCCGCAGGATCCTCTCCCCGAAGGCCAATGGCTGTTTCGGCGCATCTTCACCTGGACCCTTTCCGTCGCGCTTCTGGCCCTGCTGGCCTGGATCTCCTGGCGCATGCCGCCGGAGGCCCTGCAGTTGGTCGCCCTCTGGATCATCGGCCTGCTTGCCCTGGTCGTCACCTACTACCTGCTGGCGCCCAGCGCGGCCGAGCTGGCGCGGATCTTCGCCGAGATCCGCGGTCGCCTGCCGTTCACCCGTTCCCCTGGAGACCCGTCATGAAACCCGTGAAGCTGCTTGTCGTCCATTGCTCCGCGACGCCTGCGAACCGCGACATCGGCGTCGCGGAGATCCGCGCCATGCACAAGGCCAAGGGCTGGCGCGACATCGGCTATCACTACGTCATCCGCCGCGATGGCACGGTCGAGAAGGGCCGGGCCGAGAACGTGATGGGCGCGCACGTGACCGGCCATAACGATGGCTCCCTCGGGATCTGCATGGTCGGCGGCGTAAAGCCGGACCTGAAAGCGGAGATCAACTTCACGCCGGCGCAGTTCGCAGCACTGCGAGAGCTGCTGACAAAGCTCCAGGGCAAGTTCCCTGGCTCTCGGATCTGCGGCCACCGTGACCTTTCCCCCGATCGCAACGGCGACGGCGTCATAACGCCCGGCGAGTGGGTCAAGGAATGCCCCACCTTCAACGTCGATCTGTGGTGGTCGCAAGGCAAGGTCCAGCGCTGATGAAGACCCTGACCCGCACCTTAAATTTTGCCTCGCCATGGGGTTGGGCCCTGGCCGTCCTGGCGCTGCTCGCGTTCGGTTGGCTGGTCGTAGTCGCCCTGGGCGGCGTCGGCTTCCGCTTCGATCCCTTCAACTCCGTCCAGCGGCGGGCCGACGCGGCCGAGACACGCGCGGCGACGGCGACGATCGACGCCGGCGCCAGGAGCCAAGAGGCCGCCGGCGCGCGCGACACGACCGTGAAGGTCGAACGCACCCTCGACCAGGTGCGCCGTGCAGAAACCATCGCCGCCGATCTAACAACCCAAGCCAGGGCTGCCCACGATGCGAACCAAGACCTTGACCCTGACCGCCGCGCTCGTCTGCGCAGCGAGTATGACCGCCTGTGCGCAGCACGTCCTGCCGTCTGCCCTCCCGACCCCGCCGCGCCGGACGATGCCGGAGACGGCTAAGGCGCCCTGCGTTCTCCCGCGCCTGCCGGATCTGCCGAGCCAGGCGGAGCTCGAGGCGGCCTATTACGCCCGTGGCACCGTGATCGTCGCCTGCGACGCCGCGCGCCAACTCGCCGTCGACGTCCACGATGGCGAACACGCCGACGAAGACGCCTGGCTGTCGCGCCTGGCGCCCACCGGCGGCCTGCTGAAGACTGTGACTGGATCTGATCGATGACGCTGAAGCCGCTCCCCCATGGCCTGTCGTTCACTGAGGCCGGCTATGGCGTGCCCGGCGGCGGTGAAACGCCGGCGCTGGCCCCGGTCAACACCGTGGCGCCGACGATCGGAGGCGACGCGCCGATCGTCGGCGGCGTCCTGACCGGCGGCCTCGGCACCTGGGAGAATGCCCAGGCGCTTAGTCGACAATGGCTGCGGGGAACGACAGCGATCCCCGGCGCGACCGCGTCTGCCTACATGCTCGTCCAGGACGACGTCGGCTTTTCGATCCGTCAGCGGGTGATCGCCACGAACGGCGACCAGGTTGTCACCGCCGATACGGCCCCGATCGGCCCGGTCCAGGCACTGGACACCACACCCGACGTTTTCGGATTCGAGGACGTCACTGACGCGGCGCTCGACCAGGTCATCACCTCCAACGCCATCACCGTCGCCGGCATAAACGGGCCGGCCAACATCTCGATCGAGGGCGGGACTTTCTCGAAGAACGGCGGGCCTTACTCCGCGACAGCGCGGACTGTCGTTGCCGACGACCAGGTGCGGATCCGCGTCATCTCTGCCGCCACCAACTCGGCCGCTGTGAACGCGACGCTCACGATCGGCGGTGTCGCAGACACCTTCACCGTGACCACGGCCGCGCTGCCGGCGGACGCTACGCCTGAAGCCTTTACCTTCGTCGACGTGACGGGCGCGACCACCTCGACCGCCTACGAATCGAACGCCGTCACCGTCGCCGGCATCAACACGGCGGCGAACCTCTCGATCAACGGCGGCGAGTACCAGGTCAACGGTGGCGCCTGGGCGTCGGCCGCCCGCACCGTTGTCGCCGGCGACGTGGTCAAAGTCCGCGCAACGTCCTCGGCGGAGGGCGCGACGGCCGTCAACGTCGTCCTGACGATCGGCGGTGTGGCCGACACCTACACCATCACCACCCAAGCAATGGGTGGTGGGGAGCAGGTCACGAATATTCCAGCCCATGCCAACCTTCGGGAAGCGTTCGGCATCTACAATCTGAAGCCGGGCTCCGGCGTGTTCTCTGGTCGGGTCGCCACCGTTTGCGCTCCCGGCGCGCCCGAACCTCCGACAAGCGTCGTGGACGTGTTCCTGGACGGCACTGGCGCACCTGACCTCGCACCGGCGGCCTCCGCGTTCGGGTCAGAGCTTAGCTTCTACCAATTCCACTCACAGTCGGGCAGCGGGGCTGTCGCGCAGGCAGTCAATGCCGGCGGTCGCTTGCGGCTGTTCGTTGGCGAGGAGTTCAAGCAAAATGGCAAGTACGTCCTTTATGCCGTGACTGGGGCGAACTACCGCGTCGCGACCGGCGAGTATCAGCGCCAGAGCCTGTCCTTCGTCGAAATGGTGGGCGGCAATATGCAGGGCGGGAACGCCAACTCGACGTCGTCGCTAGGCGCCAATCCACAGACGCTGGCGTCCAGCGTGTCGTTCCTCAGTGAGGCAACCGGCCGGGGCGCTCTGGGATCGTCGTTTGTTCGATCCGCCGGCGTCTACCACGGCTATCACCCCGAGGTGGCGACGTTCGTGTCGTCCGCATCGAGCACCAAGATCAGGTCTGGCCATCGTCGCGACACCCTCGGAACCAACACCGCCGCGACCATGGCCGGCATCACTCTCGGGGCGGGCTACTACGCCGCCGACAGCAAGTTCTATCAGGGCTGGTTGGTGTACGACGCCGCTCTGAGCGACGCCGATGAACTGGCCGTCGCAACGGCCATGTCGACCATTCACGGCACCAATCTCAACGTGCCGAGCGAGATCTTGTTCGAACGCGGCGACAGCATCACCTACGACCAAGGGCCGCCGCTTCCGCTGCATGACGGGGCAAGCGCGCGGCTTGCGAGAGACCGGCCGCAGACGAAAGTCGTCAACGCTGGCGTGCCTGGGGCCGTCATGGCGGACTTCCCGCCTGCGTGGTTCGCTGCGCGGCGGGTAGTTGGCGCGAAGAATGTGCTGAAGCTCGGCTTTGGGTCCAACAACTGGGCCTCCGCTTCAGCCCCCGCGAACGACCCGCAGGCCGTCTTTGGCACCGACGACGTTACGCCTGGAACATTCAGGTATGCCATAGCAAATGCGAAGGCGGCTGGCGTTGTCCCTGTAGTCCGCACAACCATCATGCGGCCGGCCTACACGACGACTCAGGCAGAACGACGTGCCGCGTTTAACCAGCTACTGCGGGACAACGCCGCTGCTCTCGAATTCCTGCTGGTGGATTTCGGGGACACGGTCTTCCCAACGGTCGACAATGTCCACCCGACGGCCGCTGGCTACGCGGCGATGTACGCCGTCGAAGGTCCGGTCATCGCGCAGGCCTTCTCCATCGCGCAGATCGCCGCCTAGCGTCCAGTTCGTCAGGCCTCTTCTCCCCTGACGTCGCGGCCCGGTTTGGAACAGCAGCCGCCGGGCCGCACCCCATTGCTAACCGACGAATGGCCTGACAAGGGGCGCGAGGGCACGGTAGCCCTCGCCACTTAAATGCACGCCATCCGGTAGAGTCAGCCCGTCTCTGATGACGCCGTTGGCAGTCATGCCCGGCCAGGCGTCGATATAGGTGCACGAACCTTTCGCACACTCGGCTCGCAGAAGCGCATTCAGTGCGGCGACCTGCCCGTTCAAGGTCTCTGATGACGTCGGCAAGGTGGAGACCACAAGGAGTTGCCGACCGGGCGCGGATAGGCCGGCCAGTAGGGTCAGGTAATCTTTGGCGACGTCGTTCGGCTGATCTTCCTCTAGGCGAAGGTCGTTGATCCCCGCCATTACTATGACGGTCCGTGCAGATCGGGGGACCGATCGGAGCTCACGGGGCAGAAGATTGACGGTGATCCCTTCTACGCCTCGATTGGCAACCCGCACGTCCGGCCAGAGCTCGGCCCACGGACCACGCTCTACAATGGAGTCGCCGAGAAAGGCGACTGAAGCGCCATCGCCTATTGCAGCGATGATGGTCTCGCGACCGAGGAACGTCTGGCTCTTTTCGGGCTGATAGCCGAACAGCTGCAGCTCAATCCTCCAGCGTTCACTGCCCACCCAGCAACCGACAGAGAAGGTGACCACGCACAGAGCAAGAGCGCCGGCGATGGCGAGTTTGGTGGCGACGGCCATTTTGTTCCCCCGGTGGCGCTTATCAACACCCGCCAGGATCGCCGGTATCGCAAGATGCAGCGCTCCGCAACTATACGGCACGCTTTACGGTCAGGCGGACTCGCAAGACCGCAGGGGGAGGGGGCAGGTTGGGTCAGCCGACGACTATCTCGAGGCGCGGCCGGCTTCATCTGGCTGGACGTCGGTAGGTTCGGGCGGCATACCGAGCTGGGGGAGAAGATTATGGTTGCAGCCAATCCGTTGACCGCCGCACCGTCGGACGAACGCATCGCGCCGCTTGAAGGTGTTCGAGGGCTGATGGCGTGGTGGGTTGTCCTGGGCCACTACGCTCACACCGTTGGGCTGACCAATCCCATCCTCGAGAACAACGCGCTCGCAGTCGATGTGTTCGTGATCCTGTCCGGCTTCGTCATCACCTTCGCTGATCTTGAGGAAGCGGGAGCCTTACATTCCCTACCTCACACGGCGAGCTTTTCGAATCTTCCCTGCCTATCTTGTCATCCTGCTGATCTCGGCCGCCCTATTGCCGATCTTCTCAGATTCGATGCGAAACATACCATTCCAATCGGGACGGAATATCGCGCGCCTTGAGCAGATCGAAGCGGCGCAGTCGTGGTTCTCCATGCATCTGGCGGTTCACCTTCCTTTGCTTCAGGGGTTGGTGCCTAACGCGATCGACCCGACCGCCCCGTTCACGATCGTAGGCCAGGCGTGGAGCATCTCTCTGGAATGGCAGTTCTACCTCGTCGCACCCCTCGTGGTCGCTTTAGCGGGAAAGAAGTGGGGCTTGCCTATCCTAGCCGTCATCGTCGCCGTGCTTTGGTGGTCGGCCAATTTCATGTCGATCGCCTACCTGGGCGCAAAGCAGTTCCAGTTCATTGTCGGCATCGCGTCCTGCATCGGCTTCGTGTCGCATGGAGGGGGCCGCTATCGCGCGTTCGGCGTGGCCATACTTGCCGCCTTTGGGTGTCTGGTCTCTCAGGGCTGGCTTCAGCTGTTGCCGCTGACGATCTGGCTTGGGTGCATGGTCACCGTCCTGAGTTGGCGAGACTGGTGGCCCGCTTCCATGGCGGCGAAGGTGCTGTCCCACCCAGTCCTCAAGTGGATCGGCGATCGGTCGTACTCCACCTATTTGGTACATATGCTGCCGATCTATCTCGGCGCGTTCGCCCTCAACGCCACCGGCATCGCCGATGGAAGCTACGCGGCAGCGCTTTTAGTGATCGTCGTCGTCGGCACAGTGCTTCTTTCAATGGCGAGCTTCAGGCTGGAAAAGTGGGGGATCACTGCAGGCCGCAGCATTGCCCGGAAACTATCCTAGTTTCACACCCCCACGCCCCTGCATCATATGCGGCGGTCGATGTTGTGCCGTGCGGAGCTGACAACTTGCCCCACCTGACCTCAACGGTTAGCCGTCGCACCGTTGCATCATGAGAAAGCCCGCCAGTCTCCGAGCCGCCTTGGTCGCCGCCCTCGATGCCCGGCACCGCTACAGCGAGCGGCCGGCGGATCTGCACATGGTCATGCAGAACGCGACGCCGATCGCGGACGGCCGGCCGGGCATGGCCTACATGTGGGAATACACGCTCGCGATCGGATTCCTGGACTTCACCGGCGCGCCCGATGAAATCGCGCTACCCATCCTGGTCTGGCTCCGCCGCTGGCAGGGAGATGCCTTCGGCACGCCCGAGAGGCTGAAGGCGGCCTTCAACATGGACGTCGAGTTCATGTCCGACGGCGTGGTGGACGTGCTGGTGCGGCTGAAACTGACCGAGAACGTCAACGTGGTGCCCCGGCCGGGTGGCGATGGCGCGGATCTCGTCCGGCCAGAGGAGCCCGTGCCCTTCGCCCTACGCGACGCCGCGCCGCTCCATGCGGCCTACCTGGACGGCGAACAGATCGTGCACTGCACGGCGCATCCAGACGCCGGCAACGATGGCTGACCGTGCCGACGAGCTTGCGCGGCTGAAGGAGATCGCCTCCGCCTTCCTGGAACAGATGGAGCCGGCCGCCAAATCCAAGCTGCTGCGCCGTTTCGCCCACGACATCCGGCGATCCCAGCAGCGCCGCATCGGCTCCCAGCTCGCGCCGGACGGCTCGCCCTGGCCGAAACGCAAAGCCCGCGAGGGGAAGAAGCCCGCCACCCGCGCCGTGCGCTTCCTCTATCGCAAGAGCGGCGGCGAAATCCGCTTGGCTGACATGCGCAGCTGGATCGGCCGAGGCGCCATGATCACCGGCTTCGACCGCGAGGCGGAGGGAATCCGGACGTTCCGCAAAGACCGTATCGCACAACACCTCCCGCCCGCCGGCGATGCCGACCCGGGCGCGCTCCCTGACAGCATCCGTGGCGCGCGGGGCGGCGTCCGCCGCAAGGCGCAGAAGATGTTTACCGCGCTGCGATCGAACGCCCACCTGAAGGCCGGCGCGACGCCGGACGAAGCCTGGGTGGCGTTCACCGGCCAGGCCAGCCGCATCGCGCGGGTCCACCACTACGGCCTGCGGGACCGGGTGACGCCGGACGGGCCAGAGACCGACTATCCACAGCGCGAGCTGCTCGGCTTCAGCCAGGCCGATGACGAACATCTCCTTTCGCGGTTCCTCGAGCACGTCGGGTCAGCGCTGAAGGCGTGAGCCTGGCCTGTTGTGCGGTGCGGTCCTGACAACAGGGCCGGATCGCCGCCGGGGCGTAGAGGCGGCGACAACGCTCGGCATGAGCACCACGGCCGTCAATCTCTCGGGCCTGCCTATGCCGGCGGTCGTCGAGATCCTGAGCGTTGAGGAGATCATCGCTGACGCCAAGGCGCAGCTGATCGCACTCGAGCCTGCGCTCGAAACCTTCCTGCAGCTGGAAAGCGACCCGTTGGTCAAGCTGATTCAGGTCTTCGCCCTGCGCGAGTTCGCCCTGCGCCAGCGCGTCAACGACGCCTCGCGCGCCAACATGCTGGCCTATGCCGTCGGCTCGGACCTCGATCATCGTGGCGCCGAGTGGAGCCTGGCGCGCCTCGTTCTGGTTCCGGCCAACGTGCAGACCGGCGCGGCGGCCGTCATGGAATCGGACGACGATTTCCGCGAGCGGATCCTGCTGGCGCCGGAAGCCCTGTCCGTCGCCGGTCCCGAGGGCGCCTATCGATCGCTGGCGCGAAACGCGAGCGGCGACGTCCTCGATGCCAGCTGCACCAGCCCGTCCGCCGGCGTCGTCGTTGTGACGGTTCTCTCCCGCGACGACGACGGCGTGCCTTCAGCTGCACTTCTCGACCTGGTCAGCGCCGCAGTCTCGTCGGACAGCAAACGCCCCCTGACGGACCAGGTCCTGGTCTCGCCGGCGGAAGTCCTGACCTATGACGTCAATGCCGAGCTAACCACATTCCCGGGCCCGGACGCAGAGGTCGTACGCAGCGAAGCGCTCGCTCGGCTGAAGAAGTACACCGAGGACAGCTTCCGCCTCGGCCGCGACGTGACCCTGGCCAAGATCTACGCGGCGCTGGGCGGCGAGGGCGTCCAGGACGTCACGCTGATCGCGCCGCCGGCGACGATCGTCACCTCGGATCTGCAGGCGGCGCGCTGCGCCTCGATCACGCTCACCCATGCCGGGACCGACACATGATGGTGCGGGACGAGCAATGCCTGCTGCCGCCCAACGCGACCAGCGTTGAGCTGGCGCTCGAGGCGCTGACGCGGCGCGTGGACGCGATCCCCGTCCCCTTGAGGGCCATCCGCCTGGCTACGGAATGCCCGGCCGACATCCTGCCCTGGCTGGCGTTCGAGCGCGCCGTTGGATCCTGGAACCCCAACTGGTCGCTGGCGATCAAGCGCAACGTCGTCGCCCAGGCCATCTCCGTGGCCAGGAAGAAGGGCACCGCGGATTCGGTGCGTCAGGTCGTCCAGGCCTTCGGTGGCCAGATCGCGCTCCGCGAATGGTTTCAGCAAGACCCTCCGGGCGACCCGCACACCTTCCAACTGATCCTGACCTTGAACGGGGAGGGCGGTGAACCCGCCAGCGCCGCCTTCGTGGACGAGGTCATCGCGGCGGTGGAACGCACCAAGCCGGCCCGCTCCCGCTTCACCTTCACCCAGGGACTGACTGCCGAGGGCGGCCTCGGCCTCGCCGGCGGCGCGCGTCCCGCCGCTTACCGTCGCCTGCAGCTCGAGGAGGTCGCCTGATATGGCCGGACTGACGATCACCATCACTGACGCCGGCCGCGCCGAGCTGATCAATGCGCCCAACACAGGCACGAACGCCGTGACGATTGCGCAAATCGGCGTGAGCAGCGTCCACACGCCGGGCTCGCTGAAGGCGCTGACGTCGCTGCCGGGCGAGGTGAAGCGCGTGACCACCTTCGGCGGCGATGTCGTTGCGGCCGACGTCTTCCATGTGACCGTCACCGACGAGTCGGCCGACGTCTACACGGTGCGGTCGTTCGGCCTCTACCTCTCGACCGGCACCCTGTTCGCGGTCTGCAGCTCGGCAGACGTGATCGTTGAGAAGTCGGCCGGCGCCCTGGTGCTCCTGTCGGCCGACATCGCCTTGAAGACGCTGGACACCGCCTCGATTGAGTTTGGCGGGACGGGCTTCATCAACCCGCCGGCGACCATCGACCGCCAGGGCGTCGTTGAACTCGCGACCCAACAGGAAACCGCCGCCGGCGCAGACGCTACGCGGGCCGTCACGCCTCTCGGCCTGCTGTTCACGCTGCAGAGCTGGGCGACGAACTTCGCCGCCGCTGTTCACCGCCATGCGATGACCAGTATTGACGGCCTGCCCGAGGCCCTGGCCGGAAAGTCTGGGACCAACCACACCCACGACGCCGGCGCGACGATTTCGGGCGTCTTCAACGTCGGCCGGATCCCGGCGCTGGCGATGGACAAGATCACGGGGCTTGCCGCAGCCCTGGCCCTTAAGGCGTCGCTGAATTCGGACGTCGTCTTCAAGGACATCTCGGCTGATCGCGGTGACGGGTCGGGCGCCATCTTCTTTGGTCGCGTTGATCGCTACATCCAAAGCACCGGCTCGGCCTATTTCCTCCCCAACGCCCCACTGGATGTGAACGGGGGACGGGTCTGGACCGCACTGACGTTCAACCCTGCCGACAAGGCAGCAGCGATCCACTCCCACGACTGGGCCCAGGTCACCGGTAAACCCGCCTGGGTCGATCCGGGTGCAGACACTGTCGTCACCGGCTACAAGCAATTCACGGCTTCCCCGTCATCCATCGCCAATGGCACCGGCGGCGGCGGCCGGGGTGCGCTGGAAGTCACGGGCTCTGGCGGCGGGGCCGCGTATCAGGCTTTCCACCGGCCAGGCTCGCATGCGGCCTACTTCGGTCTCGATACCGACAATCAGTGGAAGGTCGGCGGCTGGTCTATGGGCCCGGTCGCCTACCGGATCTGGCATGAAGGAAATTTCGATCCGAACACCAAGGCCAACAAGTCCGGAGACGTCTTCTCAGGTCCAGTCGAAATTCGCTGGCCGGGTGGATCACAGATCCGCCTCACGAGGGAGGGCGGGACCGGCTATGGCCTAATCCAGCACGTGGACTGGAACGACTTCTACCTCCTGGTCACTAACCTCAACGACGCCCAGGGCGGGTTTAACAACCTTCGGCCCCTCCGGATCTCGCTGGCCACGGGCGATGTCCATGTGGAGCACGGCCTGTATGTCTCGGGCGGAAGAGTCCTGACGGAAGCCAATCTCGATGTCTGGTGGCCGGCTGGCGAGCTGAAACTCTTCGACGCCCCCAACCCTCCGGGGGGAGGCAGCCGTCTCTTGGTGGCTAACGGCGCGACAGTTTCGCGGTCCACCTATGACCGTCTGTTCGCTCAGATCGGCACCCGATATGGCGTCGGCGACGGCGCCTCGACCTTCCAGCTTCCCGACTGGCGCGGCGTCTTCTTCCGTGGTCTCGACAACGGCCGTGGCCTGGACCCCAGCCGCTCGCTCGGCGTCTTCCAGGGAAGCCAAAACCTCGCCCACAGCCATGGCCTGCCCGTTCGCGACAACGCTGACTCCGGTTTCAACATCGAGGACGCCGGCACCGGCGGCGCGCAGCGCGCCGTGAACACCTCGACGGAGGGCGGCGCTGAAGCCCGCCCGGTCAACCAGGCGCTCCTCGCCTGCATCACCTACTGAGGCCGCCATGCTGATCTTCCACGCCCATCATCAAACCGGCGTCTATCTCGGCTCGTCTACTGCGGTCGCAGATCCGCTTGAGCTCGAGCGCGCCAGGCAGGACGTGTTCGCGCCTGCGGCCGCCGCTGCGAACGCCGCATTTGAAAGCGCGGCGGCCGGCCTAGGCGACAGCGAAGACGACGCGGTTCAGCTGCAGCAGCTGCGCCAGATCCTCGCCGCCTCACTCGCCAGCGCCAGCGCTGCGGCGGCCGCCGTCGAGCCGACGGTGTTTCTGATCCCGGCCCATGCCTATACCGACGCGCCGCCGGCCTTTGATTTCGATGAAGTCGCCGTCCGTCGCGATGGCGCCTGGGTGGTGGAGCCCATTCCTGAGCCGGCCGATGAGACGCCGTCTCAGGAGGAACTGGCCTCAGCCGCGCGGTCGCGCCGCACCTGGCTGATCAGCCAAGTGCGATGGCTGGTCGATCGTCACCGCGATGAGGAGGTCCTGCAGCGCCCGACCACGCTGACGGCCAACGACTATTTGGCGTTGCTGACCTACGTGCAGGATCTCCGCGACGTTCCCGAGCAGGCCGGCTTCCCGCTCGATGTCAACTGGCCCTCCCTGCCGGCGGGAATCGCACCCGACGACGCCTGATCCGCGCTGTTGTGCGGTGCGGTCCTGACAACAGGCGCGCCGCGCGTGCTCTGAGGCCCTGCGCCATCGTCCGGCCCGATGAACCGCCGCCCCAAATCCGCTGGAGCCGATACCGATCGTGCGATCGGCCGCCTTGTGCGTGAGGGCGCCATTGCGTCCGTGGATCGGGAGGCAGGCAAGGCCGTGGTTGATTTCGGCGACGGCAGTCTGTCGCCTCCGATCGACTGGAATATGCAGGTCGGGGACACGACGATCTGGATGCCGCCGACCGTGGGGCAGCAGGTGTCCGTGGTCTCGCCCGAGGGCGACGACGAACGTGCCTATATCGACGCCAGCTTCCCGTCTTCGCAGTTCGCGCCGCTGTTCATGGGCGCAACCGTCGCCATCCGGTTCAAGGACGGCGCGCTGATCTCCTACGATCCCGAGAGCCATGCGCTCGATTTCCAGCTGCCGGGAACCGCGACCATCACCGCAGCGGGCGGTCTCACCATCGGCGCCGACGTCGCCGTCCAGGGCGACCTCACCAGCACGGGCACGATCTCGGCCGACGTCGATGTCGTCGGCGCGGGCAAGAGCCTGAAGACCCATCGCCACACGAACGTGCAAGCCGGATCCGCCGTGTCGGGGCCGCCGCAATGAGCAGCATCTCACGCCTGACCGGCGCAGCCCTGGACCCGAACTCCGACGCGCACCTGGCGCAGTCGATCGGCGACATCCTCACCACGCCTATCGGCTCGCGCCCGCTGCGGCGGACCTACGGCTCCGAGCTGCCGGATCTGATCGACCAGCCGATCGACCCGCGCCGTCTGCCGATCAAGATTTTCGCCGCAACCGCCATGGCCCTCCTGGCCTGGGAACCCCGCGTCCGCCTTTCGCGCGTCCAGCTTGAGGCCGGCGCGTCCGGCGTCGGCACGCTGCGCCTGACCGGCAAGCGCGTGGATCTGCCCCGCAACCCGACCGTCGATTTTTCCATCTCCGTCCGCTGATCAAGGAAGTCCGCCTATGGCTCTCGCCCCCCGCTCGCACGGCGTCCGCATAACCGAAGTCGCCGCCGGCGAACTGTCGCTGACCGTCGTCGCCACCTCCGTTTGGGGGATCGTCGTCCAAGCGCCCGACGCCGACGAGGAAGCATTCCCGCTGGATGCGCCCGTCCTGGTCTCCGACTTCACGGCCGCAATCGAGGCTGCCGGCGTTGCGGGCACGATGGAACGCTCTCTGCGGGCTATCAGCAGCAACGGCCGATCGATCGGCGTCGTGGTGCGGGTGGGCGAGGGCGTGGGCGACACGCCGGCCGAGATCGCAGCCGATCGCGACGCCAAGGTGATCGCCGGCCTGCAGCAGTTGCTGGTGGCCGAACAGATCGTCGGTGTTCGCCCCCGCGTCATTGCCTGTCCCGGGCTCGACACCTTGGCTGTCGCCACCGCCTTGGGCGTGGTCGCGCCGCAGCTGAACGGCTTCGCCTACGCCGCCGCGATCGGAGAAACCCCTGCCGAGCTGAAGACCTATCGCGACGGTTTCGCCGTGCGCGAGCTGATGCTGATCGACCGCGACTTCAAGGCGATCGACGGGGCCGGCGCGGAAGTGACCAGCTTCGCCTCCGCCCACGCGGTCGGCCTGCGCACCTGGATCGACAGCGAGGTCGGTTATCACAAGAGCCTGTCGAACGTCGCCGTTCCCGGCGTGACGGGGCTGATCTCGCCACGCGCTTGGGATCTGCAGAACGAACAGACCGAGATGGGCCTGGTCAACGGCGCAGACGTCACCGGTCTGATCCGCCGCACCGGCTACCGGTTCTGGGGCAACCGCACCTGCGCCGCTGATCCCCGCTTCGCCTTCGAGGTCGCCGTGCGGACCAATCAGATCCTGCGCGACACAATCGCCGACGGCGTCTTCCCCTACATCGACCAGCCGCTGACAAACCAGCTCGCGACCGACATCATCGAGAGCATCAACTCGATGTTCCGCCGCGAGAAGCTGGCCGGTCGGATCATCGGGGCCGAGGCCTTCCTGGCGCCGGGCAACACCGCAGACCAGCTCGCCGCCGGCAAACTGCTGATTGGCTACCGCTACACCCCCTGCGCGCCCCTCGAGAGCCTCGGCATCAAGTCGGAGATTACCGACGATTACTACGCCGACACCTTTGCCCTGGCCGCCTGATTGTCCGCTTCCCCGCAACCCTGACCGGCTGGCCGCGCGTCGCCCTATCTGAGGATCTCATCAAATGAACCTGCCCCGCCAACTCCAGGACATGAACGTCCATGGCGACGGAAACTCCTTTCTCGGCGAATGCGTGAAGTTCACACGTCCCAAGCTGGCCGAGAAGCTGGAGGAATATAACGCCGGCGGTCTGCTGAGCTCCGTCCAGATCAGCACCGGCCGCATCGAGGCCCTGGAATGTACCCACGCCTACGGCGGCGACATGCCGACGCTGAACCGTGGGTTCGGGGCCGTAGAGCTGGACGCCAACCAGCTGCGCTTCTCGGGTGCCTACCAGAATGACGCGACGGGTCAGCTTGACGATCTGCAGATCGTCATTCGCGGCAAGCACGTCGAGATCGACAGCGGCGACGACGAGGTCGGGTCCAAGAGCGGCACGACCTACAAGACCAACGCGGTCTACTACAAACAGACCCGCAACGGCGTGGTCGAGTTCGAGATCGACATCTTGAACAACGTCTTCCTGGTCTACGGCGTCGATCGCCGCGCCGAGATCCGTGGGATCATCGGCGGCTGATCATGGCTGACCGGCGCTCCACTCCTTCCAACCTGGCGACGGCCGCGCTCGAGCGCCGGCCGACCGAGGACGCATCGCGTCCGGCGGCCGTCGTCCAGGACGTCTTTCTGGGTCGGGTGCTTTCGCCTCCCGCCCACATGTTCCGGGGAACGATGCAATGAACGACCAATCCGCCACCACCTCCGCCGCCACTGACCTGGAAGAGGCCGGCTATGAACGCGGCGTCCATGACAACGGCAAGGCCTGGGTGCGCGTGCCGCTGAAGAAGCCGCTGCAGCGCGCGGACAACAAGTACAGCTCCGTCGTCCTCACAGAGCCGCACGGCAGCGACTATCAGGGCACCAGCCTGAGCTTCGTCGCCCAGGGCGACTACAATGCCCTCATCACCGTGATCCCGCGCATCAGCGACCCCGTGATCCACAAGCAAGATCTGCAGGCCATGAAGGCCAGCGACCTGGCGGCCATCAGCGGGGAGGTGATCGCTTTTTTCTACACCGACGCGCAGAGGGCCGCGCTTGGCCTGACCGCGTAGAGGACGCCTACGCGGACATCGCCTTCGTATTCGGCTGGCAGCTTTCCGAGCTGCAGCGCCTCGACCTCGACGAACTCGCCGACATGCGCCAACGCGCGATCGCGCTCTACAACCGCGTGAACGGCCAGAAAGAAACCTGACCGTGGATAAGAACCTCCGTCTCAGCATCATCCTTCAGGCGGCCGGCAACGTCGTCGGCTTCCTGAAGGGCGTGAAGGGCGAAAGTGCGCGCACGTCCCTGGAGCTCAACGCCACCCGCGAAAAACTCCAAGCCCTTCAGCGGACGACGAAGGACGTCGGGGCGTTCCGCCAGATGGAGGCTCGCCTGCAGGGGACGCGCGGTGCCCTGGCAGACGCTCAGATCGAGGCGAAGCGCCTGGCGCTGGCCAACGCGGCGGCCGAGCGGCCGACGAAGCAGCTCGCCCGAGCCTTCGAGGTGGCCCGAACCAAGGTCCGCGAGCTCCAGACCCAAGAACAGAAGCAGGTCACGACGCTGCAGGATCTACGCGGCAAACTGGAGATGGCCGGCGTCTCGACGCGGAACCTCGCCGGTCACGAGGTGCGTCTGGCGCGCGAGACCCGCGACGCCAACAACGCGCTGACTGACCAGGTCCGGCGCATGGAGCAGGTCTACGAGCGCCAGCGGAGGATGGCGAACGCGCGGGGCCGCTACGACAGCACACAGCAGTTCGCCAGCTCGGCCCAAGGGGCTGGAGCCTCCGCTGTCGGCGCAGGCGTGACCGCCGGCGCGCCTCTCTTCATGGCTGGGCGGGAAGGTGTGAACTTCGAAGACGCCATGCTCGACGTAAAAAAGGTCGTCGACTTCAAGACGCCTCAGCAGTTCACGGAGATGCGGGCGGACGTACTCGATCTGTCGATCGCCCTGAATCTGCCGGCGGAAGGCATGGCGGCGATATTCGCGGCAGCGGGCCAGGCGAAGATCGTGCGCGGAGAGCTGAAAGGCTTTGCGACCGACGCCGGCATGATGGGCGTGGCGTTCAACTCGACCGCCGAGGACGCAGGCAAGACGATGGCGACCTGGCGAACCGCCTTTGGCCTAACCCAGCCTGAAGTGCGCGGCCTGGCCGACCAGATCAACTATCTGGGCGACCATGGCAACGCGACCGCGCTGCAGATCACCGATGTCGTAACGCGCGTTGGCCCGCTGGCCGGCGTCGCCGGAGCGGCAGCCAGTGAGGTCGCGGCCCTGGGCTCGACCATGGTCGCCATGGGCGTCCAGGAAGAGATCGCCGCAACCGGCATCAAGAATACAATGCTGGCTCTGACCAAGGGCACGGCCGCCACCAAAGCCCAGCGCACCGCCTTCAGCGCCCTGGGCCTCGATGCGGAGAAAGTGTCTAAGGCGATGCAGCTCGATGCCGGCGGCACGATCGTCGATGTCATGGAGCGGGTCTCCAAGCTGCGGCCCGATCAGCAGACCGCCATCCTCACGCAGCTGTTCGGTTCTGAGTCAGTCGCGGCGATTGCGCCAATGCTGAGCCAGCTCGACACGCTGAAAACAAACCTGAAGGCCGTCGGAGACAGCTCGCTCTACGCAGGCTCGATGCAGAAGGAATTCACCAACCGTCAGAGCGGGGCCAAGACCGCCGTGGAGCAGCTTTTCCGGGCGGTAAAAGTCGTCGGCATCGAAGTCGGTACGGCCTTCCTGCCCGAGATCAAGGCTGGCTCGGCAGCGTTGAAGGGACTTGCAGGCGGGATCCGCGAGTTCGCGGTCGCCCATCCTGGCGCCATCAAGGTCGCAGGTATGCTGCTGGCTGTCGTCGCCGGCGGCCTGTTGATCTTCGGCGGCCTGGCCATGGCGGTCGCCGCCGTCCTTGGACCCTTCGCCCTGCTGCAGCTGACGCTGACGCAGACCGGAATCCTCTTCGGCCCGCTGGGAGGGAAGATCGCACAGTTCGCCGGCAAGGCCCTGCCGTTGATCGGTCGGGGACTGCTGCTCGCTGGCCGGGGCTTCCTGACCTTCGGCGCCATAGCGGCGCGGGCCGGACTGATGCTGCTCGCCAACCCTATCACCTGGATTGTTCTCGGCATCGTGGCGGCCGTCGCGCTCCTCGCCGGCGCGGCATACTTGATCTATCGAAATTGGGGAACGATCGGTCCGTGGTTGAGCGGAATCTGGCAAAGCATCGAGACTGGCGTGTCCAACGCTCTCGGGTTCATGGGCCGGCTGTTCATGAACTTCAGCCCGGTCGGCTTGCTGATCGGCGCGGTGATGCGTGCCTGGCCCGCCCTGGAGGCGCTGGGCGGCCGGTTCCTCGAGATGGGCCGTCACCTGTTGACGGGCCTGGTCAACGGCGTCCTGGGCGGCATACCGGCCCTGGTGGCGGCAGTGATGCGCGCCGGCGGCGCTGTGGTCACCGCCTTCAAGAAAAAGCTCGGGATCCATTCGCCTTCGCGGGTCTTCGCCCAACTGGGCGATTACACCATGCAGGGGCTTGGCGTGGGCCTCGGGCGATCCGCGCGAGATCCGCTGCGGCGCATGCGGACGGCCGCGTCGGCCATCACCGCCGCCGGCGCAATGGCGATCGGTACTGCCGCCATGGCCGCTCCCACGTTCGACACGGCGCCCACCCTCGGCGCCCGACCTGCGTCGGCCGCGACGGCCGCGCAGCCCCCGGTCACGATCGGCACGCTGAACCTTCAGATTGTGCAGCGGCCTGGTGAGGACATGGAAGCGCTGGCGCGCCGGGTTGCAGAGCTGCTGAAGAATCCGACCGGTGGAGCGAGCTTCAGCGACGACGACGACAGCTATGGCGAGGCGCCCTGATGCTCCTGGCCATCGGCATGTTTGTGTTCGAGATCCCGAACGTCCTTTTCGAACAGCTGAAGCGCCGGCGCAGCTGGCGCCATCCGACCAGCGAGCGGGTGGGTGCGCGCGCCGCCAGCCAGTTCGCCGGCGTCGGCGACGACAACCTGACCATCACCGGCGTCCTGGCGCCGGGCATCATCGGCCGCAAGGATGCGCTCGAAGACCTGGCGGCTATGGCTGACCAAGGCCGATCATGGCCCGTGGTCGATGGCGATGGCTTCGTCTACGGCGCCTATGTCATCCTCGATCTGGACGAGACCAAGCGGGAGATCCTGGACAATGGCCAGGCGCGCCTGATCGACTTCACCGTCAACCTCCAGCGCGTCGATGACGACGAAGGGGACACCAGCGCCACGGGTTCCGAGGTGCGAGCATGACGGGCCAGGTCTCGGGTCACGTCCAGCGCCAGGCCGCCTACCAGCTCGTCGTCGACGGCAAGTCCATCGATGGGGCGGTGAAGCCTCGGTTGCACAGCCTGAGCCTGACGGAGCGACGCGGCGCGGAGGCTGACGAGCTCGAGCTTGTGCTGAACGACACCGACGGGAAGCTCGCGATCCCGCCCGCCGGCGCGACCGTGACGCTCAAACTCGGCTGGCTGGATCTCCGCGACGGCGCATCGCCGGTCCTGATCGACAAGGGATCCTTCACCGTTGACGAACGCGGCCATGGCGGCACGCCTGACCGGCTGACCATTCGTGCCCGCTCCGCAAACCTCACCCGCGCCTTTCGCACCAGGCAGACCCAGACCTGGTCGAACACGACGCTAGGGACCGTCCTCGAGGACGTCGCCATCAGGAATGGCCTCCAGGCGCGCGTGGCGGCCGACAAGGCGGCGATCGCCGTCTCGCACCTCACACAGGACAGCGAGAGCGACAGCGCCTTCCTGGCGCGCCTGGGACGGCTTCACGACGCCATGGCGACCGTGAAGGCGGGTCGGCTTCTCTTTTCGCCGATCGCCGCCGGCGTCACCGCCACGGGCCAGTCGATCCCCGAGGCCACCATCACCCGTCGCGACGGTGATCGCCACACCTGGTCCTCGGCCGAGCGCGAGAACTATTCCGGCGTCATCGCCAAATGGCGAAGCCGGGCCAAGGGGTCGAGCGGGGAGGTGGTCATCGGATCGAGCTCCAACGCCAAACGCCTCGGCCGCACTTATGGTAGCGAGGAATCAGCCCGCCGCGCCGCCCAGGCGGACAATACCAAGCAGGAACGGAAGGGCGCGCAATTCTCGCTGGATCTCGCCTCCGGCCGGCCTGACCTATACCCCGACCGCAAGCTGACCGTCTCCGGCTGGAAGCCAGAGATCGACAACTCGGGTTGGGTGATCACCGAAACTCGCCACCAGCTCGACGCAGGCGGCGGCCTGAAGACATCGCTGCAGATGGAGCTGAACCCAGCGCCGCCGGCGCGTGCGGCGGCATAAGAACCATGGTTGCGAGGTCCATAACCTCAGTTTTTATTTCATCGCCGCTGGAACCATTTCTGCTATGGAACAAACGGGGGCCGTCACAGGATCGAAAATGCAAACGCAGCAGGGTGAGCTTACGGCTGGGCGCTTCAGCGCCTCGAACCAACCAGGGGCCTTCAGCAAGCCCGGCAGCCGCCACGGCGGCACGATGAAGCTCCTTTGCCCACACTGCCAGTCCACCGCGAAGGTGCGCTCGAGCAAGGCCCTGACGCCGCTCTACAGGGAGCTTCGCCTACAGTGCACGGACATCGACTGCGGCGGCACCTATGTCGCGTCGGTTACGATCGACCGAATGATCGTCCCCAGCCAGAAGCCCAATCCGCGCGTCCGCCTGAAGGTGGGCCAGCCTCGGCCGACCACACCGGCGAACGAAAACGCGCCGGCCGAGGCCGCCGGCTGACGAACACGGCGTGAACAGGTTGTGCCGTGGGTGTGCCGTGGAGGACTAGGAATGCCTCGTCCTGTCTCGGTACCTCTCGGAAAAGTCCGGCTTGCCGACTAGCTAAAACGCCCCTAGAAGGCCCGTCCTACCTGAATGCGGATGTGGCGGAACTGGTAGACGCACTGGATTTAGGTTCCAGCGCCGCAAGGCGTGGAGGTTCGAGTCCTCTCATCCGCACCAAGCAAAAAAAGGCCCCGGATCGCTCCGGGGCCTTTCTTCTTTTGTTGGCCTATCGCGCTTCGCGCTACTTGAGGCCGATTTTGGCTGGTCGCCCTCAGGGCTTAAGGCCGTCTTGGTTGGCCTGCCTGAGGACGTCAGTGCGTGTCTTAGCTGATCGGCGGGACCGGCGGCGGCGGCAGGTCGCTGTCGGTCTCGTGGACCTCGATCCTGCCCTGTCCCAGATGGCTCTTGCGATAGCCATACAGGAAATAGATCACCAGGCCGATGCCGCCCCAGATCGGCAGCACCATTTTGGCGTCGTGAGGCAGGTTCCAGAACAGGAAGGCGCAACCGAAGGCCGACAGCGGCGCGAAGACCCAGATCAGCGGCGTCCGGAACGGGCGCTTGCGATGCGGATCCTTGACCCGAAGTATCAGAACCGCGAGCGACACCATGAAGAAGGCGAACAGAGTGCCGGAGTTCGAGATGTCGGCCAGCTTGCCGACCGGGAACAGGGCGGCGCCAATGGCCACCGCAACGCCGGTGACGGCCGTCACAATATAGGGCGTCTTCCACTTGGGGTGGATCTTGGTCAGGCCTTCCGGCAGCAGGCCGTCGCGCGCCATCACGAAGAAGATACGGGTCTGGCCGTAGATCATCATCAGGATGACGGATGGCAGGGCCAGAAGGGCGGCGGTGCCCAAGGCGTTGCCGATCTGCGGATGGCCGATCACGCGCAGGACGTGGGCCAGGGCTTCATTGGAGCAGACCAGCATCTCGCTGTTGGACGGCAGGGCGCAGGCGGCGACGAAGGCGGGCGAGCCGGGTTGGACGGCTTCGCCGGCAGCGCCGAGCACCGGCTGGGCTCCGATGGCGCCTGCTGCGCCCAGGGCGACCAGCAGATAGAAGACGGTGCAGATGGCGAGCGAGCCGATCAGGCCGATCGGCACGTTGCGTTGCGGGTTCTTG
>NZ_JAUSOE010000013.1 GCF_030656255.1 Brevundimonas sp. | reverse complement strand
CTGCGGGCCTCAAGCCCTCTCCCGCCGGGAGCGGGAAGCCCCTGCTCTACTCGGCCCACCGGGGGGCGCGTTTTTCCAGGAAGGCGCGGACGCCTTCCTGGCCTTCGGGGGAGACGCGGGCGCGGGCGATGCGTTTGGCGGTGTCGTCCAAGAGGCCGCTGTCGATCTTGTGGCCGGCGATGTCGTTGACCAGGCGTTTGGCCTCGCCCATGGCGCCGGGGGCGTTGCCGCTGAGGCTGTCGGTCAACATGGCGATGAACTCGTCGACCGAACCCTCGGGCAGGACCAGGTCGATCAGGCCGGCGTGGGCGGCGTAGTCGGCGTCGAAACTGTTGCCGGTCAGGAACAGCTGACGCGCGCGGCGGGGGCCGATGGCCTCGATGACATAGGGGGCGATGGTCGTGGGGATCAGGCCCAGCTTGACCTCGGAGAAGGCGAACCGCGCCCCCTCGACCGCCACGGCCATGTCGCAGGCGGCGACGATGCCGGCCCCGCCGCCCATGGCCGCGCCCTCGACGATCGCGCAAGTCAGGGCCGGCACGTCATGCAGCGCCTTCAACATCTTCGCCAGGCCCATGGCGTCGTCGCGATTGTCGGCCTCGGACCAGTCGGCGGCGTCGCGCATCCAGTTCAGGTCAGCGCCGGCGCTGAAGGTGCCGCCCGCGCCGCGAATGAACACGGCTCGCACATGGTCGGCGCCGTGCAGGGTCTCGAACGCCTCGTGCAGGGCGGCGATGGTGGCGGCGTCGAAGGCGTTCTTCTTCTCGGGCCGGTCCAGGGTGATGAAGACCACCCCGTCGCTGGTGGCGTCGATCCGCACCAGGTCGTCATTGGCGTCCGGTGCGGCGTCGGCCAGCAGCGGGTGGGCGATGGTGTTGATCTCGGCCGCCTCGGCGTCGGTGACGTCCAGGGCGTTGAGGTCGGCTTCGGTGGGTTCATTCGCCATGGGGATTTCCTTGCGGGCAGCGATAATTCACATATTGCGCGCCGTCGGCGTAGCTGAAGGTCAGCGTTTCGCCGGCGTCGGACAGACTAAGCGTGCGGTTCACCCGTTCGCTCCCGTCATAGTTCTCATAATCGACCACCAGGTCGATGCGGTCGAAGCCGCGCGCGGTGACCGAGACCACCGTATCCCCATCTTCGTAATAAGAAATGGTCGTTGCATCGATCACGATACGTTGGTTGCTCTCGAGATTGGCGCAGCCGTCGATGTCGCGCTCCCACCGACCATGGAAGGCGGCGGGGATCGTTTTTTCAGGCGCGGCATCCGCAGCAGCGGCGGCGAACGGGGTCGCCAGCATCAGGGCGACGGACAAGGCCAAGCGTATGACATACATCCCGGTCACATCCGGAACAGGCCGAAAGTCGTCTCGGGGATCGGGGCGTTCAGGCTGGCGGAAATGGCCAGGCCCAGGACGTCGCGGGTCTGGGCCGGGTCGATGACGCCGTCGTCCCACAGGCGGGCGGTGGCGTAATAGGGATTGCCCTCGTCCTCGTATTTCTGACGGATCGGGGCCTTGAAGGCTTCGGCGTCTTCCGCGCTCCAGGTCTCGGCGTCGCGGTGGACGGTGGCCAGGACGCTGGCGGCCTGTTCGCCGCCCATCACGCCGATCCGGCTGTTGGGCCAGGTGAAGAGGAAGCGCGGGGAATAGGCGCGGCCGCACATGCCGTAGTTCCCGGCGCCGAAACTGCCGCCGATCAGGACGGTGAACTTGGGCACCTCGGCCGAAGCGACGGCGGTGACCAGCTTGGCGCCGTCCTTGGCGATGCCGCCGGCCTCGTACTTGCCGCCGACCATGAAGCCCGAGATGTTCTGCAGGAACAGCAGCGGAATCTTGCGCTTGCAGGCCAGTTCGATGAAGTGGGCGCCCTTCTGGGCGCTTTCCGAGAAGATGACGCCGTTGTTGGCCAGGATGGCGACCGGATAACCCCAGATGCGGGCGAAGCCGCAGACCAGGGTCGAACCGTACAGGGTCTTGAACTCGTCGAATTCGGAGCCGTCCACCAGCCGGGCGATGACCTCGCGCACATCATAAGGGGCGCGGACGTCGTCAGGGATCAGACCGTAAAGCTCAGCCGGATCGAAGGCGGGGGCGCGGGGCTCGCGCACGTCCAGGGCGACGGTCTTGACGGTGTTCAGATTGGCGACGATGGCGCGGACGATCTCGAGCGCATGCTCGTCGTTCTCGGCCACATGATCGACCACGCCCGAGCGTCGGCCGTGGGTCTCGGCGCCGCCCAGTTCCTCGGCCGAGATGACCTCGCCGGTGGCGGCCTTCACCAGCGGCGGGCCGGCCAGGAAGATGGCGCCCTGGTTGCGCACGATGACCGTCTCGTCCGACATGGCGGGCACATAGGCGCCGCCGGCGGTGGACAGACCCATGACACAGGCGATCTGGGCCAGGCCTTGGGCGCTCATCCGGGCCTGGTTGAAGAAGATGCGGCCGAAATGGTCGCGGTCAGGGAAGACCTCGGCCTGGTGCGGCAGGTTGGCCCCGCCGGAATAGACCAGTTAGACGCACGGCAGGCGGTTCTGCTCGGCGATCTCCTGGGCGCGCAGGTGTTTCTTGACCGTCATGGGGAAATAGGCGCCGCCCTTCACCGTCGGGTCGTTGGCGACGATCATGACCTCGCGGCCCGAGACCCGGCCGATCCCGGCGATCAGGCCCGCGCCGGGGGCCTCGCCCTCATACATGGCGTGGGCGGCCAGCTGGCCGATCTCCAGGAAGGGCGAACCGGGGTCCAGCAGCCGCTCGACCCGGTCGCGCGGCAGCAGCTTGCCGCGCGAGACGTGGCGGTCACGGGCCTTGTCGGACCCGCCGCGTGCGGCCTTGGCTACATGACCGCGCAGTTCGGCGACCAGGGCGCTGTTATGCGCGTGCAGGGACTTGTACTTGGGGCTCTGCGGATCGACCGCTGACGTCAGCTTCGGCATGGGGTTGGTTTAGGCGGGCTGGGTACGACCCACAAGCGTCTCTCCCTCCCCGCTCCGGGGAGGGGCGCCGCGCGGCGACGGGGCGGGGCGGCCCGGCAGGGTCGCATCTGCCGGAAGCAGGACAGATCTGTGACGTGTCGCCCTGCCCTCCCCACCCGGTCTCGCCTGCGGCTCGCCCCCCCTCCCCCGCGGGGGAGGGGGAAATGTTGCGCATCGCCCCCTTTTCCCCTATAGGCCCCGCCTTTCCAGGGCTTCGGTCCTGTCGTGGAACACCAAAGGGTTGGACGTTCGGTCCGGCCGCCGCGCCAGGAGCCATCGTGGGGATCGACTTACCCGGTCGTTTCCACGCCGACGCCCACAAGGGAGACTACCGCATGGCTCTTTACGAGCACACGGTCATGACGCGCCAGGATATCTCGGCGCAACAGGCCGAAGCGCTGAACGACACCATCAAGGACCTGATCGTGCAAGGTGGCGGTTCCGTCGCCAAGATCGAGTACTGGGGTCTGCGCAACCTGACGTACCGCGTGAAGAAGAACCGCAAGGCTCACTATTCGCTGCTGGCCGTCGACGCCCCTCCGGCCGCCATGGCCGAAGTCGAACGTCAGCTGGGCATCAACGAAGACGTGCTGCGCTGGCTGACCGTCCGCGTCGAGGAACTCGACCTGGAACTGTCGCCGCTGCTGGCCCGCCGCGAGCGTGAACGTGAGCGTGAGCGCGAGCGCACCCCGCGCGACGACGCCGCCGCTGACGCCGAATAAGGAAACCGGAACATGACCGACACCACCGCCCCGACCCCGGGCGCCCCGGCCGGCTCCGGCGCCGCCGGCCGCCGCCCCTTCTATCGCCGCCGCAAGGTCTGCCCGTTCTCGGGCGCCAATGCGCCGAAGATCGACTACAAGGACGTGAAGCTGCTGCAGCGTTACGTCTCCGAACGCGGCAAGATCGTGCCCTCGCGCATCACCGCCGTCTCCCAGAAGAAGCAACGCGAACTGGCCAAGGCCATCAAGCGCGCCCGCTATCTGGCCCTCCTGCCGTATGTGGTGAAGTAAGATGAAGGTCGTTCTGCTGGAACGCGTCGAGAATCTCGGCGCCATCGGCGACGTCGTGTCCGTCAAGGACGGCTTCGCCCGTAACTTCCTTCTGCCGCGCGACAAGGCCCGTCGGGCCACCGCCGCCAACCTGAAGGCGTTCGAACTCGACCGCGTCGCCATCGAGCAACGCAACGAGAAGAACAAGGCCGATGCACAGAAGGTCGCCGACAAGATCGACGGCCAGACCTACATCATGATCCGTCAGGCCGGTGAAACCGGTCACCTGTACGGTTCGGTCGCCGGCCGCGACGTCGCCGAAGCCATCCAGGCCGAAGGCGGCAAGGTCGAGCGTTCGCAAATCGTCCTGAACACGGCGATCAAGAACCTGGGCGTCCACGAAGTGCCGGTTCGCCTGCACGCCGAGGTCCGCGCATCGGTCAAGATCAACATCGCCCGTTCGATGGATGAAGCCGAGCGTCAAGCCAAGGGCGAGGACGTGATCCGCAGCCAGTTCAACGATGAGCGCCAGGCCGCCGAGCAATCGGCCCAGGAACTGATCGAAGGCGGCGCCGGCCAACAAGAAGGCTTCGGCGACGAAGCCTGATCGTGACCCGACCCGCCTGGGTCGGATCGCCGGAAACATCAGGGGCGCGTTCCGCAAGGGACGCGCCCTTTTTGCTGCGTCATCCCCTGGGCGAGACGCCTCGCAATCCATGACAAGTTTGCAACAGCCGCCGCGGCTTGGTGCGAAGACGAAGGATTTACGCAAACTCCTTTCTTGACCTGCACAAAAAGCGGTGAACAGTCTCAATTAGGGTCAGGATTCGTCCTTCATGCGACCATTTTATTGCATCGCCCATCCCGGCCCGGGTGTCGAAATCGTGGCCGGTCGTCGCCCCTCCCAACAGGCCGCTGTCGTTTGGGGATAGTCATGATGCTGATTTCCGGTCGTTCCGCCTTGTTGGCCTTCGTCTCCACCAGCGCGCTGATGTGCGCCCCGGTCGCCTTCGCCCAGGAAGCGACGCCGGCGGATGACGCCGCTGAGATCGGCGAGATCATCGTCACCGGCACGCGCGCCGTAGGCCGGACCCGGCTGGACACGATCGCCCCCGTGGACGTGATCACCGGCGAGACCCTGACCCGCAGCGGGACGGGCACGGAGACCGCCGCCGCCCTGGCCGCCGCCGCCCCGTCGATCAACTTCCCCCGCCCCGCCATCTCGGACGGCTCGGACCACGTCCGGCCGGCGACCCTGCGCGGTCTGGCCCCCGACCAGACCTTGGTGCTGATCAACGGACAGCGGGGCCACGTCGGGGCCCTGGTCAATGTGAACGGCGCCCTGGGACGCGGATCGACGGCCTTCGATCTGAACACCATTCCCTCGGTGGCCCTGGGCTCGGTCGAGGTGCTGCGCGACGGCGCCTCGGCCCAGTATGGCTCCGACGCCATCGCCGGCGTGATCAACCTGCGTCTGCGCCAGGCCCGCGAAGGCGGCGGACTGACGCTGAACTATGGGCGCTACGACACCGAATACGACACGGCGCGCGGATCGCACGAGGCCACGGACGGCGAACAGACATCCCTGGCCGGCTGGATCGGCCTGCCGCTGGGCGAGGACGGTTTCGTCACCGTGGCGGGCGAACTGCAGAAACGCGATCCGACCAACCGCTCAGACTACGCCGCGCCTTCGGCCGTGGTCGGCAATACGTCGACGACCACGGTCCTGGGCCGGTTCGGCGATCCGGCGGTGGAGTCCCAGTCCCTGTGGTTCAACGCCGGCAAGCCGATCAACGCCGCCTGGGAGGCCTATGCCTTCGGCGGCATCCAGCACAAGGAAAGCGAATCCGGCGCAACCGCCCGCGCCTATAACAACGCCAACAATGTCCTGGCCATCTATCCCGACGGCTTCCTGCCGCTGATCAATACCGAGATCGTCGATTACAACCTGTACGGCGGGCTCAAGGGCGAGGCGGCCGGGATCGATTGGGACGTCTCGGTCGGCTACGGGCGCAATGTGCTGGACTACCGCGTCACCAACTCGCTGAACGCCTCATATGGCGCGGCGTCGCAGCAGGAATTCGACGCCGGGGGGCTGAAGTACGACCAGCTGACGCTGGGCGTCGACGGGGTCAGGCCGCTGGAGTTCGGGCTGATCGAACCGGTCAACCTGGCGTTCGGGGTCGAGTACCGGACCGAGCGTTTCGAGGTCTATGCCGGTGAACCCGCGTCCTACAATCGCGGACCCAGCGCCGGCGGCGGCGGGGCCCAGGGCTTCCCCGGTTTCTCGCCCGCCAATGCGGCGGACGAAGACCGCAACAACTGGAGCGCCTATATCGATCTGGAAGGCAAGCTGACCCAGGGACTGACGGTCGGCGTGGCCGGCCGTTACGAAGACTATTCCGACTTCGGCGACCAGTTCACCGGCAAGGTCTCGGCGCGCTACGACTTCTCGCCGGCCTTCGCCCTGCGCGGTGCGGTCTCCACAGGCTTCCACGCCCCGGCCCTGCAGCAGCAGTATTTCAGCTATACCGCCACCAATCTGGTCACCCAGTTGATCGGCGGCGTGCCTGTGACCAGCCTGATCCAGGCTGGCACCTTCCGCGTGGACGACCCCGTGGCCCTGGCCCTGGGTTCCAAGCCGCTGGAGCCCGAAACCTCGGTCAACTATTCGGTGGGGGCGGTGTTCCGGTCCGGCGGACTCGAGCTGACCATCGACGCCTATCAGATCGAGCTTGAGGACCGGATCATCTATTCCGAGAGCCTGGGAACGACGCGACCCAGCCAGTCGGCCGCGACCACCACGGCGGTCCAGACCCTGCTGGCGCCGTTCGGGGTCAGCGCCGCCCGCTTCTTCCTGAACGGCGTCGACACCACGACCAAGGGTATCGACGTGGTCGGTCGGTACCGCCTGCCGACAGACACCCTCGGCCGCTTCGATTTCACCCTGGCCGGAAACTACAACGAGACCACGGTGGACAAGACGCCTGAGACGCCCTCCATCGGCATTCCGACGTCGGATTTCTTCCTGTTCGACCGGGCCAACATCCTGGCGTTCGAGGAGGGCACGCCCAAGACCAAGGTGGTCGGCGGGATCGACTGGAGCCTGGGCGATTTCGGCGTCTCGGCCAAGGCGACCTATTACGCCAGCGTCCTGGTCGCCAACAACGCCGCCAGCCTGGACTACGAGACCGGCGACAAGACCCTGATCGATCTGGAGGGCCGCTATGAGTTCCCATACGGGGTCGGTCTGGCGGTGGGGGTGAACAACCTGTTCGATGAGTACCCGGAATACACGCCGGCGGCCCTGAACGGGGCGACGGGTTCGGTGGGCTTCCCCAGCTATTCGCCGTTCGGCTTCAACGGGCGGTTCCTGTACGCGCGGCTCAGCTACAGTTTCTGATCCAATCAGAAGTGACGAAAGGAGCGCTCGCCGGAGCGCTCCTTTTTCGTGATGTGCATCCAGGAACGGAAACATTACCGAAGCTTCAGAACCGCGCTGAGTTCGCGCCGTCGTTGCGCCACATATCGCCGCTCAATCTGAGCGCCTCGTGTTCGGAGGGGATCATAGTGAAGTCCAGGATCATCGCGGGGGTCTTGGCCCTGTCGCTCGTCGCCGGGGCGGCTCAGGCCATGACGGTGCAGGAGTTTCTGACGACGGCGAACGGCATTCCCCGCAACCCCACCGCCCTGCTGCGGTCCGACACCCGGCGGCTGATGGGCGAATTTCGCGGGGCTGTGCAGACGGTGCGCGCTGAACAGACGGCGGCGGCCGGGCGTCGCTCGGCCACCTGTATGCCGGACAAGGTCGGCCTGTCGGCCGACGCCATTCTGGCGCGGTTCAACGCCATTCCCGTCGAACGGCGCAGCATCAGCACGACCCAGGCGGTTCGTGAATGGATGGCGCAGAAATACCCTTGCCCGGCGTGACCCGCACGACATCCCGCCCGAACGCTCTGCGGTCGGCGGCGATATTCGGCGGCGGCGCCGTAGCGATCGCGGTCGGCGTAGTCGTTCTTGGGCTTCTGCTGCCGGCCGCCGCAGACCATGTTGCGCCGACGCTACGTCGGTATCCGCTTTGGGTTCTGGCTGGGCTTGGGCTGGTCGTCATGACCGTCGAAGCAACCGTCTTCACCATTCTGCCGCTTCAGGTGTCGCAGCATTTCCTGAAACGCCTGTGGCCCGGCGCCGCGGCCGGTTTCGCCGGATATGTCATCGGCATTCACTGGGACAATGGCTGGAGAGGTCTGGCCGTTTCCGCATGGGTGTGGGGAATCGTCACGGCGGCCTATCTGCTGGAACGACAGGGTTCCCTGGCGCGCGCGGTCGGTCAGGCCGTCGCGCTGAAATGGGCGTTCTGGGCCCTCGCCTTCGCCGCGCTCAGCGCAGGAGGGATGATCCCCAGCGATTAAGGAATTCCCGTTCGCCCACAGGGTGGACGATCTGTCCACGGTCGAAGCGACGTCCACGACTGACGCAGGCGCGTGTCAGGGCTAGAGCGTTAAGACAATGAACGCGTTCGCCCCCATGCCTTTCTCGTCTTCGCCGATGGACTCCAGCGGCGTCAGCTCGATGCCTCATAACCTGGAGGCGGAACAGGCGCTGCTGGGCGCGTTGATGTTCGACAACGGCGTGTTCGAAAGGCTCAGCGACCGCCTGCGCGGCCCGCATTTCTACGAACCCTTCCACCAACGGCTGTTCGAGGCGATCGAGGATCATATCCGTCAGGGGATGCTGGCCGAGCCGACCATCCTGATGGAGCGGTTCAAGCAGGATCCGGCCTTCCAGGAGTTCGGCGGCCTGCGCTATTTCGCCGATCTGGTGGACCGGGCGCCGCCGGCGGCCAATGCGCCCGACTATGCGCGGGTGGTCTATGACACGGCCCTGCGACGCGACCTGATCCGCATCGGCGGCGAGATCATCAAGGAGGCGCCCAATCCGGACACGCCCGCCGACGAACAGATCGAACAGGCCGAACAGACCCTGTATTCGCTGGCCGAGACGGGCAAGCCGTCTTCCGGTTTCGTCAGCTTTTCCCACGCCTTGTCCGGCGCCGTTCAGATGGCGGCCGAAGCCTATCAGCGTGAAGGGAAGCTGGCGGGGCTGGCGACGGGGCTGAACGACCTGGACCGCAAACTGGGCGGGCTGCACCCCTCCGACCTGCTGATCCTCGCCGGGCGTCCGTCGATGGGCAAGACGGCGCTGGCGACCAACATGGCCTTCAACGTGGCCCGCGCCTATCAGTGGGAACCGACGCCGGAGGGCCGCAAGACGGTCAACGGCGGGGTGGTGGCCTTCTATTCGCTGGAAATGAGCGCCGAACAGCTGGCCATGCGGATCCTGGCCGACGCCTCGGGCGTGTCGTCCGACAAGCTGCGTAAGGGCGAGATCGACGCCACCGACTTCGGCAAGCTTCGCGACGCGGCGGTCGAGATCGGCGAGAGTCCTCTGTACATCGACGACACCGGCGGCCTGTCCATGTCCAAACTGGCCGCACGGGCGCGACGCCTGAAGCGGATGGAACAGGGACTGGACCTGATCATCGTTGACTATCTGCAGCTGATCACAACCGGCAATGCCGGCGGCCAGAAGAACCGGGTGCAGGAGGTGTCCGAGATCACCGGCGGGCTGAAGGCCCTGGCCAAGGAGCTGTCGGTGCCGATCATCGCCCTATCGCAGTTGTCGCGTCAGGTGGAACAGCGCGAGGACAAGCGGCCGCAACTGTCCGACCTGCGCGAATCCGGCTCGATCGAGCAGGACGCCGACTGCGTGATGTTCGTCTATCGTGAGAGCTATTATCTGGGCCGGGCCGAACCGCGCGAAGGCACCGAGGAACACCTGCAATGGCAACAGGACATGGACCGGCTGCAGGGCCAGGCCGAGGTCGTCATCGGCAAGCAACGCCACGGCCCCATCGGCATCGTCAAACTGGCTTTCGACGCCGAGACGGTGCGGTTCGGCAACCTGGCGCACGGCTATGAGGAAGTCAGCTACGAATAGGGCGACCTTGTTTGTGAGCGGTAAGCGCTCGCCGCTCTAATAGACCGAGCGGCGAGCACGACATTCAGGAACCGTAGCATGCTGCCCGGACATCCGCGATGCATAGTGTGCGTTCTTCACCCACAGGGTAGGTTTCGGTGCAATATTTGATCCCGTCGCGGAGACATTGCTGCGCGCTCTGGAAATAGGCTGTTGGTTCGCTCGGAGCCGCGATTGCGGTCGATAGTCCAGCAAGACCTGACCCTAGCAGGACAGCGAGTGCTCCAATACGAACGTTGGCGCGCGAGAAGATTTTCATTTCACGTGACTCCCGAAAGCCCACCAGATTTGGTGGGTGGTCGAGCATGACTCAAACAATAGAAGTTGCAATCAGAACGATTGTAAAAGCACGTGAAAGTTACACAAAGCCGATGCGCCTTTAGGCAGAATGATGCCAGCATCTGACCATTCAACCGATGCAATAACGCTTAACGGATCAGGTCGGTTGACCTCGGGCGCGAACAGGCCCCTTGGGTGCGGATGGCCAGCGAAACCGTCTATATTCTCCAGACCTATGTCCAGGGGCGCGGCAAGGGGCTGAAGGCCGAGCCGCAGGTGGGCTGCAAGGACGCCGAAGAGGCGCGCCGCAAGGCTGAGCGGCTGGCGCCCCTGCGGCTGGGTGTAGTGGCCTTTTCGGTCTCGGCGGACACCGAGATGGGCGACTACGACGAACAGCCGACCATCATCTTCAAGTCCGGACAACTGCCGCCGCCGTTCAGCGACGAGGATTGATCGGCGTCAGGCCTTCCATCGTCGGGAAGTTGCGCCAATAAGGGCCGCCATGCCCTCCCCCGCCCTGCTGTCCGTCGATCTGAACGCCCTCGCCCGCAATTTCCACACGCTGGAGGCCCTGACGGGCGTTCCGGTGCATCCGGTGGTCAAGGCGGACGCCTACGGCCTGGGGGCCGAGGCCTGTGGGCGACGGCTGATGGCCGAGGGGGCGCGGACCTTTTTCGTGGCGCGGGCGGGCGAAGGCGCGGCCCTGCGGACGGTGCTGGGCGCGGAGCCCGTCATCTATGTGCTGGACGGTTGTCACGGCGAGGCGGCGGGGCTGTTGAAGGCGGCGGACCTGCGGCCCGTGCTGAACCAGCCGGCGCAGATGAAGGCCTGGGCCGAGGCCGGCGGCGGGGCTTGCGGCCTACAGATCGACACTGGACTGAACCGGCTGGGCTTCAGGCCGGAGGATGCGCCCGAGGTCTTTGACGGGCTGAGCCTGGTCATGAGCCACCTGGCCTGCGGCGATGAACCGGATCAGCCGATGAACCGACGCCAGCGCGACCGGTTCGTGGGGGTGGTTGAACGCTATCCAGGGGTGACGCGGTCCTTCGCCAATTCGGGCGGCTGTTTCCTGGGGCCGGATTTCGCCTTCGACGCGGTGCGGCCCGGCGTCTGCCTGTACGGCGGCGGACCGCAGGGGCGGCCGGACGAGCGGATCGCGCCGGTCGCCACGCTGACGGCGGAAGTCCTGCTGGTCCGCGATGTGCCGGCCGGTGACAGCATCGGCTATTCGCGCGGTTTCGTGGCCGAACGACCGATGCGGGCGGCGGTGGTCGCGGCGGGCTATGCGGACGGGGTTCTGCGGGCCTACGGGCCGCGCGGCGCGGTCTGGGTCGCGGGCGAGACCCGGCCGCTGTTGGGCCGGATCTCGATGGACGTCTGCACGGTCGATGTGACCGATCTGGAGGTGGCGGTCGGCGACCGGGTCGAACTGTTCGGGGCGCATCGCCCCATCGATGCGGCGGCGACGGCGGCGGGGACGATCAGCTATGAACTGCTGACCGCCGTCACCGCCCGCGTGCCCCGCGCCTATCTCGGTCAGTAACCGCCGCTGATGGCCGCCATGCCGGCCCCGGCGACCACGAAACTGGCGCCGATCGTGCCGACGATGGCGCTGATGATGAAGCTCATGACCAGGCCCAGGATCACCGTGACGATGAAGTAGCCGACGGCCTTGTCCGCCGGGACCTTCATCAGCATCGGCAGGCCCAGGTACAGCAGATAGAAGCTGTAGAGGCCCAAAATGGCCAGGACGCCCAGCATGGGGATCAGGCCGAAGACCCCGACCAGCCAGGCGGCCGTATAGGAATAGACCGCCACCTTCATCGCCTGAACCGGATTGCTGGTCCCGCCGAAACTGGGGGCCAGGGCGTTGATGATCAGGCCCAGCAGATAGACGGCGACCAGAGACAGCACATAGCTGACCACCGCGATCAGAAGCGCGCCGAGGATCGACATGGGCGTGCCGAACAGGGGCAGAAGCTGGCCGCCGATCAGGCTGCAGATCGGGCCGATGGCGGCCAGGATCATGGCGTAGCGGGTGAACAGGCTACGGGTCGTGGCGAACTCGCCGTCGATGCGCGCCCATTCGGTCTTCGGCTGCAGGATGATGCCCTTGACCCGGGCGATCAGGGCCGGATCGACGGCGGGTTGCGTCGGCGGGGTCGGTTCGGTCATGGACAAGCCTGTAAAACAGTGTGGGCGATACGCGATATTGACGTTACGTCGCCTGGCGACGCAAGCCATCTGCGACACGATCTCAACCCGGAACTACGGCAAAGGTTGCGGCTGCGACCGGAAATGACGTGGCGACGGCGCAAAGGGCGACTGGATGGACGGCCCCGTTCTCCGTTCGGCCTGCTAAAGGATGCCCATGGCTCGCGATTCCGCCCTCTATGTCTGTCAGTCCTGCGGCTCGGTGCATGGCAAATGGTCGGGCCAGTGTGCGTCGTGCGGACAGTGGAACACCTTGACGGAAGAGAGCCGGTCGGCCCCGCCGGGGGCGATCAAGCCCTCGGCTGCGGCTTCGGCGCGCGGGCGCGGCCTGCAGTTCGAGACGCTTCAGTCCGACACCCCCGAACCGCCTCGCATCACGACGGGCGTGGCCGAGTTCGACCGGGTCTGCGGCGGCGGCGTTGTGCCGGGTTCGGCCATCCTGCTGAGCGGCGATCCGGGGGTGGGCAAGTCGACCCTGCTGCTGGAAGTAGCCGCCAAGGCCGCGCTGCGCGGCGCCCGCATCGCCTATATTTCGGGCGAAGAGGCGGTCGAGCAGATCCGGGCGCGGGCCAAGCGGATGGGGCTGGAACAGGCGCCGGTCAATCTGGCGGCGGCGACGGCCCTTCGCGACATCCTGGGCACGCTGAAGCGCGAACAGTTCGACATCGTCATCGTCGATTCGATCCAGACCCTCTGGTCCGACGTCCATGAGAGCGGCCCTGGCTCGATCACCCAGGTTCGGGCCTGCGCCGGCGAGATGGTGCGGCTGGCCAAGACGCAAGGGGTGGCGGTCGTCCTGGTCGGACACGTCACAAAGGACGGCCAGGTGGCCGGTCCGCGCGTGGTCGAACACCTGGTTGACGCCGTCATGACCTTCGAGGGCGAGCGCGGCTATCCGTTCCGCATCCTGCGCGCCGGCAAGAACCGGTTCGGCGCCACCGACGAGATCGGGGTGTTCGAAATGGGCGACAGCGGCCTGAGGGAAGTCGCCAACCCATCGGCCCTGTTCCTGGGCGACAGCAAGGACCGGGCGCCCGGCGCGGCGGTCTTCGCCGGGATCGAGGGCTCGCGGCCGGTGCTGGTCGAGATTCAGGCCCTGGTGGCGCCGTCCGCCTATGGTACGCCGCGCCGGGCGGTGGTGGGCTGGGATTCCGGTCGCTTGGCCATGCTGCTGGCGGTGCTGGAGGCCCGGTGCGGCCTGGGGTTCGGGGATAAAGACGTCTATCTGAACGTCGCCGGCGGCCTGAGGATCAATGAACCCGCCGCAGACCTGGCGGCGGCGGCGGCCCTGATCAGCTCCGCCCTGGACATGCCCCTGCCCCAGGGCTGCGTCGTGTTCGGCGAGATCGGCCTGTCTGGCGAGGTTCGCAGCGTCGGCCGAGCCGAGGCGCGGGTGCGAGAGGCGCAGAAACTGGGCTTTGAACATGTGCTCTGTCCGCCCCTGGCCCAGAACGGCGGCAAGACCAAGGGGGTCAAGGTGACGTCTGCGACACGTTTGACGGATGTGGTCGAACGAATCTCGCAAAACCGCTATTAGACGCACGCAACAGCTGCTGGACCCCTGAGTGACCGGTTACGACGTCTTCGCCATCGTGGTGATCCTGTTCTCCGCCGCCGCCGGCTGGGTGCGCGGCGGGGTGCGCGAGATCATCACCCTGCTCAGCGCCCTGCTGGCCGCGCTGGTGGCGCTGGTGACCCTGCCGTGGACGGCGATCCTGGGGCGCGCCCTGGTGGACCCGGACTGGGCCGGAACGATCCTGGCGGCCATCGTCGCCTTCATGGTGGTCTATTTCGGCGTCCGGCTGTTCGGCTCCTTCCTGTCGAAGCGGGCGCAGGCGCATCCGCAGCTGGGCGGGATAGACCGGTTCATCGGCGTGTTCGTCGGCGCGGGCCGGGCTCTGGTGCTGCTGGGGGCCGTGCATCTGGTCATCGTCGCGGCCATGCCGGGCGAGCGGACGCCGCGCTGGCTGAGCGAAGCCGCCCTGTACAAGGTCAGCGCCGTGGGCGCACGGGCCATCCAGATCATCCTGCCCGGGATCGGGCGGGGCGCCGATGCGATCACGCCTGTGGTGGATTCGTCCGTGCGCAAAGGGTTTTCGAACGACGAAGCCTTGCCTCGGACGCAATCCGAGACTAACTCGCCGCGCGAAGCCGCCCCTTAAGTTTCCCCCGGTCATCGGAGCCCCACGATGCGCCACCATATCGCCGATCCTGTCGTTCACCGCGAGCACTGGCGCGAGCCGGAGGACGACCAGCTGCGGCTGGAGTGCGGCGTCTGCGGCGTCTGGGGCGCGGACGAGGACGAAGGCTCGGCCATCGTCGCCCTGGGCCTGCACGCCCTGCAGCACCGCGGCCAGGAAGCCTGCGGCATCGCCAGCGTCAAGGACGAGCGGTTCCACACCGAACGCCACCAGGGCCTGGTGGGCGAGGCCTTCGGCGGCGCCGACCTGATGACCCGCATGCCCGGCCGCGCGGCCGTGGGCCACACCCGTTACTCGACCGCCGGCGGCAGCTTTCTGCGCAACATCCAGCCGATGTTCGCCGATCTGGACCAGGGCGGCATCGCCATCGCCCACAACGGCAATCTGACCAACTTCAAATTCCTGCACGGCCAGCTGGTCAGCGAAGGCGCCATCTTCCAGTCGACCTCGGACTCGGAGGTCATTCTTCACCTGATCGCCCGCAGCCGTAAGGCCAAGATCGTTGATCGCTTCATCGACGCCCTGGCGCGGATCGAGGGCGGCTATGCTCTGGTCGCCCAGACCCGCCACAAGATGATCGGCGCCCGCGACCCCCTGGGCATCCGTCCGCTGGTCCTGGGTCAGGTGGGCGAGGCCTGGGTTCTGGCCTCCGAGACCTGCGCCCTGGACATGATGGGCGCGACCTTCGTGCGCGACGTCGAACACGGCGAGGTCGTGGTCATCGACGAGAACGGCCTGCAGTCGCTGAAGCCCTTCCCGGCCCGCGTCGCCCGCCCCTGCCTGTTCGAATACGTCTATTTCTCGCGCCCGGATTCGGTCGTGAACGGCCACTCGGTCTATGAGGTCCGCAAGGAGATGGGCCGGGGTCTGGCCCGCGAATGGGGCGTCGAGGCCGACATCGTCGTCCCCGTGCCCGACTCCGGCGTGCCGGCGGCGCTGGGCTATGCCCAGGAAAGCGGCATCCCCTACGAAATGGGCATCATCCGCAGCCACTATCTGGGCCGCACCTTCATCCAGCCCAGCCAGGGCGCCCGCCAGAAGGGTGTGCGGATGAAGCACAGCCCCAACAAGTCGGCGCTGGAAGGCAAGCGGGTCGTTCTGATCGACGATTCCATCGTGCGCGGCACGACCTCGGTCAAACTTGTCCGCGCCGTGCGGGCGGCGGGCGCCAAGGAAGTCCACCTGCGCTCGGCCAGCCCGCAGATCCTGTTCCCCGACTTCTACGGCATCGACATGCCGGAACGGGCGCAACTGCTGGCGGCCAACAAGACGCTGGAGGAAATGCGCGAACTGCTGGAAGTCGATTCGTTGGGCTTCCTGTCCATCGACGGCCTGTACCGCGCCATGGGCGAAACGGGCCGCAACAACGCCCATCCCCAGTTCACCGACCACTATTTCACCGGCGACTACCCCACCCGCCTGCTGGATCGCGAGATCGAGGAAGGCGGCCGGGAGGTTTCGGTGCGGCAGATGTCGCTGCTGGTCAGCGCCTGACTCTCACTCCCGATCCTGGGCGGTGTGGAACAGGCGGATGATCTGAACCTGGCCGCCTTCAGCGTCGTCGGTCAGAGCGTAGACGATCAGGTAGGGCGCCCCGGTAACCAGTTTCTCATAAGTGCCCGGATGCTTGCCAGGTCGGCCGATGGGTCGCCTGGCGAGCTTTTCCGTCGTATCGAGGATACGCGCCTCGATCCTTTGAGCGGCGGCCAGATTTCGCTGAGCCAGATAGTCGATGGCGTGGGTCAGTTCCAACAGAGCGCGGCGGGACCAAGCGACCGTACGCATCAAGATTCGTATTTGGCGATCGTCTCGCGAATCTGGCGCGTGGCTTCCTCATGCGGGACGACGGCGCCTGTGCGGAAATCTTCGAGGCCTTCCTCGACAGCGATCATCATCTCCAACTCGCGTTCGACGTAACCGGCGATGGCGCGTTCGGCGAGGAAGGACTGGGTGCGCTGCGTCTTTTCAGCCAGCAAGCCAAGCCGTTCCTTCAGGCTCTCGCTGACTCGGACGGTGACGGTGGTGCTGGCGGCCATAGAGATGCTCCTGTGCACATCTGCTTACAACTTAACACATTGACCCGCCGCATCGCCACTCCTACCACCTCAGCATGACCGACGCCCCGCCGCTGAATGACCGTATCGCCCTCGTGGTCGGGGCCTCGCGCGGCATTGGCTATGAGAGCGCGCTGGCTCTGGCCAAGGCAGGCGCGCACGTCGTGGCGACGGCGCGGACGCAAGGCGGGCTGGAAGAGCTGGACGACGCTATCTTCGCGGCCACGGGCAAGCACGCGACCCTGGTTCCATTCGACCTAGTGGACGGCGGGGCCATCGACCGGCTGGGCGGGGCGATCTTCGAACGATTCAAGAAACTGGACGTCTGGGTCAACGCCGCCGCCACCATGGGGCCATCCGGCCTGACGCCGGTGGCCCACGCCGACCCGCGCGAGTTCGCCAAGGTAGAGAAGGTCAATTTCACCGGCGTCTATCGCCTGATCCGATCGCTGGAGCCCCTGCTGCGCGCCTCTGACGCCGGACGGGCCGTCCATTTCACCACCAGCGTCGCCGCTGCGCCCCGCGCCTTCTGGGGCATGTACGCGGCGACCAAGGCCGGCGCCGAGGCCCTGGTGAAAGCCTGGGCCGACGAGGTTGAAAGCACGCCGATCCGCGTCAGCATCGTCGATCCCGGCCGGATGCGCACGGCGATGCGCGCCCAGGCCTTCCCCGGCGAGGACCCGCAGACCCTGCCCCACCCGTCCGAAATCGGCCCGTTGGTGGTGGATCTGGCCCGCCCCGACGCCACGCCCCCGCTGACCATCCGTTTCCGCGACTGGAAGTCCGGGCCGACGGTCGAAGCCTTGGTCTAGGCGCGCCTAGTCACGGCGGCGCCGCCAAAAACCACCTGTTTGCGCATCTCATCGCCGAACAGGCCGTAGAGCATGGGAAGCGCGGGCCGGCTGGCCTGATCCAGGGCGGCGAGCTGTTGTGGGGACAGTGCGAGGGTGACGGCGCCGATATTGTCCTTCAGCTGCTCGACACGGCTGACCCCGATAAGAACCGTGTCCACGGCGGGGCGCGACAACACCCAGGCCAGAGCGACCTTGGCGGGGGATTTGCCGATCTCGGCCGCCACCGTTTTCAGGGCCTCCACGATCTTCCAGTTGCGATCCGTGAACAGGCTGTCGCCGAAGGGATTGGCGCCGTCCAGCCGCGCGCCGTTCGCGGCCTGGCTCTCGCCGTTCCCGGCCTCGCTCGGCAAACCCCCTGCGCGCGATGGGGCCGCCTCGACCGTGGCGCGATCATATTTGCCGGTCAGAAGGCCATAGGCCAGCGGACTCCACGGCATGACGCCCAAGCCGGTGTCCTGGGCCAGGGGCACGTGCTCAGCCTCAATCTCACGACTGACCAGAGAGTAGAAATACTGCAGAGCGATGGGTCCGGACTGGCCGCGCGCCGCCGCCAGGGTCACGACACGGGCGACATACCAGGCGGGCGTGTTCGACAGGCCCCAGTAACGAATCTTGCCCGACTGGACGAGGGCGGACATCGTCGCCAGCAGCTCTTCCGGCGGCGTGATCGAGTCCCAGACGTGAATCCAGTAGAGATCGATATAGTCGGTCTTCAACCGACGCAGGGAGCCTTCCAGCGCGGCATGGATGTGTTTGGCGCCGTTGCCGCCCATGTGCGGACCCTGACCCGCCGCAAAGCCGGCCTTGGTCGCCACCACCAGTCGGTCGCGACAGCCGCGATCAGAGATGATCTCACCCAGCATGGTCTCTCCGGCGCCGCCGGCATAGACATCGGCAGTGTCAGTCATATTGCCGCCCGCCTCGACATAGGCGTCGAACACAGCCTCGGCTTCCGGCCGCGCCATGCCCCAGCGGGCGACACCGAAGGTCATGGTCCCCAGCGCAAGCGGGCTGACGACCAAGCCCGAGCGGCCAAGCGGACGATAGTGAGCGAGGGTCATGAGACGGTTCCTGTCTTTTCGTCCCTCAAACGGGACACAATGAGGGGCTGAGGGGCAGCGCCAGTTCGCCACAAGCCTTTTGAGCAGAGTTCACTGATGGTCCGCTTCGAGGCGCTGGGTCTAACGCTTAGTCCCAGGCCCCGGCCGTTTTCGGTTCTTCACGAAAGGCGAAGTCGCCGTCGGTGGAGGCGGACAGGTCGCGCCAAGCGTCCAGTTCAGCCTTCAGACCTGCCGACTTCATCTCCACAACGCCGATGGCGTCCGTTCCGGCTGACCAGCGGACCGGCGGATTTTCGGCTCGCGTCAAGGTCACCAGCGCCTGTCCCAATCTGACGGGATCGCCCGCCTGATTGTGGTTACGGGCGTCATAGAAGGCGCGGATGGCGGCGGAGGCTTCGGCGTAGTCTTCGATAGGATTGGCGGCGTGGCGGATCGAGCGGGCGTCGAGGAAGTCGGTGCGGAAGAAGCCCGGCTCGACGATGGTCATGCGGATGCCGAACGGCTTCACCTCGGCCGCAACCGATTCCGAAAAGCCTTCGACCGCGAATTTCGAGGCGCAATAGATCGAGCCGCTTTCGCCGCCCACCAGACCGCCGATGGACGAGATATTGAACACATGTCCCGACCGCTGGCCGCGCATGACCGGCAGGACGGCGCGGGTCATGTCGAACAGGCCGAAGACATTGGTGTCGAACTGGGTGCGGGCGTCTTCGGCGGCGGTCTCCTCGAACAGGCCCAGGTGACCATAGCCGGCGTTGTTGACCAGCACATCGATCCGGCCGAAGCGGGCCACGGCGGCGTCCACGGCGGCGGCGATCTGGACCGGGTCGGTGACGTCCAGCGCCAGTGAAATCACGGCATCGCTGTCCGCGCCGAAGGTTTCGACCAGCGCCTCGCGCCGGCGGCCGGTGACGACGACGCGGTCGCCGGCGTCGAGGGCCGCCCGGGCGATGGCGGCCCCCAGACCGCGGGCGGCGCCGGTGACGAACCACGTCTTGGGAGAGGATGGATTGGAGGTCGGGGTCATGGGATGGCTCCGGGTTATGACCCAGTCATAAGACGCCCCGGCGCCCCCTCTGCGTTAGGGTGATCGAGGCGAAGTCTTGCACGATCCTGTCAAAGCGACGCCTCGCGCTTGCGTGCGCCCGACGACCGCGCTTGGGTGACGCCATGACCTTCTTGCCTGAAATGGGAGCCATAATCGCGCGACACGCGCCGCCGGACCTGTCGCCCTCGGCCGTGCCGGGTCTGCGCCTGTATCGCAGCGACGTGGCGACGCGGATGGTGTCCGTGGCCTATGAGCCGATGTTCTGTCTGGTCGTGAGCGGTTCGAAACAGACGGTGCTGGGCGACGTGGTCTACACCTATCAGACGGGCGAATGCATGGTGGTTTCGGCCGAACTGCCTGTCTGCGGCAGCGTGCTCGAGCCGCCTTATCTGGCGGTGAGCATTGATCTGAACCCGACGACGATCGCTGCGATGATGCTGGAAACCGACGCCGTCGCGCCGCCGGACCAGCCGCCGCCCTCCGGCATCCATATCGCCCCGCTGGACGAGGACATGGTGGATCCGCTGACCCGAATGCTGCGGTTGCTGGACCGGCCGGACGAGATCGCCGTCATGACGCCGATGATCGAGCGGGAACTGATCTGGCGGTTGCTGAACAGCCCTTACGCGGCGACGGTGCGCCAAATCGGTTCGACCGAGAGCCGCCTGTCCGGCGTGAGCCGGGCCATCCGCTGGATCCGGGCCAACTACGCCACGCAGGTGCGCGTGGAGGACCTGTCGGACATGGCGGGAATGAGCCTGTCGACCTTCCACCGGCATTTCCGCACGGTGACCACCATGAGCCCGCTGCAGTTCCACAAACAGGTGCGGCTGCAGGAGGCCCGCGCCCGCCTGCTGAGCGGCGGCGAAGGCGCAGCGGAGGCCGGTTTCGCGGTCGGATACGACAGTCCGTCCCAGTTCAGCCGCGAATACACCCGCCGGTTCGGCCTGCCGCCCGCCCGCGACGCCGCAAGACTGCGCGAAACCCTGACGGTCGGCTGACGGTTCATCCCCGCAGGCCGCGTCTCATCCCAGGCGCGTTGGCGAGGACGGCGGCGACGGGCAGTGGGCCGGTCATGACCCTGTTTCAGCCCCTGCTCGTTCTACATATCTCCACCGGCCTGGCCGCCGTCGTCATCGGTTTGGGCCCCCTGCTGACCCGTAAGGGATCCCGTGTCCACAAACTCTGGGGCCGGGCGTTCGTCGGGCTGATGACGACGCTGCTGGTTTGCGCCTGGGCGATGACGGCGCTCCATTTCAACACCTATTTCCTGGCCCTGTCGGCGACAGCCTCGCTAACCCTGTTCTCGGGCGTGCGGGTGCTGAGGCGGAAACGGCCGGACATTCGGCGGGAAGATCGGGCCAGACCGCTGGACTGGCTGGCGACGCTGGGGGTTTTCGCAATCGGGGTCTGGGTGCTGGCGCTGATTGCCCTGGGGCGGTCGGACGGTCCGCCCGTGGTCTCGGCGGCCCTGGCCTATGGCGCGCTGTCGGCCGCATCCTGGGATCTGTGGCGGTTTTCGAGACCGGCCGACTGGCCATTCTCTCCGGACTTGTGGAGATACGAGCATCTGGTGAAGATGCTGGGCGCCTATGCTGCGGTGCTGAGCGCCTTTTCCGGCAACTTCCTGACCTTCCTGCCCCCGCCCTGGAGCCAGCTCTGGCCGACCGCCCTGTTCCAGTCGATGGCCGTGATCTGGACGGCGACCCTGATCGTGCAGCGTCGCGCCCGGCCGGCGTGAGACGTCCGTCGGTCGCCGTCGTCATGACCGGGTTCGCCGCCTATTCCTATTTGGCGACGGTGTTGTCTGTAGCCTGGTACCTGCGGCGGGACCGGCCGGAACTGGACCTGGCGACATCGCTGCTGTGGGCCGGGTGGACCTATGCGCCCTGGCTGGCCGTGGGCGGCTTGGTCTGGGGCGCGATGCGGACATGGGGACCGGGCTGGAAGGCGGCGAGCGTGCTGACCGGCGCAATGATCGTCATCGTGCCCTTGATCGCAGCTTTCGGCACGCGACTGGACATCGCCTTTCTGGGGATCCCGGCGTCACCGAGCGACTGGGTCGAGCGAACCATCGACCGTCTGCCGGTCGCCCTGCTACTCTACACGGCCACTGTCGCCGTGGGCCTGGCCGGGGCGCAGTGGCGCAGGGCCCGCGAGACTCAGCAGCGGGTCGAGCGGCTGACCGAGGCACTGGCCGTCGCGAGGCAGGTGCGGAGCGACGACGCCCGCCTGCTGGTCTCGGTCGGACGAAGCCGCGCCACCGTCGAGACCCGAGCGGTGGAATGGTTCGCCTCGGCCGGCAACTATGTGGTCGTGAACTGGGAGGGACGCGAGGGCCTGGTGCGCGACACGCTGGCAGGGCTGGAGACCCGGCTGGACCCGCGCCTGTTCGTCCGCATCCATCGCTCCAGCCTGGCCAATCTGGCGCGGGTCGAACAGGTTCAGCCGCTGTCGGACGGCTCCTGGCGGCTGACGATGGAGAGCGGCGCCGAACTGGTGGTCAGCCGCACCTATCGCGATGCGGTGCTGGAACGTATGGGGCGCGTCTAAGGCAGGTGGGCCAGAACCTTCAGCCAGCCTTCGGCCTGGGCCAGGTCGATGGCCTCAAACAGGGGGATGGCCAGAAGGAAGACCAGGCCGTCGCGGATTGTGGTCAGGAAGAAGGACGGGCGGATCGACAGTTCGGCCTCATCGCGCCACAGGGCGAAATTGGGCAGGAAGCGCGGCGTGCGGGCCTTGTAGGCGGCGTAGGCGGCGCCGAAGGTCGCACTCAGCCAGGCCTCTTCGCGGCGAACGGTCAGATAGAAGACCGCCAGGGATGCGAGGGTGAACAGCAGCGCCAGGGTCAGGCTGCCGCTCTGGGCGCCGATGCCGAAGGCGCCGAAGAAGCTGAAGATGTAGAGTGGGTTGCGGCTGATCGAATACGGGCCGCGCGACACGATCTCGGCCTTCTTGCGCCCGCCGATATAGAGTGAACACCAGGCGCGGCCGACGATGGCGAAGACGATGGCGGCCAGACCCAGGGCCTCGATCCCTTCGTGCATGGCGCTGTCCAGACCGGACGCGGACTGCGACACCATGGTCAGGCCGACCAGGGCCAGCAGGGCGATCAGGACGGCGCCCTTGCGCACCTTTTGAACCGCTTGAAGATCGAAAATTTGGGTCGTGGTCATGACGCGCTCCGGTGGAGCAAAAACCCAAGCGCTGCTTTTTACGACGTGGCAAGAAGTTTAATTGCAAGCGAAAATCGCTCGCGAAACGGCGTGGGCGGAGGATTACAACGACGAGAGGATGTCGGGCAGATCGTCCGGCCAGATCGTATCTTCCGACGCCGCGATCTGGGCCGCCGTCCACCAGCGATGCTCGATCAGGACGCGACGTTCTTCCTCGGTCCAGCCGGTCGGCGAGGGGTCGAAGGGTTCGGTGCGCAGCAGGAAGAAGCGCTGATCCACATGGGACAAGCGGCCGTCGGGCAGGCGGAAATCGACGACGCGGCGGGCGACTTCCGGCCCAGGATCGGCGACGATCAGGCCGGTCTCTTCGAACAGTTCGCGGCGAGCGGCGTCGGCGTAGGTTTCGCCCGGTTCGCAGCCGCCGCCGGGCGTGGCCCAGAAGGCCGTGCCGGCGATCGGACCGTCGGCATAGACGAAACGGAACAGCAGCACCCGCCCCTGCCCGTCCAGGATCAGCCAGCGCGAGGTCGGCCGGTCGGGAAGGACGGGCGCGACCTGCATCACAGGCTCACTTCTTGGCGCCGCCCTTTTGGCCGGTGCGGATGCGGCCGGAGCGCGAGACCTGACGAGCGCCGCCACGGGCGCCCTTCTGCACCGCCACCGACGACCCGGCCTTCTTCGACGCGCTGGACTTCAGGCCGCCCAGCACCTTGGGCTGGGCCTTGCGGGTTTTCTTCTGTTCCAGCGCCTTGCCGGGCAGCTTGGACAGGGCCTCTTCCTTCTCGGCCTTCTTGATCCGGCGCGGCGCGGTCTTGGCGTCGCCCTTGTAGCGTTCCGGCCCGGACTTGGCGCCGCCCTCGGCATAGGGGTTCACGCCGCTGGACTTGACGTTCAGGCGGATCGGCGTGCCCGGCAGGTCGAAGCTCTCGCGGATCGAGTTGACCAGATAGCGCTTGTAATGCTCCGGCATCGACTCGGCGCGGTTGGCCATCAGCACGAAGGTCGGCGGACGGGCCTTGGTCTGGGCGATGTATTTCGGCTTGATGCGCTTGCCGTCCACGGCGGGGGGCGGGTGCCGCTGGGTGGCCATGGACAGCCAGGTGTTCAGGTCCTTGGTCTTCACCTTGACCGACCAGGTGTCATAGGCCTGCAGCACGGCTGGCATCAGGCGTTCGACGCCCCGGCCCGAGTGGGACGACAGGGCGACGAAGGGCGAACCCTTAAGCTGAGGCAGCTTGTCCTCGGCCATGCCCTTCAGCTTGGCCATACGGGCCTGGGGCTCGTCTTCCAGGTCCCATTTGGACGCGACATAGACCAGGGCGCGGCCTTCGCGCTCGACCAGATCGGCCAGCTGCAGGTCCTGGGTGTCGAAGGCGTCGTCCTTGTCCATCATCAGGATGACGACTTCGGCGAAGGTGATGGCGCGAATTGTGTCGGCGACCGACAGCTTCTCCAGCTTCTCCTGCACCCGCGCCTTGCGACGCATCCCGGCCGTATCGACCAGGCGGATATTCTTGCCCTCGAACGTCCAGTCGACCGAGATCGAATCCCGAGTGATGCCCGCTTCCGGTCCGGTCAGCAGGCGGTCGTCGCCGATCAGGCGGTTGATCAGGGTGGACTTGCCGGCGTTGGGACGACCGATCACGGCGATGCGGATGGGCTTGTCCGGCTCGTCGATCTCTTCGATGAAGATGTCTTCGGACGCCGTGCGGATGGCCTTGTACAGGTCGGCCATGCCCTCGCCGTGCTCGGCCGAGATGGCGACGGGTTCGCCGAAGCCGAGGGCGTGCGCCTCGCCGACGCCGCCGCCGCTCTCGCGGCTTTCGGACTTGTTAGCCAGCAGGATGATCGGCTTGTGCACCTTGCGCAGACGCTCGGCGAAGATCCGGTCCAGCGAGGTGACGCCTTCGCGGGCGTCCATCATGAACATGACCAGTTCGGCGTCGTCCAGCGCGGCCTCGGTCTGCTCGCGCATCCGGGCTTCCAGGCTGTCGTCGGTGACGTCCTCGTAGCCCGCCGTGTCGATCAGCGTCAGATCCATGTCGCCGATATTGCCGTCGGCGTAGCGCCGGTCGCGGGTCACGCCGGGGCGATCATCGACAAGCGCGAGGCGCTTGCCGACGAGGCGGTTGAACAGTGTCGATTTGCCCACGTTGGGGCGGCCGACGATCGCGACCTTCAGAGCCATTTCGGCTTTCTAGCTTATTTCGGGCTGAAGAGTCAGCGGATGCAGATCAGCTGGCCGTTGTCGGTCAGCACGTACAGGGCGCCGTTGTAGGCGGCGGGGGCGACATAGGCGGGGGCGCCCAGTTTCAGCGTCGTCTGGGCGGCGCCCGTCTTGGGATCGAAGGCCACGGCTTCGCCGTAGGAGTTGACCATCACCAGACGGTTGGAGGCCAGCAGCGGGCCCGACCATTGCGGATAGATGGTGCGACGGCCGAAGTTGAGGAAGCCGCCGACCTTGCGCTGGCGTCCTTCGTTCAGTTCGCGGGTCCAGTAGATCTGGCCCGTGTCGCGGTTGGCGGTGATCAGCTCGCCCGAGGTGGAGACGATGAAGACCACGTCCCCGACCGGCAGGGGCGCGTTCACGCCGGTGACGGGCAACTGCCACTTGGGCTGGCCGGAGCGCAGGTCGAGGGCCGACATGACGCCGGAATGGCTGACGCCATAGACCATGCCGCGGCTGATGACGGGACGGCCGGCGACGTCACGGACTTCGGACAGGGCGCTGGTGCGGCTGGTGCGCGACAGGGTCTGTTCCCAAAGCGGCTGACCGTTCAGGGCGCTGAGCGCGACCAGTTGGCCCGAGGCGAAGGGGGCGATGACGGTGTTGCCGGTCACCGCCGGGCTGGACGCGCGCATAACGCGGGCCGGCTCGGCGATGCCGCGATAGGTCCAGTCCTGGGCGCCGGTGTTGACGTCGAAGGCGAACAGCTGGCTGTCCACATCGACGACGAAGACGTGGGCGCCGACGACCGTGGGGGCGCCGTGGATCGGGGAATCGACCTGCTGGGTCCAGACCACCGCGCCGGTGGCGGCATCCAGGGCCGTCATGGAACGATAGCCGGACGAGACGAAGACCTTGCCGCCGGCGAAGGCGACGCCGCCGCCGAAGCCGCCGCTGCGGTCACGCTCGGCGTCCTTGACGTTGACCTTCCACAGGATGTCGCCGGTGTCGGCCGAGACAGCCGAGACGGTCGATTCGCCGTCCAGCACGAAGATCTTGCCGTCGGCGGCGACGATGGGCGCCATGACATTGCCGACGCGGGCCGAACCTTCACCAATGCCGCGCTTCCAGGCGATCTGGAAGTTGGGGGCGGCGATGACGTGTTCGACCAGGTTTTCCGAGGTTCCGCCCGGCTGGGTCCAGGCCGTGGCGGCCTGGGGGCCCGGCAGGAAGTAGTCGCGGCCGGACAGGGCGGCCGAAGGCGCCAGCTGCTGTTCGAATTCGAGCACCGAGATGCGGTCGCCGGCCGAGGCGGTCGCCTGGGCGTCGTCCTTCTTGCCCAGGCCGAACGGCAGGTTGCGGCTGACCGTGCCGCACGAGGCCATGGTCGTGGCGACGCCGCAGATCAGCGCGACTTTCAGAACTCGGTTCATCTTGGGCGTCCTGTAGGGGGTCGTCACTGTTGGGCCGGAGCGGCCGGGGTCGGCGCATTGGCGGCGCCGGCGGCGGGGGGCGCCGCGTTCTTGGCGGCGTCGCCTATGCCCTTAAGCGCGGCCGCCGTGCCTGCGTCGATCTGCTCGATGGCGATCTGGGCGCGCTGACGGATCGGATCCGGCACGTCCTGGCCCAGTTGCAACAGGACGAAGGCCTCGCGGGCCTCCTTGGTCTTGCCGTGTTGCAGGCGGGCCAGGGCCAGGGCTTCCTGGGCGAAGGCGTGCAGAGGGCGCTTGTCTTCGGCCAGGGGCGTCAGGCGGGCCTCGATATCGGCCAGGGGCGCGGTGTCCATGATCAGCAGGGCCGCCTTGAACGCCGCCGGGTCCGACAGGATCGGATCGCTGGAGGTCTTGGCGGCCTGGTCGAACAGGCGAACGGCGTCGGGAATCTTGTCGGCGGTCACGGCCAGGCCGGCCTGCTGCTGCAGGGCCAGGACCTTGTAGGCGTCGTTGCCTTCCTTGACCGTTTCCTCAAAGGCGAGACGGGCCTCGGCGGGCTTTTCGGCGCGCAGAGCCTCCATGCCGCGATCATAGGCCTCGGCGCCCTTGGCGGCCTTGCTCGAGTTCAGGCTGTCCCAGCCCCACCAGCCCAGGGCGGCGACCAGGGCGACCACCAGAATGACGCCCGCAACGGGCAGCCAGGTGCGGGCCAGGCGCTTGTATCGGTCGGAGCGAAGCTCCTCCTCGACCTGCTCGAAGACATCAACCACTGAAACGTCGCCCCAAAATCGCTAAAAGCAAACCGGCGCGGACCCTAGAGGTTCGCCCTTGCCGCCGCAACGTAGCCCGTTACTGCGAAGCCGGCTTTTTCGAGAAGTAGGTCTCGACTTCGGCAGGAAAACGGCGGGTTTTCACATCAGTGGCGAAAGCGGCCGCCGCGCGGTCGATCTCGGTGCGCAGATCCGCGTATTTCCGGACGAATTTCGGGGTCCAGTCGAACAGTCCCAGCATGTCGTTGACCACCAGAACCTGGCCGTCGCAGGCGGCTGAGGCGCCGATGCCGATGGTCGGCACTTCGATGCTCTCGGTGATTTCCCGCGCCAGCGATTCGGCCACGCCCTCGATGACGATGCAGAAGGCGCCGGCCTCGGCCGTAGCCTTTGCTTCCGCCATGACACGGTCCCGCTCGAAATCGGTGCGGCCCTTGGCCTTGAAACCGCCCTCGGCCAGAATCGCCTGGGGCCGCAGGCCCACATGGCCCATGACCGGGATGCCGCGCTTGACCAGGAAGGCGACGATCTCGGCCAGTTCGACGCTGGTCTCCAGCTTGACCGCCTGGGCGCCGGTTTCCTTCATGACGCGCACGCAGTTGTCATAGGCGGCTTCCTTGCCGCCCTCATACGAGCCGAAGGGCATGTCGACGACGACCAGGGCGTGGCGCGAGCCGCGCACCACCGCTTGGCCGTGCAGGATCATCATCTCCAGCGTCACCCCGACGGTGTTCGGCAGGCCATGCACGGCCATGCCCAGGCTGTCGCCGACCAGCAGAACATCGCAGTGCGGATCCAGCAGGCCCGCCATCGGCGCGTCATAGGCGGTCAGGCAGACGATGGGCTCGCCGCCCTTACGGCTCGCGATATCGGGCACGGAGACGCGCTTGATCGTCTCCTGGGTGTGAACGGACATCGGGCGTCTCCGGAACTAGGAGCGGGTCAGATAGGCGCGACGACCGCCGGTGTCACCCTCACACGTCCTGCGACAGCTTCACCAGACCCGCCGCCAGCACGGCGACGAGGGCTCCAGCCACGATCCAGAACGCCATCATGCCCGACCCGTCCATCAGATCGAACGACCCGACGCCCAAGCCCTCCAGCCCCGATTGGGCCGCGCCTTGCGCCGTCGCCGCCGCCGTCCGAACGCCCTGCGTCAGAGTCGTCTCTCCGTCCGTGGAGAAGTTGAAATTCACCCCCTCGCGCACCGCCAGGACGCCGCCGACCAGGCCGGCCCCCGTCAGGGCCAGGGTGCGCCAGCGCGACCGTTTCTCCATGCTGGCCTGGACGGTCGCCAGAAACAGGGCCTCGTCGGCCAGTCGCGGGCTCTGTGCGAACAGCCGCTCGATCATCGGATCGAATTCATCAGCCGACATGGGTCGACCTCCCGCCTGATGCCTGCGCCGGCTGAAGCCGGGCGCGGAGTTTATCCAGACCACGTTTGACATGAGACTTCACCGTGCCGAGCGGCAAATTCATGGCCGCAGCGATTTCGGGGTGGGACATTCCTGCGCCGTGGCACAGGGAGACGCAGACCCGTTCGGTTTCATTGAGCGTCTTCATCGCTTCGTCCAGGTCCATGAAGCCGGCGTGATCGACCGCAATATCGGCCTGATCGGCCTCCACCTCGGCGACATAGCGGGCCTCGCGGGCGACGCGCTTCAGATACAGGCGCGCGGCGATCTTCTTGATCCAGCCGGCGAAGGTCCCCTGCCCCCGGAACTCCGAGCAGCGCTGGAAGCCTTGCAGGAAGGCGTCCTGGGCCACATCGTCGGCCAGGGACGGCGCCGCGCCCATGCGGCGCAGCAGCCCCCGGACCGCCGACCCATGCCGACGAACCAGTTCGCCGTACTCCCGCCGTCCACCGGCCGCCGCTTGGGCGGCCAGTTCGACGTCGTGGAGATCGCGCAGCAATGGCTGGCTCATGACCTCTCCCCCCTCGACCCGACCTCAGGCCTTGTTGGGGTTGAAGAAGCCCAGGATGATGAAGGCGATCCCGATGGCGGCGGGGATACAGGCGAGGCCCAGCAGCGCGCCTTCCCCATTGAGCCCGCGGCCGGGACTGGTCGCCTCCACCGCCAGGGCCAAGCCGGCGATACCCACGCCCGCCGCCAGACTGAGCACGCCCTTGCGGATGTCCTTGGTGCGGGACGGGAGGTTTTTCTGCACATCCTGAGTCAAGGCGTCGATCAACTCAGGCGGCAGGGTCTGGCCCTTGTCCACGGCCTGACGGACCGTCAGCTGCATCTCCCGCCGGTCGCGATGCTTGAGAAAAGAGGGGCCCACAATGACGGCGACGATCGAGGCGAAGATGATGAAGACGATGAAGATGGGTTCCAGGTCCATGACGAACTCTCTTTCTGATCCGATGCGACAGCCTGATGCGGCGGCCTTCTGATCACAAGAGGCTGCGGGATGCCCGTACGGATGCGCGGTCGGACGTGAAATCTTCGTAAGGTCGCGGATCAAGTTTCGCGGAGGCGGGCGGCGGGCGCTGGACAAGCTGAGCCTTTGCGCAGACCCTCGGCTTCAGTTCGCTGGCGTATGTGGTTCGATCCCTTCACGCGAGGTCGCGATGCTGCTTCCCCAACTGTCCGCCCTGGGCTGGTTTCATACGCTCGGCAGTCTGCCCGCCATACCGCTGGCTCTGTATCTTCTGGCCCGTTACGGTCGTATTCCGCCGGAGATGGCCCTGGGCAAGGCCTTCTTGGCCTTCATGTTCGTGGGCGCGCTCTCGGGCGTGCTGGTTATCAAGGACATGCCTGGCGTGGCCATATCGATCCTGAGCCTGGGATCGCTGATCGTCGGTTCGACCATCGGCCGGTTCCCGCCGTTGGCGAGACATTGCTGGTGGATCCAGACCGTGGCGCTCAGCACCGCCGTCTTCACCCTGTTCCTGCCCAGCGTCACCGAAACCCTGACACGGTTGCCGGCGGGAAGTCCCATAGCCGACAGTCCGCAGGACCCTCTGGTCGTGACCTTCCAACTTTCGCTGCTGGCGCTGCTCATCGTCGGGGTGACGTTGCAACTGCTGTTTCAGCGGCGGGCCGTTCGGGCTAGAGTCTTGGCCTGACCCCCGAAGGAGATTCCCCATGGCCCATGTCACCTATCGCATCGTCGAGCACGACGGCGGATGGGCCTACCAGTCCGGGGGCACCTATTCCGAGACCTTCGCCACCCACGACGCCGCCAAGGCCGCCGCCGTCCGCGCCGCCCGCGAACAGAAGGTGCCGGACGAGAACGCCGCCATCGAATACGAAACCGCCGACGGCCGCTGGGTCACGGAAAGCGCCGACGGCCACGACCGCCCGGCGACCGACGTCGAAGGCTGAGACGACTAATCGGTGATTTCACGCCGTTTATTGCTGGCTGCAGGGGCCATATTGCCGTTGACGGCCTGCGCACCTGCATCAAGCACTGGGTCGGGCGCGAAGGTGAGCGCGTCTGGGCGATCGCGCCTGACCCTGGCGACCTTCAATATCTGGCACAACATGGGCGATTGGAGCGCGCGACGTCCCCTGTTGATCGAAACATTGCGGGCTCAGAACGCGGACGTCATCGCGTTGCAGGAGGTGCTGGAGGACGCCAATACAGGGTTGGAGAACCAGGCTGAGATGCTGGCGCGAGAACTGGGCGGCTATGACGTCGCCTTCGTCTCGACCGACCCCGAGGGTGCGCCGCGCCGCTACGGAATCGCCCTTCTGACCCGGCTGCCCATACTGGCCCAGGCGTCTGTCCGGCTGGAGCCGCTGGACGATTTCCGCACAGCGCTACGGTTGCGGGTTTCCGTCGACGGCCGGCCTGTCGATGTCGTGGTCACTCACCTGGCTTGGCAGCCCGAAGCCGGAGCCGTTCGGGGCCGCCAGATTTCTCATCTTCTGTCATGGCTGCCGCAGGACGGAGTCCCGCTTGTCGTGATGGGCGACTTCAACGCGCCGCAGGATGATCCTGGACTGGCGACCATGACCGGCCCTCGCTTCGCCAGCGCCCTGCCCTCGGGTGCGGCGGCGACCACCTTGAACCCGGCCAAGGGTCACGCCAGTCGCGTCATCGACCACATCTTCGTGGAGCCGGAATTCTTCACCACCACCGCTGTCCATGTCTTTGGCGACCAGCCCACGAACGGAGAGTACCCGTCCGATCATTTCGGCCTGGCGGCGACGGTTGCGCTTAACTAAAGGCCTGCGCATAGGCCTCGGGTTTGAAACCCACCAGACGCCGCTCCCCGAGGTCCAGGACCGGCCGTTTGATCATAGAGGGCTGGGCCGTCATCAGGGCGACGGCCTTGTCCCGATCGATGTCCGCCCGGTCGGCTTCGGGCAGTTTCTTGAAGGTCGTGCCGGCGCGGTTCAGCACCGTCTCCCAGCCGTGTTCGTCGATCCACTGGCCCAGTTGGACCGGATCGGCGCCGGCCTTCTTGTAGTCATGGAAGACATAGTCGACGCCGTGCTGGTCCAGCCAGACGCGGGCCTTCTTGACGGTGTCGCAGTTGGGAATGCCGTAGAGGACGACGGTCATGGGCGGTCCTTTTCCATGGGGCGTCGCTGTGCCTGTAGATAGTCCTCCTGACAAGCCTGGAAACCCGCTGTTCATGAGCGGGACCCCAATACTCACCGACCCGCCAGGATAGGGTTTCGCATATGTCGATCCACGCCGCCTCAAAACGCGTCCTGGCCTTGATGAGGACCAGGGCGGCGCTGTCCGCAGTCTCCATGATGGCGACGATGACGGCGATGATGGCCGCCATGATCTTCGTGGTGTTCGACAATCTGTCCACCATTGATGCGGCGGACCGCGCGGTTCAGCACACTCGGGTTGTCGAAACCGCAGCGGCCGATCTTCTGGCGGCCGGCCTGGACCAGGAAACGGGTGTCAGGGGCTACGGCGAGAGCAGCGGCGAACCGGCGGCGCTGGAGCCCTATTTTGCTGGCCAGGCGAAATTCACCACTGAACTGGAGACCCTCTACCGTCTATCGCGCGACGATCCGCAGCAGACCGCCCGGCTGGACGCCCTGCGTGAAGGGCTGAACCGCTGGCGTTCCGTCTATGCAAGCCCTCAGTTGGCCCGTCCCCAAAGCCAGATCGCCGATCCGGCTCTGGCGGAACAAGGTCGGGTCGCGATGGACGAGGTACGCCGATTGCTGGGCGATCTTCGCGCGCAGGAGGCCTTGGCGACCCAGGAACGCGAGCAGGAGCGTGACCGCGCCTATGCGACCGCCCGGATCGCCGTTGTCTGCGTCGGCCTGGCCGCGCTGGGTTTCGGCGCGGGTCTGGGTCTCTGGGCCGTCCGCGCCTCGGCGCGACGCGAACGGGAAGCCTTGTCTTTCGCCAAGGCCAAGACGCGAACCCTGGCCGTCGTCAGCCACGAGATCCGCACGCCCCTGAACGGCATGCTGGGCATGTTGCAGGCCATGGCGGCCGAGCCGATGGCGCCCACCCAGAAGGAACGGCTAGAGGTCGCGCTGGAATCCGGAGAAACACTGACGGCCCTGCTCAATGACCTGCTCGACGCGTCGAAAATCGAGGCCGGACGCCTGGAGTTGCTGGAGGCTGACTTCGACCTGACGCGGCTGCTGGCGCGCATGGACGCGGCCTTCGGCGAGGCGGCGCGCAAGAAGGGTGTTCCGCTGCGGATCGACATCGCGCCTGAAGCGGCGGGCGACTGGATCGGAGACAAGGTGCGGATCGGCCAGATCCTGGCCAATCTGATCTCCAACGCCGTGAAGTTCACCGATCAGGGCGAAGTGGCCTTGTCCGTCGATGTCCCGAGCGCAGGCTTGCTCCGGATCGCTGTGCGCGACAGCGGCGTGGGCATGGATGAGGCCACCCTGGGCCGGTTGTTCTCGCCCTATGCGCAGGCCAGCGCCGAAACCGCGCATACGCACGGCGGCACCGGCCTGGGTCTGGCGATCTCACGCTCCCTGGCGCGGATGATGGGGGGCGACATCACCGTGACCAGCACGCTTGGTCAGGGCTCCTGCTTCACCGTGGAGCTTCCGCTGCAACGCGGACGTTCGGCCACGACGGAGCCGGAGAGCGCACGAAGCCTGGCCGACCTGCGCGTCCTGGCGGCCGACGACAACGCCGTGAACCGCCAGGTTCTGTCCGCCATCCTGCCCAGTCTGGGCGTTGAGCTAACGGTGGTCGAAGACGGCGACCAGGCCGTGGCCGCCTGGCGCGAGGGCGCCTATGATCTGGTGCTGCTGGATCTGCGCATGCCGCTGTGCGACGGCTTCGAGGCCGCACGACGGATCCGCGCAGAGGAGACGCCCGGCCGGCGTACGCCCCTGATCCTGCTGTCCGGCGACGTCTCAGCGTCGGTGCGCGAACAGGGCCGCGAAGCAGGCCTGGACGGCTTTGTCGCCAAGCCGCTGGACATCCATACGCTGATCGAGGCGATGAGCGCCGCCCTTCCCCCCGCCCGTCCCCTGGCCGCCTGACTCACGCGACCCTGATCAGAACCGTTTGGTCAGCCCCAGGCTTAACACCCGCCCGCGCGGATCGGCGACGACCGGGTCATAGCCGAAGGCGTACTGGGCCAGGGGGGGGGCCTTGTCCGCCAGATTGACCACGCCCAGCGCCAGATCCAGATCGAGGCCGAGCGTGCGGGTGTAGAGCAGATCGACAGTGGTCTGGCTGGCGATGGTCGTGTCGGTGATCCCGCTGCGGTCGTTGCGATAGCCGGCGGTATAATGGACCAGGCCGGTCAGGGCATGACCGCCGCCGCTCCAGGACAGGGCGAACTCGCCGCGATTGCGCGGCAGGGACCGGCCGATGTTGTTCAGATTGGTTGAGCCCACTCCAGACACCTCTGCCGCGTCGTCGCTGAGAAGAATGTCGTAACGGTCCACATAGGTCCAGGTCGCCGAAGCCGAGGCCCGACCGCCCCACAGATCGTGACCGTAACGCGCCGAGAGATCGATCCCTTGGGTCTCGATGGAGGAGGCGTTGACGAAATAGAGCTGGACGAAGGTCAGGGCGCCGCCGGCCGAACGGGTGATGCGCGACTGGGCGTCCGTGCCGGTCAGGCCCGCCGCCGTATCGGCGGTCGCCTGGTCGATGATCGCCTGGGCCGACTCCTTGACCACCTGATCAGTGTAGTCAAAGCGCCAGGCGTCCAGGCCCAGTTCCAGCCCCTCGACCGGACGCCACAGGGCGCCGAAGGTCAGGCTCTCGGATTTTTCGGGTTTCAGATCGGCGTCGCCCGAGGTCAGGGTGTTGACGAAGACGAAGGCGCCCCGGTCGAACACCGACGGCTGAGAGGCCTGGGCGCCGGCCTGGGCATAGACGGACGGGGCCCGGAACCCCTGCCCCCACGAGGCCCGCAGCGCCAGGGCGTCGGTCACGTCCCAGCGCACAGCCGCCTTGGGGCTGAACCGCCCCTGATCGCCGTCATAGGACTCATAACGCCCGGCCAATTGCGCCTCGATCCGGTCGCCCAGATGGATGCGGGCCTCGGCGAAGCCGGCCAAGGCCTGCTGGTCGCCCTCGAAGTCCGGCGAGAAGCCGGCGGTCAGCAGTTCGCCGGCGTTGACCAGATCGCTCCAGTCGTGACGGAAGGCGCTGCGGCGATACTGGGCGCCCAAGGCCAAATCGACCCGCCCCCCGGCCCAGGCCAGAGCCTGACCGCCGGTCGAGGCGTCGGCCGTGATCAGGCTGGACGCGCCGCGCAGACCGGTGGAGCCGATCAGGCTGTCGATCAGTTCGGCGCTATTGGCCGTTCCGGTCCCGAGATAGGCGCTGCCGAAGGGGTTGAAATACTGACAGGCGCCGACCCCTGGCGAACCCGTCGCCGCATCGCAGCCGGCGCCGCCCAGACCGTTCAGGGCGTTCTGCAGCGCGCTGCCGATCACGTCCGGCTTGTCATAGGCGACATGCTGGCGGCTGGCTGTCGCAGCCAGGCTCCAGGTCCAGCCGCCGGCGAAGGCTCCGTCCAGACCGGCGGCCAGGCGCCAGGTCTCATACTCGAACACGGCCGTCGAAGCCCCGGCCTCGGCGCCTAGAAGCCGGCCCCGGAACAGGACGTCCTCGCCGAAGGGATTGTCGGGGTGCGAGGCCGGCACGGTCAGGGACTGGGCCAGGATCGGCAGCGACGGCGTCTGGCGGGCGCGGGTTTCGGAGGTTGACCAGGCCGCCTGAAGCGACAGGCTCATGTCCCCGACAGGTCGGCGATAGTCGGCGAAGGCCTGGGTGCGCGTCTCCTCCGGCGTCAGGTCGAAGAAGTCGGAATAGTCGAGGCGGCAGAAGGCGTCGCCTGCGCTGTTGCGATAGGCCGCGTCGAAGGCGGGATTGTCGCAGGCCGGGTCCGGCGCATAGCCCCCCGTGCTGGGCCGGTAATAGGAGCCCGGCTGGCCGTAACTGGTCACGGCGGTCCAGGACGCGCGGTCATACCGGTCCGCCTGGGTGAAGTCGCGTTCGTCGGTGCTGAGCGCCGACCGGTGGAAATACGAGGCCGCCAGGGTCAGATCGCCGCCCAGCAGCGCAAAACCGCCTAGGGCCTGGATCACGCTCTCTTCCGATCCGTCGGCGACGGCGTATTTGGCGTTGATCTCAGGCTCCGCCACATTGCGGCGGGTGATGAAATTGACCACCCCGGCCACGGCGTCCGAGCCATAGACGGCCGAGGCGCCGTCCTTGACCACCTCGACCCGCTGCAGGGCGATCATGGGAACGAGCGAGTTGATGTCCACGAAGGCCGAGCCGTCGGTCGCCACCACGGCGCTGGTCGTCCAGCGCTGGCCATCGACCAGGACCAGGGTCGAACCCAGGCCGAGATTGCGCAGATTGAACTGGGCCGTGCCCGAGCTCTGCGGCTGATTCAGCTGATCCACCTGGGCTTCGGAGCCTGAGTTGGCGGTGACCAGGCGGACCAGTTGAGAGGCGTCGGCGACGCCGGCCGCCGCGATGACGTTCCGCTCCACCGTCTCGACCGGCGCGATCCGGTCGCCGCCTGCGATGCGTGATCCGGTGACGACGATGTCGTCCACACGCGACGGCCCCTCTTGCGCCTGAACCGCACAGACGCCCGCCAGCCAGGCGACCGAAGCCGTCGCCATCAGAGTTGTACGCCGCGCCATGTCGATGCTCCCCAAAAACCGTGACGGCGGCTTCTAACGAGGGTCGGGATTTTGCGAAAGTGTAATTTTGCAGCTTTGCAAATTAACGGTTCTGCCTGCGGCCTGGGACATCGCGCGCCATTGATCCGGCGATGTAACCGGTTACGGTAGCGAAAAATGGAAACGGTTCAGGAAAGAAGCATGGCGAACGTCCGTCTGATCGACGTGAAGAAGGCGTTCGGCGCCGTCGAGGTGCTGAAGGGCGTCGATCTGGAAATCGCCGACGGCGAATTCGTGGTCTTCGTCGGCCCGTCCGGCTGCGGCAAGTCCACCCTGTTGCGCACCATCGCCGGGCTGGAAGAGGCGACAACGGGCGAAGTCTCGATCGGCGACCGCGTGGTCAACGACCTGTCGCCGTCCGACCGGGGCATCGCCATGGTGTTTCAGTCCTATGCCCTGTATCCGCACATGACGGCCTATGAAAACATGGCCTTCGGACTGAAACTGGCCAAGACGGACAAGGTCGAGATCGACCGCCGCGTGCGGGCCGCCGCCGAAGCCCTGAGCATCACCGACTATCTGGACCGCAAGCCCAAGGCCATGTCCGGCGGCCAGCGCCAGCGTGTCGCCATCGGCCGCGCCATCGTGCGCGAGCCCGACGTCTTCCTGTTCGACGAGCCCCTGTCGAACCTGGACGCCGCCCTGCGGGTGCGGATGCGTTACGAGTTCGCGCGGCTGCACGCCGAACTGAAGACGACCATGATCTATGTGACCCACGACCAGGTCGAGGCCATGACCCTGGCCGACCGGATCGTGGTTCTGAACGGCGGGCGGATCGAACAGGTCGGGGCGCCGATGGACCTGTACCAGCGCCCGGCCAATCTGTTCGTCGCCGGCTTCATCGGCAGCCCGCGCATGAACCTGCTGACCGGCGAGGTGGTCACGGCCTCAGCCGCTGGAGCGACAGTGCGGACCACGGCGGGCGAGACGATCCGCGTGGCGGTGAATGCGGCCTCGGCCAAGGCCGGCGACGCCGTGACCCTGGGCGTCCGGCCCGAACATCTGAACCTGTCGGGCGAGGGCGACGCACTGACGGCCGAGGTGCTGTTCGTCGAGCCCCTGGGGGCGACGACGATGGCCCATCTGAAACACGCGGCGTCGCAAGAGACCCTGACGGTCCAGCTGGCGGGCGGGGCTCCGGCCAGGGTCGGCGAGTCGCTGACCCTGCACGTCCCCGCCGATCAGGCCCATCTGTTCGACGCGGATGGCCGCGCCTTTTCCAGACTTTAGCCGCGCTTTTCGTCACCACCGATGAAGGCGCCGGCGATCCAGCTGACCACGCCCGTCACGATGGCCGCCCCGATTCCGGCCCACAGGCCGTCCACGGCGAAACCGTTCAGGAACATGGCGGTCAGGCCGATCATGGCGGCGTTCACCACCAGCAGGAACAGGCCCAGGGTCACGACCGTGATCGGGAAGGTCAGCACCACCATGATCGGCCGCACGATGGCGTTGACCAGACCCAGGATCAGGGCCGCCGCAATCAGCGAGCCGGTGCTGGTGAAGTCGACGCCCGGCACGACCTGGGCCGACAGCCACAGGCCGGCCATGGTGACGACGGCCTGGATGATGAAACGGATCATGGGTCTTCCTCTAGCGCGTTGAAGCGTCACCATAACGCGTCATGTCGGCAAAGGCTCCCCCTCGCCCGCCCCGCCTGCTAACCAGAGCCTATCCAGACCGCGACACGATACGGAGACGGCCATGAGCCTCCACGGCGACTACGACCCCGACAACATCTTCGCCAAGATCCTGCGCGGCGAAATCCCTTCGGTGAAGGTGTGGGAGGACGACCACGTCCTGGCCTTCATGGACGTCTTTCCCCAGTCCGAGGGCCATGTCCTGATCATCGCCAAACAGTCGCAGGCGCGGAACCTGCTGGAGGTGGAGCCGGACGTCCTGGCCCGGATGACCGCCGCCCTGCAACGCACGGCCGTGGCGGTCGAAAAGGCGCTGAAGCCCGACGGGATCGCGGTGATGCAGTTCAACGGCGACGCCGGCGGCCAGACCGTCTTCCACCTGCATTTCCACATCATCCCCCGCTGGGCCGACCGGCCGATGAAGGGCCACGGCCACGCCCCCATGGCCGAAGCCGCGACCTTGCGTCCCCTGGCCGACCGGATCGCCGCAGAACTGGTCTGATAGAGACGGATCCGTCTTGCGCAGGCGTGAATCCGTCCGCATAAGGCCAGCCAGTCTTCAAAGACGGGGCCGGTTTAGCTCAGTTGGTAGAGCGCCAGTTTTGTAAACTGGATGTCGCGGGTTCGATTCCTGCAA
>NZ_JAUSOE010000010.1 GCF_030656255.1 Brevundimonas sp. | reverse complement strand
ACGCTGCTTTGCCACCGATGGCGAGCGGCTGATCATGCCCGCCTTCGGCGCCTTCACCGGTGGGCTGAATGTGCGCGACCCCGTGATCGCCGGCCTGTTTGCCACAGAGCCCCTGACGGCCGTTCTTGGCCGCGACAAGGTTCACGCCATCGCCTGGGGTCGCCTGCCCTGATCCCCCCTCTCCAGCATGAACCCCCACGCGCGGAAATTCGCGTCGGCGTTTACGGTCGGTTTTCCTGTCCCGCGTAACCTTGCTTCATGACTCTCAGAATGAGACCCAGCATGCAGGCGCAAGCGCAGCAATTCGATCCAGCCGCGACCGCCGACTCCGTCGTCGATTTAGGTGCGGATTCCGCCCTCCCATTCTTCGCGCCCGTCGTCGCTTCCGACGTCACGGATCAGCTGGAGGCGGCCCGCGCCCTGGTCGAGAGCCGTTTTTCCGACGCGGGGGAACGCCTGGCCGGATCGCTTGAGATGGTCGGCCGGCTGATCGAGGCGCTCGACCGGCTGGGTCTGACGCTGAACGTCGAATCCGTTTCGCACACCAGCAACGAGTTGCTGTCGACGGCGGAAAGCCTGAACGCCCTGCCCCTTACGCAGAGGCGGCGCGTGTCGGACCTGGATCAGTTGAAGGCCGCCGGCGCCCTGCTGGAAGCCGATATTGACGTGATGCGCACCACGCTGCGCTATCTGCGCGCCTTCGCCCTGAACGTGAAGATCACGGCCGGGGCGACCATTCGGGCCGCAGACGAGTTCGCCGGCTTCGCCGAGCGGATGTGCGACCAGTTGGACTTCGGCGTATCCCAACTGGATCAACTGGCCGAGGAGTTGACGCGGCTCGCCCGTCAGCTGGATGGCGCCCTGATCTTCGAACAGGGACTGGGCGGCAAGTACAAGGAATTGATTCCGGCGGTGCCGGACAAGCTGGCCCTCGACGCCGAGACGCTGCGCGTGAACCACGCCCGCATCGCCGAAGTCGCCGCCTCGGTCGCCGCCATCGCACGCGACATCCAGATGAAGGTCGGCAAGGCCCTGATGGCCCTGCAGATCGGCGACATCACCCGCCAGCGGATCGAACACGTCCAGTTGGGCATCCAGGTCGCGGCCCGCACCGTTCGCGAGGCGGACCTGTCGCCCGGGGCCCGCGACCGTGCCGAACGCCGCCTGCTGCACATGGTCGCCGACCAGATGGCGGACATCGCCACCGACTTCGAGGCCGAGGCGGCCAAGGTCGCCCACAGCCTGTCCGGCATGGCCCAGGACACCAAACAGATCATGGTCATCCACGGCCTGTCCGACGGCGGGGGCGACCTGCGCGACCTCGAAATCAGTCTGGGCCGGGCCGGTCTGTTGATCGACGACGTCACAGCGGCCATGACCAACGCCCAGCGCATCAGCGGCGAGACCGTCTCGGCGGTCGAGTCCCTGGCCCGACGGGTGGACGCCATCCACAAGGTCAAACGCGACATCCAGCAGATGGCGATCAACAGCAGCCTGCGCTGCAATCGTCTGGGTGAAATCGGCAAGCCGTTGAGCGTCATCGCCATCGAGCTGAGCAGCCACGCCAGCCATCTGGAAGACGCCGCCGACCAGACCCTGGGCTCGCTGACCGCCCTGGCCGGTCTGGCCAATGGAATGGAGACGACCGAGCCCGGCGACGCCCATGTGGACGCGGGACGCCTGAGCGGGGTGCAGAGTCAGTTGCGCCGCGCCGCCGACGTGGTCGAGAACGATCTGGTCGGTCTGGGCGCCCATGGCGAGGCCACCGCCCGGTCTCTGGCCCTGGCCGCCGACCAGTTGGGCCTGAAGGAAGACCTGGGCGACGCCCTGCACACCGCCGCCATCGCCCTGGCCGAAGCCGCAGGACCGGTGGTCGAGGACCTGACAGATATCGCCGGGGTGGTGGACGCCGCCATGACCGAGATCGGGCGCTGCTACACTATGGCGCGCGAGCGGACGATCCACGCGGCCCATGCGGTCTTCACCGACACCGACCAGGCCGATGAGGCCGACGAGGCTGGGACGACGTCGCAAACGCCTGTCGCGGCCGCCGAGGATGAGTTCGACGACCTTCTGTTCTGATCCGGACGGCGGTCGGCCTCGATAAGAACAGGCCCGGCCCGCCGCCTGTCCGCCGTCAGCGAGAACGATCGACGTTCATGATTTCGCGCGCGATATGCTCCAGCGCCACCACCCTCTGGGCGGCGCCGCGCGCGATGGCCTCCTTGGGCATGCCGAAGACGATCGAGGTCGCCTCATCCTGGGCCACGGTGACGGCCCCGGCCTCCTTGAGCTCCAGCAGGCCGCGCGCGCCGTCATCCCCCATGCCGGTCATGATCACACCCATGGCGTTGCGTCCGGCCGCCCGTGCGGCGGATCGGAACAGAACGTCCACCGAGGGTCGGTGGCGCGACACGGGCGGCCCGTCCTTGATCGCCACCTGATAGCGGGCGCCGTGGCGTTCCAGCAGCATGTGTTTGTCGCCCGGCGCGATCAGGACGTGGCCGCGCAGGACCGGATCGCCATGCTGGGCCTCCTTGACCTCGACTTCGCACAGGCTGTTCAGCCGTTTGGCGAAGGCGGCGGTGAAGCCCGCCGGCATATGCTGCACGATGACGATGCCCGGCGCATTGGCCGGCAGGGCCTGCAACACCTCGCGCAGGGCCTCGGTCCCGCCGGTCGAGGCGCCCAGACAGGCCACCATCTCCGTGGTGCGCGCCATGGCGGCCCCGGTCGGGGGCGGCAGCATGGCGTCAGCCGTCAGTTTTGTCCCGGGATCCAGCGTTCGCGTCGTCGTTCGCCGTGCGCCCAGCCGGGCGCGGGCCGCAGCCTTGACCACGTCGCGGATGCGGTCGGCGCTCTCAGCCAGGTGATCCGCCGCCCCGATGCGCGGCTTCAGGATGATGTCGACGGCGCCGGCCTCAAGCGCCTGCATCAGGGTCTCGGATCCGGCCTCGGTCAGGGACGAGCACATGACCACCGGGATCGGCCGCTGGGACATCAGTTTGCGCAGGAAGGTGATGCCGTCCATGCGCGGCATCTCGACGTCCAGGGTGATGACGTCGGGCACGTCCTCGGCGATGCGCCGCGCAGCGACGAAGGGGTCGGACGCTACGCCCATGACCTCGATGCCGGGATCGGCGGACAGGACATCGACCAGGGTCTGACGTACGCTGGCCGAGTCGTCGATAATCAGGACTCGGACCTTGGGCATGGGATCAGGTCTTCCGGAAAATGGTGTTGGCGACAGTCACCAGAGGCAGTTCGATGCCGGTGATGCTCTCGGAATGGCCGATGAACAGATAGCCGCCGCGCTTCAGCCGGTCGCAGAGCCGTTTCAGAACCTTGGCCTGGGTCTGTTTGTCGAAATAAATCATGACGTTGCGGCACATGATCATGTCGAACGGATCGCCGACCGCATAGGTCTCGTCCATCAGATTGACCCGCGCCAGCGACAGTTTCGCCCGCAGCGACGGATGGATGCGGCCTTCGCGCCGGCCGCCGTCACGCGCCGTCATGACCCAACGCCGCATGTCGGCGGGCACCGGGGTCAGCATCTCGGTCGGATAGACGCCGCGCAGCGCGGTCTCCAGCACGTCGGTGGACAGGTCCGTGCCCAGAATCTGATAGTCGGGCCCGCCCTGTTCGTCGGCGAATTTCTGCATGACCATGGCCATGGTGTAGGGCTCGGCGCCCATGGAACAGGCGGCGCTCCAGGCCCGGATCCGCCGCGTTCCCGCCGCCTTGAACTCGGGCAGCACATGGGACGTCATATAGTCGAAATGACGCGGTTCGCGGAAGAAGTCAGTCTTGTTCGTCGTCACCGCGTCGATCAGAAAGACGGACTCGGCCTCGAGCCCGTCCTCCTTGAACAGATAGTCGCAATAGTCGTCGAAGGTCGCGTGGCCGGTGCTGCGCAAACGGCGACGCAGCCGCCCCTCCAGCATGGTCCGCTTGGACGACGGCATCTTGATGCCGCTGTAGTCGTAGATATAGGCCGCCATCCGCTCGAAATTGCGGGCGCTGATCTGATCGACGAGGGGGGCGGACCGTTCTAGCGCCGCGTGAGACAAGGTTATGTTCTTTCCAGATAACTGTCGGCGGCCGTCAGGCCGCGCGTTCAACGTCCGACAGCGACGCCAGTGAGGCGGCGTCCGTCGTGGACAGCAGTCGCGCCAGGTCGATCAGGACGACGAAGCCGTCCTCGCGACGCACGACGCCCGAGATATAGTCCGAGCGCCACTTCATCCCGATGTCGGGCGACGGCTCGATCTGGTCGGCGGTGAAGACGGCCACCTCGAACACCCGGTCCGCGACCAGGCCCAAGCTGAGCACCCGATCCTCGACCGGGATGTCAAGCACCAGGATACGGGTGTTCAGGGTGGGCTGGACCGCCGTCATGCCCAGGCGGATCCGAAGATCCGCCGTCGGCACGCCCCGGCCCCGCACGTCCGTCAGGCCCAGCAGATAGGCGGGACCGTTGGGAATGCGGGAGGGGGCCTGATAGGTCAGGATCTCCCGCACCAGGCCGACCGGGGCGGCGAAGACTTCGTCGCCCAGGCCGAAGGTGACGTATTGGCCCTCGGCTGCGCCTTGCCCCTTGGCGGTTTCGGGCATCAGGCGCTCTCCCGGAAGTCCATGTCCTCGGCGTCCGCGCCGCCGGTCGCCAGGTCCAGGGCGAAGCCCTTGGCGCGAGCCTGCTGGGCGTGCACGGCGGGCTTGGCCGGCGCAGCCTTGGGCGCCGAGCGAGCCGCCGGCTTGGCCGGGGACTTGAAGGTCGAGGCGCGAGCGGGGGCGCGGGCTCCGCTGCGGCCGCCAGCCGCATCGGTGCGGAAGAAGGCGATCGAGGTCTGCAGTTCCTCGGCCTGGGCCGCCAGTTCCTCGGAGGTCGCCGACATCTGCTCGGACGCGCCGGCGTTCTGTTGGGTCACCTTGTCCAGTTGCTGGATGGCCTCGTTGATCTGGCTGGCGCCGACGTCCTGCTCCCGGCAGGCGGCGCTGATCTCGGACACCAGTTCCGCCGTCTTGCGGATGTCCGGCACCAGGCGTTGCAGCATTTCGCCGGCTTCCTGGGCCGCCTTGACCGTGTCGCCCGACACCGCGCCGATTTCGGCGGCGGCCGTCTGGCTGCGTTCGGCCAGTTTGCGCACTTCCGAGGCGACGACGGCGAAGCCCTTGCCGTGTTCCCCGGCGCGGGCGGCCTCGACCGCCGCGTTCAGGGCCAGCAGGTCGGTCTGGCGCGCGATTTCCTGCACGATGCCGATCTTGTCGGCGATGGTGCGCATGGCGTCGACGGCGCGGTTGACCGCCTCGCCGCTGGCCTCGGCGTCCTTGGACGACTGACGCGAGATCTTCTCGGTCTGGGCGGCGTTGTCGGCGTTCTGCTTGATGTTGGCGGCCATCTCTTCCATCGAGGCCGAGGCCTGTTCGGCGGCGGCGGCCTGTTCGGTCGCGCCCTGGCTCATTTGCTC
>NZ_JAUSOE010000007.1 GCF_030656255.1 Brevundimonas sp. | reverse complement strand
AGACGTCCTTCGACGCGACGCAGGATCTGAAGAACGAGGTTGTCGGGTTCATCCGCCATCACCGCGCCTCCTCTTCTGCGGGAACGGCCAGTTCGGCCTGTTCCGTCGTCCCGTCAGGGAGCGTCTGAGTGACGGTGATCGCCTGACCGTCCATGACGTAGCGGATCACCGGGTCATCCGCCTGGTTCATCCAGCGAACGAGCGTGGCGTCAGGCAGATCGAGCGGTTTCCACACGATCAGGTCTTTCTCGACCCGGCAGTCAGCACGCATCCTGCCGCCGTCGACCGGAGCACGCCACGAGGCATGAACCACCCCGCCGTCGACGCCGTCGACGTCGATCGCCATCGGCGGCTGACCGTGGATCGCGGCCAAACCGGCGCGGCAGACGCGGCGCAGCTCGGCGGCGGTCAGGGCCTCAGGCGCCGTCTGCACAGCGTCGGAAGGCTTCGCCACAGCCGCAACTTTTTCCGCAGGCGTGGGCTCAGCTTCACGCTCGCCGCAGGCGGCGAGTGCGAAGGCTCCGATCACGATGGCGGACGAAAGGCGCATCCCTACTCCGCCGCGATCGCGTGGCCGGCGAAGTTCGCGCGGCGGCTGCGGTAGTTGGCGATACGCTCTTCGATCTCGTGACGGAAGTGACGGATCAGGCCCTGAACCGGCCAGGCGGCGGCGTCGCCCAGGGCGCAGATGGTGTGGCCTTCGACCTGACCGGCGACGTCCAGCAGCAGGTCGATTTCCGACGGATCGGCCTCGCCCACGGCCATACGCTCCAGCACGCGCCACATCCAGCCCGTGCCCTCGCGGCACGGCGTGCACTGGCCGCAGCTCTCGTGCTTGAAGAAATAGCTGATGCGGGCGATCGCCTTCACGATGTCGGTCGACTCGTCCATCACGGTCACACCGGCCGTCCCCAACGACGAGCGAACCTCGCGCATGGAGTCGAAGTCCATCAGCACGGTTTCCGCCTGCTCGCGCGTGATCACCGGGCAGGAGGCGCCGCCGGGAATGATGGCCTTCAGATTGCCCCAGCCGCCGCGAACGCCGCCGCCGTGCTCTTCGATCAGCTGGCGCAGCGGGATCGACATGGTCTCTTCGACGACGCACGGCGTCATCACGTGACCCGACAGGGACATCAGCTTGGTGCCGGTGTTGTTCGGACGACCGAAGCTGGCGAACCAGTCCGCACCGCGACGCAGGATGGTGCCGACGACGGCGATCGACTCGACGTTGTTCACCGTGGTCGGGCAGCCGTACAGGCCCGCGCCGGCCGGGAACGGCGGCTTCAGGCGCGGCTGGCCCTTCTTGCCTTCCAGGGATTCCAGCAGGGCGGTCTCTTCGCCGCAGATATAGGCGCCGCCGCCGTGGTGGATATAGACGTCGAAATCCCAGCCGTGGACATTGTCCTTGCCGATCAGCTTGGCCTCATAGGCCTGCTTGACCGCCGCCTCCATCCGTTCGCGCTCGAGGACGTATTCGCCGCGCAGATAGATGTAGCAGGCGTGGGCCTGCATCGCGAAGGAAGCGATCAGGCAGCCTTCGATCAGCAGATGCGGATCGTGGCGCATGATCTCGCGGTCCTTGCAGGTCGCGGGCTCGGATTCGTCGGCGTTGACGACCAGGTAGTGAGGACGATCCTTCACTTCCTTGGGCATGAAGGACCACTTCAGCCCGGTCGAAAAACCGGCGCCGCCACGGCCGCGCAGGCCCGACGCCTTGACGTTGTTGATGATCCAGTCGCGGCCAAGGTCCAGCATGTCCTTGGTGGCGTTCCAGGCGCCGCGATTCTTCGCCCCGTCCAGCGTCCAGTCCTGGAAGCCGTACAGGTTGGTGAAGATCCGGTCCTTGTCTTCGAGAATGCCGACCATCAGGCTGCTCCTGCGTCTGCGCCGACGGGGGGGACCGAGAGCGGACTGGCGTTCGAGGCCGAGATCGCGCTGGCCGGGAGGCGGCTGACGCGGTTCAGGGCTGGGGTTGTTACGCGGTTCGGAAGCATCAGCAGGACCGGGTGAAGGCGTAGAGGACGCGGTCGCGGGGGCGACCGAAGGGGATGTTGGCGGGGTTTGCGCCGATACGGGACCGCCGCTCAGCGACAGACTGGCCGCGCCGGCCAGATTGGCCAGCAGCCTGCCTGTGCCGGCGGGACTCCAGCCGCCCCGTCCGCGCTTGGGCGCGCGGCGCCCGGTCCGTCTGCGATCCGTCGACATGGCGCCCCCCGGCACGCTGCATCGAACTGATGGAAACACATTTGATCGACGCGATCATGACGACGCGCCTTGAAGCTCGCGCATCCGGCGCTTGTGGTGCCGATTGCGGGTGTAGATGGCGCCGATGACGCAGGCCCAGCCGAGGCCGAGCATGACGTACGAGACCGTAAAGGCCCAGTCGCCCAGACCCGGCGTGCCCTGACGGGTCAGCAGGATCAGCATGGCGGCGCCGACCACGAGCGCGAGCCCGCCCGCGCGCAGGGGGCGCGCGACCATGCGCAGCTCCTTGCGGTATGCGGCGCGGCCTTCGTCGCTGTCGAGGTCGGGGGCAGGCATCAGGCGGGGGCCTTCTCGACCGGCGCAGGATCGCTGTTGGGCAGTTTGGCGATCGGCTGGGCGGCCGAGCCGTCATACAGTTTCGGATCCAGCAAGGTCTTGGCGCCGCCGAGGGGAGCGGACGTATGACGCCCCACGTACGACCCCGGCTTCGGCGTCTTGCCGGCGGCGAAGTCGTCGATGATCTGGCCGATCGTCTCGGGCGTCAGGTCTTCGAAATAATAGTCGTTGATCTGGGCCATGGGCGCGTTCGAACAGGCGCCCAGGCATTCGACTTCCTGCCAGGTGAAGCGGCCGTCGGCGGACAGATGATCCTTGGGACCGATCTTCTCTTTGCAGACCTTCATCAGCTCATTGGCGCCGCGCAGCATGCAGGGCGTGGTGCCGCACACCTGGATCAGGGCGGTCTTGCCGACCGGTTCCAGCATGAACATGGTGTAGAAGGTCGCGACCTCCAGCACCCGGATGAAGGGCATGCCCAGCAGTTCGCCGACGGCGCGGATGGCGGGCTCCGAGACCCAGCCTTCCTGCTTCTGGACCAGCCACAGGATCGGGATCACCGCCGATTGGCGACGGGCCTCAGGGTATTTCTTGATCCACCACTCGGCCTTGGCCGTCGTATCGGCCGAAAAGGCGAACGAGGCCGGCTGTTCCTTGGCGAGGCGACGCACGCTCATCGGTCCACTTCTCCGAAAACGATGTCCAGCGA
>NZ_JAUSOE010000162.1 GCF_030656255.1 Brevundimonas sp. | reverse complement strand
GGCTGTTCCTTGGCGAGACGACGAACGCTCATCGGTCCACTTCTCCGAAAACGATGTCGAGCGAGCCCAGGATGGCGGAGACGTCGGCCAGCTGGTGGCCGCTGTTGATCCAGTCCATCGCCTGCAGGTGACGGAAGCCCGGCGCCGAAATCTTGACGCGGTACGGTTTGTTGGTGCCGTCAGACACCAGATAGATGCCGAACTCGCCCTTGGGCGCCTCGACCGAGGCGTAGACCTCGCCCTCGGGCGTCTTGAAGCCCTCGGTGTACAGCTTGAAGTGATGGATCAGGGATTCCATCGACCGCTTCATCTCGCCACGACGCGGCGGAACGATCTTGTTGTCCTCCAGCATCACCGGCTCGCCGGGGCAGTTGCGCAGCTTGTGAATGCACTGCTCCATGATCCGCACCGACTGCTTCATCTCCTCGATGCGGCAGAGGTAACGATCCCAGCAGTCGCCGTTCTTGCCGACCGGAATGTCGAACTCCAGCTCGGCGTAGCACTCATACGGCTGCGACTTGCGCAGATCCCAGGCGATGTCCGAGCCGCGCAGCATGACGCCGGTGAAGCCCCAGGCCAGGGCCTGTTCCTTGGACACCACGCCGATGTCGACGTTGCGTTGCTTGAAGATGCGGTTCTCGGTGACCAGGCTCTCGATATCGGTCAGGGCCTTGGGGAATTCCTGGCACCAGCGACCGATGTCGTCGATCAGGTCCATCGGCAGGTCCTGGTGGACGCCGCCGGGACGGAAATAGTTGGCGTGCAGACGCGCGCCGCTGGCCCGCTCGTAGAAGACCATCAGCTTTTCGCGCTCTTCGTGACCCCACAGCGGGGGCGTCAGGGCGCCGACGTCCATGGCCTGCATGGTCGCGTTCAGCAGGTGGTTCCCGATCCGGCCGATTTCCGAATACAGCACCCGGATCAGCTGGGCGCGGTACGGAACCTCGACGCCGAGCAGCTTCTCGATGGCCAGGCAGAAGGCGTGTTCCTGGTTCATCGGCGCGACATAGTCGAGGCGATCCAGATAGGGCACGTTCTGCAGATAGGTGCGGGCCTCCATCAGCTTCTCGGTGCCGCGGTGCAGCAGGCCGATGTGCGGATCGACGCGTTCGACGATCTCGCCGTCCAGCTCCAGCACCAGGCGCAGCACGCCGTGCGCGGCCGGGTGTTGCGGACCGAAGTTGATGGTGAACTTGCGGTCGTCCATCGCCTTGGCATGGTCGGTGCGGTGATCGACCGGCATGTCCTCGAAGGGATCGACAGCGCCGTTCACGGGCGCGGTTACGGGGGCTCCGTCAGCCATCAGCCCTTAACTCCAGCCTTTTCGTCGCCGGGAAGCACGGGCGCCGGATAATCGGCGCCTTCCCACGGCGACAGGAAGTCGAACGTCCGGAATTCCTGCGTCAGCTTGACCGGCTCATAGACGACCCGCTTCTGCTCTTCGTCGTAACGCACCTCGACATAGCCCGTCATCGGGAAGTCCTTGCGCAGCGGATGACCCTCGAAGCCATAGTCCGTCAGCAGGCGGCGCATATCCGGGTGACCTTCGAAGATCACGCCGTACATGTCGTAGGCCTCGCGCTCGAACCAGCCGGCTGAGGGATAGACCCCGGTCACGGTGGCGACGGGTTGGACCTCGTCGGTCACGACCTTGACGCGGACCCGGGCGTTCCGGGTCATCGACAGCAGGTGATAGACGACCTCGAACCGCTCCTCGCGATCCGGATAGTCGGCCCCGCACAGGTCCAGCAGTTGCTGGAAGCCGAACTGGTCGCGCAGCGCCGTCATGACTTCGACGATCCGCTCGCGCGGCGCCAGCAGGGTCAGCTCGCCGAAGGCGACCTGCGCCTCGACGCCCAACGCCCCGACCATTTCGGCGCCCATAGGCGTCAACGCGGCCTCGAAACGCTCTTGAACAGCCAGCGAACTCATCGGTCGATGGTCCCCGTGCGGCGAATCTTCTTCTGCAGTTGCAGCAGGCCGTACAGCAGAGCCTCGGCCGTCGGCGGGCAACCCGGGACATAGACGTCCACTGGCACCACGCGGTCGCAACCGCGAACCACGCTGTAGCTGTAGTGATAATAGCCGCCGCCGTTGGCGCAGCTGCCCATGGACACGACATAGCGCGGGTCGGGCATCTGGTCGTAGACCTTGCGGATGGCCGGGGCCATCTTGTTGGTCAGGGTGCCGGCGACGATCATCAGGTCGGAGTGACGCGGGCTGCCGCGCGGGGCCATACCGAAACGCTCGACGTCGAAACGCGGCATCGACATCTGGATCATCTCGACGGCGCAGCAGGCCAGGCCGAAGGTCATCCACATCAGCGAACCGGTGCGCGCCCAGGTGATGACGTCGTCCAGCGAGGCGGTCAGGAAGCCGCGCTCGCCCAGCTCCATGTTCACCGACTCGAAGAACTTGTCGTGAATCTTGGGGTCATAGCCCTCGACCATCGAACGCGCGGCCGAATTGGCCGGAACCAGCGCGCCAGGAAGCGGCGAGGAGGGTGCGACTATTCCCATTCCAGGGCTCCCTTCTTCCATTCGTAGATGAAGCCGATGGTCAGGACGCCCAGGAAGACCATCATCGACCAGAAGGCGAAGATCATGCCCGCATGCGACAGGTCGAACATCGACACCGCCCACGGGAACAGGAAGGCCACTTCCAGGTCGAAGATGATGAAGAGGATCGACACCAGATAGAAGCGCACGTCGAACTTCATCCGGGCGTCGTCGAAGGCGTTGAACCCGCACTCATAGGCGGACAGCTTCTCTGAATCGGGGCTCTTGGGGGCCAGCAGCATCGGCAGGGCGATGAAGAGCACGCCGATGAAGGCGGCGATACCGGCGAAGATCAGGACCGGCAGATATTCGAGCAGAAATGCGTTCATTCAAAGAACCTCGGCCGCCGGGGAGAGGCGGGATTCGGCGCTTCTTAGACCCAACGTTCGTGCGGTTCAAACCCCTGCGTCTATTGGTTTTTTGTTGAGAATGGATCGCAACTCCTCGGGCCATATGTCGCAGGCCCGGCGCTTGCGGTTCTGGCCCCTTCCCGGCCCTACTGCCGCCTTGAAATCCCAACCGAAAGTCATCCGCATGAGCCTTGGCGCCCGTGTCCTGAACACCGTCGAGCGGATCGGGAATCGCCTGCCCGATCCCGTCTTCCTGTTTTTGTGGCTGATCGCCGGCCTGATCGTGCTGAGTCTGGTCGGGGCCGGCCTGGGCTGGTCGGCGGTCAATCCAGTCACCGGCGACCGGCTGGTTGCGCAAAGCCTGCTGTCGCCCGAAAATCTGGAGCGGCTGATCATCGGCATGCCGCGCACCCTGGCGGACTTCCCGCCCCTGGGGATCGTCATCACCATCATCTACGGCGCGGCGGTGGCCGAAAGGACCGGGATGTTCTCCACGGCGATTCGCGGCGCGCTTCTGAATGCGCCGCGCGCCATACTGACGCCGGTCGTGGTGATCACCGGCATGGTGTCCCACCATGCGTCCGACGCCTCCTATGTGGTTGTCATTCCCTTGGCGGCGGTGATTTTCGCGGCGGCGGGGCGTCATCCCCTCGCCGGTCTGGCTGCAGGCTTCGCCGCCGTGTCGGGCGGTTACGCCGGCAATCTGTTCCCCGGCGCCAGCGACGCGCTGATCCTGGGCATCACCGAGCCCGCCGCACACCTGATCGACCCGTCCTATTCGGTGAACATCGCCGGCAACTGGTACTTCATCGTCGGGGTGGTGTTCGTCTTCACCCCCATCGTCTGGTTCCTGACCGACCGGGTGATCGAACCCCGCCTGGGCAAATGGACGCCGTCCGAAGGCGTCGCCGCCCCCGCGACCTCGGAAAAGGAACCCCTGACCTCCGCCGAGAAGCGCGGTCTGAGATTCGCCGGCTTGGCCCTGCTGGCCATGATCGGCCTGTGGACCCTGATCACCCTGCTGCCTGGATCGCCCTTCGTGGATCCCGACGCCGACCCGGAGCAGAGGTTCAATCCCCTGTACCGTTCGCTGGTCGCCTTCTTCGCCGTGGTCTTCTTCGTCACGGGCGCGGCCTATGGGGCGGGATCCGGCTCGATCCAGTCCCATCGCGACCTGGTGCGGATGATGCGCGACGGAATCGCCCAGCTGGCGCCCTATATCGTCCTGGCCTTCTTCGCCGCGCACTTCGTGGCCATGTTCAACTGGTCGGGCCTGGGGCCGATCCTGGCGGTCAACGCCGCCGCCGAGCTGAAGAGCCTGGCCCTGCCTGCGCCGCTGCTGCTGATCTGCGTCGTCCTGGTCTCCTGCTTCTTTGATCTGTTCATCGGCTCGGCCTCGGCCAAATGGTCGGCCCTGGCCCCCATCGTCGTGCCGATGTTCATGCTGCTGGGGATTTCACCCGAGATGACGACGGCCGCCTACCGCATGGGCGATTCGGTGACGAACATCGCCACGCCGCTGATGAGCTATTTCCCGCTAATCCTGACCTTCGCCCAGCGCTGGGATCCGCGCTTCGGCCTGGGCTCGCTGATGGCGACCATGCTGCCTTACGCCGGGGCCTTCCTGGTGGCCGGTCTGGCCATGGTGGCGGCCTGGGTCGCGTTCGACCTGCCGGTGGGGCCCGGCGTGGGCGTTCATTATGAACCGCCCGCCCCCGCCGTCGCCGCTCAGGAGCCCGCCACAGGCGGCCTGACGGGCCCGCACAGCCCGCCCCAGGCGGCCGCGGTCGCTCCGTCCACGCCCCTTCCACGCTGAGGCGGGTCTTTCTGGAAAAGGCCGCTTGACGCGCTGGGTCAGCCCGCCTAAACGACGCCCCTCGCCGGGGCGCACAGCCGCTTCGGCCGGGAAACGCGGGTGTAGCTCAGTTGGTTAGAGTGCCGGCCTGTCACGCCGGAGGTCGCGGGTTCGAGCCCCGTCACTC